>JAJYOI010000070.1 GCA_021796275.1 Bacteroidota bacterium
GTCTCCACTCTATCAATGCGGGCAGAAGATTGTTCTTTAAATCTTTTCTGTTGCCGATCAGGTTATCGTCGGCAAAGAGAATCATCATTGGATTTCCGGCGGCGAGTATTTCATCGAGCTCGCTGATGATCTGCTGTGCTGTTTTCGTTCTCGGCCTTCGCCCGAACAGCGTGGTCACGTCACAGAAGTCACACATGTACGGGCACCCGCGCGAATACTGCACAATGGCGTACGCGTAGTTCTTGAGATTGATCAGGTTCCAGTCCGGCAGAACCGCCTTGTTCATGTCGGCAAAGTCCGGGCTGGAATAGATTCGCCTCGGAGTTCCATTCATGAGGTCGGCAACAAAAAAGGGAAGTGTGATTTCCGCTTCGTTCAAAACAAAATAGTCAACCTCAGGAAAGTATTCATGTTCATGTGTGAACAACGGCCCGCCTGCAACGACTTTCTTTCCGTGCTTCTTGCATTCCAAAATTGCTTCGTGCGCATATTTGCGTTGAACATTCATCGCAGAGACAAACACGTAATCCGCCCATTCCACATCGGCAGGATCAAGCGTGGTGACATTGAGATCAACCAGCTTCTTGTTCCAGTCGTCAGGCAGAATTCGTGCGACTGTCAGAAGTCCCAGCGGAGGGTAGCTCGATTTCTTTGAAACCATCTTCATGAAATGCTGCATAGACCAGAACGTATCGGGCATACGCGGATAGAGAAGGAGAATGTTCATCCGAACCTCTCAGAGTTGTATTGTCCAGTCTCAGCGCAAGACATTAGGCGAATTCCATGTAATAGAATAAATGGCGGTTGTCAAGACATTCTAACGTTGTTCTGCTCTGGAGAACGCAAAACAATGTATGTGGTTAATCTAAGTCTTTTCGTGAGATAGTCAAGCTGCTCGTGTATGGGTCGGTTCAGAGTCGGGATAAAAAAAGCCAATCCCGGTTATTGGAATTGGCTTGTTTTACAACGATACGCCGTTGCGAAGTCTCAGCATCCCCCCTGAATCTTCTTCGGTTTTTTCTCCACCTTTGGTCCCGCATTTTTGCTGTCGGCAATCATCTTCAGAATATCCGTGCGTGCCTGTTCACGAAACCCGCGCACATCGTTATCCCAGCGTGTCCCCACAGGAACAAATGCTGATGGAGAGAGAATAGTTTTGTTGAATGCTTCAAATCCGCCGTTCAGCACCGCGAGATTTTCGTAACCGAGTTTCTGCAAGAGCAAATACCCGGTGCGCTCCTCCGTCTCGTTATCCGCGAGGATAACTTTTTTCACGTGTCTTTGCGAAAAGAGCGGTGCCCACTCTTTGCTGAAGAAATCGCGCAGAGCCATATTATCAGAACCGGGGAGAGCGAGTTTTGCGTACTCAGCCGCCGAACGAATGTCAACGATGCGCACTTTCGGTTCATGGTCAACAATGCGGAACGCAAGCTCGTCAGCATCCATTGTGTTTACCGGATGCGAGGAGATGTAGCGTGCGTCGCTCACTTCATTAATGAGATGAGTTTTTCTGTTGGGCATGAAAATAAACAGGACGCCGAGAGCAAGAACAGCGATTCCAGCGGCGAAATGTTTTCCGGACTTGAACTCGAATGATGGAGCAGAAGTCTTATTTGCTCGTTTTTCAATTATCGTTGTAATAGCGAACGCACCGACGGCAACAGCAATCAGAATGAATGCAAATACTCCCTGCGTCATTCCGAGTGAATCAAAAACTTTGATTGCGCCGAGCGATGTTGAAGCATAAAATTTATCATACAGCGGAAACAATTCTCCGAACGTGAAGACGCCTAACAATCCGCCGCCGACAAAGAACATCGCATCGATTTTTCCGATTGCCGCCGCACATACGCTTGTGCCGGGGCAATATCCGCCGAGAACAAAGCCAATTCCCATGATGACTCCGCCGACAATTGTCGGCATAAGCCACGTTGGATTGACAAAAATGATGTCAGTGTCGAGCAGTCCGAAATAATCGAGTAAGAGAACGCCGCTCATTGCCGTCACCGCCGCGGTGAAGAATACACGAAGCACCGTGAAGTCGTAGCCGTAAAATACTCCGGCCAGTTTTCGCGATGAAGAAAATCCCGCCTGTTCAAGAGCAAAGCCGAAACCGATTCCGAGCAGCAGGGCGACGACCAGATTCAGTTGGTCGGAAATTAGATCAGGAACGAATGGACCCATGATATCACCTTATTTCTTTTTTCATAACCATAGTTTACGTGCGAAGTACGCAACGGCGTACCCCGTGCCAAAGATTGCAAGCATTGCAACAAAGCCTGCCGTTGAAAGCACCGCCATACCGCTGAGCGCCGCTCCGCTTGTACATCCCCGCGCGAATTGTGCGCCAAGCCCGAAGAGTGCGCCGCCGATTGCTGCAAATAGCCAGCGAAGCTTCGGGCGGACTTTCAGTCCCGCTTCAGTAACGAACTTTAACCGATTGGACGCCAATCCGGAAACGAACGCGCCGATGAATACGCCGGCAACTTCAAACACCAGCCACGACTTCAGCGGATTCTCTTTTCCCGGCCCGACATAATTGTTGAAGAACGGCGCTTTCTCCGTGTGTGCCGGTGCCACGCCGTCCATTACGGCAATCGTCACGTCTTTGATTGCGCCGCTGGCTCCCAAGCCGCGGCCTGTAATAAAGATTGTTGCCAGTAACACCATGCCGAGAAGAAAACCAGCAAGGTACGGATTCATATATTTGGTGTTCATAGTTTTTGCCTCATTTTGAAAGAGCAGCTTCTTTGATTTCAGGTTCAATTTTCTTTTCATGCGGCTCGCCTTCAAGCTCTTCATAGCCGGTGATCATCGCTTTCAGATTCGATGTAACTGTCTGTCCCGTTGTGATCAAATACAGGTGCGCAATGAAGAATGCAACAAGCAGGAACGCACCGATTGTATGAAGCACGGCAATCGTTTCAAGGCTTTTGACGTTCAGGCTGAGCACTTCGTACTTCTGCGGATAACGGTAGAACATATAGAGAAGTCCGGTGACGACCATTACCGGAATTACGAGGACCTTCAATCCGGCGTACACAATTTTTTGCAGCGGATTCAGTTTGCTCAGCACTGTTTTCTTTGTCGGGTGCGGCGCATCGCGGAAAATTCCGAAGATGTAGTATTGTGCCTGAGCGCGAAGGTTTTTCCATGTCGGAATATATTGCCGCCATTCGCCTGTCGTCAAATGCCAGAAGATTGCAAACACAATGAGGATGAGAAAACTGATGGCGGCAATATTATGGTACTGAACTGCGTTTTCATAACCGAAGAAATGAATTGATCCGTGGATCTCAAAGCCGGAAACGCCGAGAAAAATGATGAGCGCCGCTTGCGTCCAGTGCCAGAATCGTTCGAATGCACGATAGACATATTCTTTTTTCATGTTACTTTGCCTCCTTATCAGCTTTCGGCTGACGCTTTCGTTTCATAACAATTCTTGCCCCGCCGTGAAGAACAACGCCTGCCAGCGTGAGCAGAAGAATTCCTTTGCCGAACAATTCCACGCTTGCATCGTAATCTCTTCCCGGCAAATAAAATCCGTTGAGATGAGCCAGCCGCCCATTGTCGCGCGTATGGCATTCTGTACATGAAACGGCTTGCTCTTTCGGAGAAACCATGTGGTTCACGGGCCAGTACATTTCCGTTTGAACAAAACCGTACTTGCCGCTGTAGGGGAGATTGATCTTCTTCATACCTTCTTCTGCGGCACGATTCCAGTTGAAGTCACCCCAAAAGCCGCCATCGCCGGGTTTGGCAGAAAATAATTTCGGTTGTATGAGGTAGTGATATTGTGTATCGTAGATTTGTTTTCCGCGGTGAACTTTCACCGGATAAATTTTTGCATCGGGATCATCGTAATTGCCGTACAGCGTATTGATCTTTACCGGTTTTGACGAGTCAATTGTATCACCGACAAGATAATGCGATGCCGTGCCGTTGAACCAGAGGTATTCCGGTTTGACATTTTTCCCCCACACAAATGCTCCTTTGATAGACATGTAAACGTCGGTGCCATTTGAATCTTTTTCTTCAAACGGCTTGCCGTCTTTCAACCTTCCGGCTTGAGACCAGTCCCAGAAAAGTTTTGTCGGGTTCACTTTCGCATACACCGGTATGTGGCAGGTTTGGCAGGCAACTTTAAGCGTGTGATCGTTCAGCACATTGTCGATGTGAGGCATTGAGCCGTGGCAGGTTTCGCATTGAACGCGGTTGCGGTTCATAGAAGACACGGAATACATTTTTCCCAACATCTGATGTTTTTGTGCAGTGTGGCAGTCCACGCATTGCATGTTTACACCATCGGACGCCATGTGCACATCAACATTTCGTGTTGGATCAAAAAGTGCTTCCTCGAGATCGCCGTGTTTAACATTGTTGCCGCCTCCGCCGAAGAAATGGCAGGTGCCGCAATCCGTTCGCGTCGGTTTGCCGACATGCTGGGCAACGAAATTCAAATTCACAGATGGGTCGGGCATTCCTGCTTTCTCGCTTGCCTTCATGTACGTGCCGCTGTTGTCGTGACAGGCGAGACAATCCACGTTAAGCGAGTCTGTGAAGTACGCGGTTGTATTCTCATATCCATATCCGACATGACATCGTGTGCAGCTTTTTTCGCTGCCCGCTATGCCGATGCAGAAATTATTCAGAATATTTCTTTTGCCGATTGCCCGGATGCCTTTCCCCTCGATATATTCAAGACGTTCCCAGTTCCAGTGTGTCGAGTGCATCACTTCTTCTGCTCGTCCGTTGTGGCAGGAAATACAGGCGGCAGTAACTTCCTGGGGCCTCGTAAATTTCTTTTTGAGTTCGGGAAATAACGAATGGTCAACCGAAGGCTTTGTTTTTGCAGGGTATTCTTTTTTCAAATCGGACAGTGGTGTGCTCTCTGTGCTCTTTTTCTGAAGCGCCATCAGTACAAGTCCGAGAATGGCACCGAGCAGCAAAAGTGAGAAAAAGATTTTTTTCATAGTTCATTTCCTTTGATGAATTGCTGCTTTGATCTTTTCACAATTTGCTGAAAGCTGGTATACAGTGCAGGTTTTACATTCGCGGTCTTTGCAGGCGTTTCTTCTGTGTGTATATGTCCAACAGCCTGCGTCAGGTCTGTTATACGCGGGACATACATTGCGCTGTTCTGTTGAACATTGTACATATTCCCAGCATGGAATCATTGCCTGCATCCGGCGAATACCTTCAATCGAAATTTTGTGCTCGTTGATTGCTCTCCTGATGCATTCGAGTCGCTCGATATCCGATTCTGAATAGAGCCGCTGATTGCCTTTGCTTTTCTCAATAAGGATGAGTCCGCGCCGCTCATACAATCGCAGGGTTTCAACTGAAACGCCGATCATGCTCGCAGCAGTTGCGATGGTATATATCGCTTTCTCTTTATCGAAAGTATTCATAGCTGTATTTATAAATACAAGTTTGATGCCAATCGCAGTATGCTTTTTTTGCTGTTTTTTCTCGAAAAGAAACCCAAGTCTCCCAGAAATTGGAAAAGCTATAGCTGCTGAGAATCAGAAATGATAAAGTCTGAACATTTTCTTTTTTTTGCCGTATCATTGTGTAATCACACCTGCCGTCGGCAGACAGGTTTAACGGACTTTTTCTCAAATGGATTTTTCAATATGACATCATCTGATTCGAAGCGACAGCGCAATTTCTTTCATGTCCTGTTCGATGATTTTCGCATGTCGGATGTGGGCAAAACGTTTTTCAAAGAACTGCGTGAGATCAAGGAATTTTATCTTAACGACGAACAGCGCGAGCGTCTCAAAACAATGCGAGCTGGCCGGAGCGCATTGCATATTACAGGCTGGGTTTTGCGCGGAATGTTCTACAAGTTATCTCCTTTTCGTCGCCTCTTGCTTGTCGTTGGTGTTCTTTTACTGATGAACATCAGTATCGATATAAATAAAGGGGGAAGGAGCGTCCATAGTGATACCGCACTTCTTGGCGGCGCCGTGCTGGTGCTTATTCTGATTCTGGAGTTGAAGGATAAGCTTCTCGCACATGATGAGTTGGAAGCTGGCAGACGCATTCAAGAGTTGCTGATGCCCGAACGAACTCCGAAAGTTGATGGATGGTCTATCTGGCTCTTCACGCGTTCTGCTAACGAAGTCTGCGGTGATTTAGTGGACTTTCTTCGTTTCGACGAACATCGTTTTGGCGTCGCTATTGCTGATGTTTCGGGGAAAGGATTACACGCCGCGCTGCTGACGGCGAAACTTCAGGCGACGATTCGCGCTTTGGCATTCACTGAACCCTCCGACGGCGGACTTGCGTCTCTTGTCAGCCGGATCAATGCAATTTTTCACCGCGACAGTCCTTCGAATATGTTTGCATCATTGTTGTATGCGGAATGCGGCGGAGGAGAAGTGCGCATTGTCAATGCCGGACATCTTCCGGCTCTTGTGTTGAGCAATAGCGCCGTGGAAGAAATGGAAAAAGGAGAACCTGCGCTCGGCTTGGCGCGTGAAATTCAGTACACTGAGCGCGCAGTTCAGATGAAGAGCGGCGATCTCTGTGTTTTGTATTCTGATGGAGTTACTGAAGCGCGCAATGAGCAGGGAGATTTTTTCAACAAGGAACGGCTTATCAAATTTTTGTTGAAAACCCCTTTGGGGCAATCGCCTTCTGGCGCGCCTGCTGAAATCGGTGCGTCGTTGGTTGCAGAAGTAGATCGTTTCATTGGTGCCGCCGGCACGGCAGATGATCTTTCATTGATTATTTTGAAACGCGCATAAGTTAGAACCTTAATATCCATTACATTCATCTATTTGACTGCTGCACGTCAATATTTTGAACGTGTAATTAGTCTGAAAACCAAACTTACGATTGAAATAAGCATTATTAGTACTAAAGCCGCAGTCCATGCCTGTTCATTCCAGTCTTTAAAGGGCGCTTTGGAGTATTCATAGATAAATACAGTGAGAGAAGCTATAGGCCGGAAAATGTTAGTGGACCAGAATCTGTTTCCAAGTGCAGTAAACAGAAGCGGTGCTGTTTCGCCCGCGGCTCTTGCAAGTCCCAAAAGAACACCTGTTGCGATTCCTTTCCATGCTGTTTTAAGAACAATAAATAAAATTGTTTTCCATTTAGGTATTCCTAAAGCTAATGCTGCTTCCCTATATGAATGCGGGACAAGATTTATCATTTCTTCCGTGGTCCGGGTAATAGTAGGTATCATTAAAATCGCTAATGCTACACCGCCGGCAAGGGCAGAAAAATGTTTCATTGGTAGAACAACAAGAGTGTATGCAACAACGCCAACTACAATTGAAGGGATACCGCTTAAGACATCGGCTAAAAAACGAACGAGGGTTCCAAATTTATTCTTACCAAATTCTGAAAGATATATCCCAGAAAGCATTCCTACCGGAATCCCAATGCCGCCTCCAATACCAATCAGTATCAGCGTTCCAACAATGGCATTAACCATTCCTCCTCCCGGTTCACCAATAGGAGTAGGAAGCTTTGTAAAGAAGTCTATATTTAAATATCGTAGACCTTCTCTAACTGTATAATAAAAAACAAGGAATAGCGGGATAATGGTAATAATCGCCGAGAAAAAAGAAGAGGAAAGCATTATTACATTTGTTGCTTTTCTTCTGTAATATGTAAATTTCTTAGTTCTACTTGTCATTTCCATTTTCGTTCGGTCCCCCACACTAAAAGGCGGGCAAAAATATTGATAATGATGGTTATTACAAAAAGTATTAACCCTAATTCAATTATTGCACTTAAATACAGGTCAGAGGTGGCTTCGCTGAATTCATTGGCTAAGGTACCTGCTATAGTAGTAGCTGGGTTTAAAATTGACGCAGTGATTTGAGGGCGATTACCGATCACCATAACTACAGCCATTGTTTCACCGAGAGCCCTCCCAAACCCAAGTATGATTGCGCCTAAAATACCGGACCTGGCATTTGAAAAGACAATTTTGGTAACCTCCCATTTTGTCGCGCCTAATGCATAAGCGGCTTCTCTTAGTGTATCCGGTACCGATTTTATAACATCTCTTGAAATTGAAGAAATAATGGGCAAAACCATAATAGATAAAATTACACCAGCCGCTAACATATCATAGCCATAAGGTGCGCCTTGAAATAACGGCGAGTTGGGAAATTCCTTCTGTAAAAATGGTTCAACCACATTTCTAAGCCATGGAACAAGAACGAATATTCCCCACAGTCCATAAATTACACTTGGAATTGCCGCAAGTAGCTCTGTCAAAAATGAAAACGGCTTTTCAAGCCATGCTGGTGCCAGTTCAGATAAAAAGACCGCAACGCTTAAGCCTAAAGGAACTGCGATGATAAGTGCAAGCAGCGATGAGACTATTGTTCCGAAGATCATCGGCAATGCACCGAAGGTTTCTGAATATGGATCCCACGTTGTTGTAATTAGAAACTTCCAGCCGAACTTATTTATAGACAACAAAGAATTGGAATACATTTCCCAACCCATAAAAAGTACCAATAGAAAGACCAACACCGCAAAGAGCAGTGTTAGTCTTTCAAAAATTACATCGCCAAGGTTCTTCTTCCCTAATATTTTTTTTAAGAAGGGGGAAGTTTTTTTCCCGTTGCTTCCATTCAAATATTCTTGGTTCTTGGCGAGAGATCCTTTGTCGTTTACAATTTCCACTTCGGCTTTTTAGGTGTTATAATTTATTTCCGTTGCTGGTTATTGCATTTAATTTTTCCAGATCAAGCTTTTGAACCGGTTTTGGAAGCGGAGCATAGTAAAGGCTTGTAGCATCAGCTTGGCCTTTTGTTACCGCCCACTTTAAAAACTTGACAAGTGCTTCAGCATGCTCGCGGTTCTTAATATCTTTAGGAATCACTACCCATGAAAAACCGCAAATAGGATAGGAATTCTTTCCGGGTGAATTTGTAATAACCGCTCGAAGGTCATTTGGCATATGTGCCGATGCGCCCGCTGCGGCTGCTGAAACAGTGTTGAAGTTTACTTCGATAAAATTCCCTGATTGATTTTTTATAAGACAGTAGGGCAAGTTATTCTGTTTTGCATAAGCCAATTCGATATAGCCGATTGCGCCCTCTGTCTGGGCAATAACTCCGGCAACTCCTTCCGTGCCTTTTGCTCCAATTCCCACGGGCCAATTAATTGCTATACTGGTTCCGCATTGCTTTGACCATTCGGGGCTCACTTTTGACAAATAGCTTGAAAATATAAAAGTGGTGCCGCTGCCTTCTGAGCGGTGAGCAACAAGTATAGCCTTGTCAGGAAGGTTTTTATCTTTATTTAACTTTACAATTCTTGGATCGTTCCACTTAGTAATTTTGCCTAAATAAATATCAGCCAGAGTTGTTCCGTCTAATTTTATTCCTTGTCCTACTGAAGGCAGATTATAGGTAATGGCAACACCGCCCATGATGATAGGGATATGCACAATATCTGATCCCTGAGCTTTATTAAAATCACCCATTTGCTCAGGTGTCAATGGTGCGTCGGAAGCACCGAAATCTACAGTGCCTTCTGTTATCTGGTGGATTCCGCCTCCGCTGCCGATGGATGCATAGTTGATTTCAATTCCCGTCATCTTGTTATAAGTATCGAACCATTTTGAAAAGATCGGATAATCAAACGTTGATCCGGCGCCGTTCAGTTGAAGCTGTGCTTGGCTCGTGCTCATTGTTCCGACGAGCAGCGTTCCGAGCAAAAGTCCTTTCAAAAAGTTTTTCATTTTCGATCTCCTTCTTTGGATATGTGATACAATTTAATAATTTTATTTTTGTTGTGCTTGGTCTTCAGTTTTAGAACGAAATATAAAACGTTACTCTTGTCAACACATCAGGATCGGGGCTTGTGGAAACGCCGGCAGTGGTGTACGATGCATATGATGTGTATTCAACATTCGGCATGAAGTGAACATTCTTCTTGATACTCCAGTCGAGTCCGCCAAGGATGAAACTCTGAGTGCTCGTTCCAATTGATGTGTTTTTGTGGTCAACATCAGGAGTGTAATTGTCGTATCGTGCCACGAGGTGCAAGTTATCCGACAGTGCCGCCCAGCCATTCAAGCTGATGCCGTTCTGCTTAATAGTTGGGGAGCCGGGAGCGGCATTCTTACCGTTTAGAAAATATTGTGCACCGAGACTGAATGAACTGTTGGCATAGTTCACTATTACGTCGCCGGTTCTGTTGAAAGAACTCATCGCTACGCCGTTGTACTGGCCGTCAACTAAAACGGTCAATTCTTTCATCGGATTGTATTGCACGTAAAGATATGCCGCTTTATACTTGTTTGTCCAAACGCCATTGCCGCTGTTGTTTCCGAGAAGCAATCCTCCGATAAATTGATCTGAGAATTTCTGATTGAACGATACTCCCATGTCTCTCGAAGCAGAAATACCGTGAAGATCCTGGATCGTTTTCTCCAACGGTCTGTAACTGAATATTCCTTCCGCCATATTGATGTTCGGTGTTCCCTGCAAACCGATGATCATGCTGCCACCGTCGGTAACTTTGTTGATCTGGAACCACGCATCCTTTACCATCGTTGACAATTTTCCGGTATTGTTTCCTGCACCAAGGCTTGATGCACCCGGATCGGATTCCATGCGGAATCTTGCCATCACATCTTCCGCAATAGCATAATCGGTAGTAAGGTAGATGCGCCTGTAGTCGAACGCCTGCATGGTCTTTTGATTTCCGACATGGTTGTTCGCCATGTAGTAGTAGTCTCCGAAAAACAAGCCGGAGAATTTCGGTTGTGCCAAGACGCCGCTCCATACAACGAGCAATGAAACGATGAGGTAGAAAAAGAATTTCTTCATGTATATCTCCTTGTAAGTAGGTAAATAGATGTGCTTTAATTTCATTTTTCTCACGATGCAAAGATAGAATTCTTTTGTTACCCCCGAATAGCGGAATCATTACGGAATTGTTAAGAAGAGGCAGGTCAGTTGTAGTCAGAGACAGCGGTACACACAAAAGCCTTCCGGTAAAAAAACCGGAAGGCTTAGTGTTGCTAGAACATAGATCGTCAATGGAACGAATGCCCGCCGCGGACGTGCCCCGCGGTGATGCTTTGCACGATGCGGAATCGTTTGTCTTTCTGGCTCTTCAAAGAGAATTTTTTGTCTCCTTTCACCAATGTTTTGAAAAGAGCCCGTGTTTGTTTGAGTTGATTGCGGAAGTTTGACGGTGAGGACTTCATAGTTTTTTCCTTTCGAAAAAATGTCAACCTAAGGCTGATGCGCCTTTGGCGCAATTGGTGAAAAACTGTTCGTCCGCTGGATGCAAGGAATACTGTACAAGTGTACCACGTGTTTCTGAATTTGTCAAGTGGTCATCATTCGTACGAAATAACGAATAATTCGACGGGGAAGATTTCTTCATATTCTTCTTTCAATTTTCTCATTTTTTCGATACATTGTGCAGGCATTTTTAATTTTGTGGAGCAACACAATAGTGGCGCAGACATACAAGAAGGCGGGCGTTAATATTGAAAGCGGCGACAGGCTCGTTCACCGGATCAAACGCATGGTGCGCTCCACATTTTCAAAGAATGTCCTTGCCGATATCGGTGCGTTCGGTGCTTTCTATGACGCAGCGTTTTCCGGTGTGAAGCATCCCGTTCTCGTTTCGAGTGTTGATGGAGTCGGCACAAAATTGAAAATTGCTTTTGCAGTGAAACGCTATCACACTGTCGGGCAGGATTTAGTGAACCATTGCGTGAACGATATCGCCGTGTGCGGGGCGACGCCGCTTTTTTTCATGGATTATTTCGCCGCCGGAAAACTTTCTCCGCCTGTTGCAGAAAAAGTAATTGAAGGATTTGTCACCGCGTGCCGCCAGAATTCGTGTTCTCTTATCGGCGGCGAGACTGCCGAGATGCCCGGCTTCTACGCGAGAGGAGAATTCGATCTCGCAGGAACAATTGTCGGAATTGTCGAAAAAGAAAAAATCGTTGACGGCAGAAGTATCCGCCGCGGCGACGTGCTGATCGGGCTTCGTTCGACAGGATTACATACGAACGGATATTCGTTAGCGCGCCATGTCCTGCTTCCGCGCTATCCGTTGAATCGGAAGATGAAAGAATTAGGAAGCACACTTGGCAATTCATTGATGGCCGTGCATCGTTCGTATCTTTCGCCGATCTCTCTGCTGTTGAAATCCCGCGTCGCGAGACTTGTGTCAGGAATGTCGCACATTACCGGCGGCGGGATTGTCGGGAACACCATGAGAATTGTTCCGCGCGGGTTACGTGTAGCAATTGATTGGAATGCATGGCGCCGCCCAGAGCTCTTTTCCCTGATTCAACATGCGGGCAATGTTCCTGAACAAGATATGCGCCGCACGTTCAATCTCGGTATCGGATTGATCGTTATTGTTCCGAAACGAAAAGCCGACGATGCTGTGGCTCTTCTTTCCGGCCACGGCGAAGAACCGCTCGTGATCGGAGAAGTGGTGAAGCGGTAAACAGTGTGACGAACAATAATAAACAGATATTCTTCAAAATTAATTTAACATTGACAGGGGCATAACTAACGAATGCAGAAATTATTCGGCAATTAATGGTACAAGAAATGGCATCCGACTGGCAATCACCCCAAAATTTAGAATTGCCTAAAGAAGAACTGCGCAGTCTTTTATTAGAAGCTCAGGGATTCTCAAAAAAAATCAACACCCTCTCTGAAATCTCCCTTAAGATTGACGATACGGTTTCCCGCGACGAAATTCTTGAAATCCTTCGCACTGAAATCGGAAAGTTGATTGACGGTGAATTTTGTTCCCTCAATCTGCTTAATGCAAGCCGCTCGCATTTCACAATTAATGCGCTGACGCAGATGGGCGCAGCGATGAATTTCAATCATCAGGTGTTCAACGCGAATGCCGGAATGACCGGCTGGGCAATTCAAAATCAAACAAGCATTTTTGTGGATATTGCCATGTGCCCTTCATTCAACGCTTCCATTGAAGGCAATCTCCGCGAAAAAGGAATCAAGTCATTGCTGCTGACTCCGCTCCGCACAAGTTCGGACGTTGTCGGCGCGCTGTGCTTCGGTTCAACTCTCCCCGATGCGTTTCACACGCCCGATAAATGGCTTGTCCAGTTGCTTGGCTTTCATATCGCTTCCGCGCTGCGTCGCGTTGCCATGTTTGATAACGCCCAGAAGCGTCTTACCCAGATTGAACTTGTCAATAATATCGCAGGCAAACTTACATCGACGCTGGACTTGGAGAAACTGCTTATCTCCGCCGCAGAGTTGATTCAGAAAAATTTCAATTATTTCGATGTGACAATTTTTTCAGTGGACAAGGAAGCGCAGGAAGTTGTGCTGGTCGCTCATTCAGGAAGTTATGTGGATTTTCTTCCGCACGGCTATCGGCAAAAATTGGGACAGGGTCTTGTTGGCTGGGTTGGGCAGTACGGCGAGAAAGTGACCGCGAACGATGTCTCCACAAATCCGCGCTATCTTGCGGTTGCCTATCACAATACGAATTCCGAGCTGGCAATTCCGATCAAGGTCGGCAGCGAAGTTGTCGGTGTGCTGAATGTTGAAGATACAAAATTATACGCGTTTGATGAAACCGATGTGCTTGTGCTCGATACGCTCAGCGATCAGTTGGGAACAGCGATTCATAATGCAACGCTCTACAACGAAGTGAAGGAAACAAACAAAAAACTGCTCGAGCTGGATAAGTTGAAGTCCGATTTTGTCGGCATTGTCTCTCACGATTTTCGCACGCCGCTTTCCAGTGTTATGCTTGCCGCTAAATCGCTTCTCAAAAAAGAACCGATCGCATCTGACCGGCATTTCCGTGAATATTTGAATATCATTGTTGATCAGGCAGCAAAGCTCAGCCAGCTTGCGGAAGACACGCTCACGATCACGAAAGTGGAATCGGGACAGCTGAGCTATTATTTCAAGCTTGTGAATGTCGAGACACTGGTAAAGGAAGCGATTTCGATGGTGAAATTTTCCGGCAAGCACAAATTGGACTACGACATTGAGCTTGACGCTTCCTTCGTGAAAGGAGACCAGAGCAAATTACGGCAGGCACTGCAGAATTTGGTTTCCAACGCGGTGAAATATTCTCCCAAGGGCGGCAAAGTGGATGTTTCCGTCGTGAATTATTCTGACGATGAAATTCTTTTCTCCGTCTGCGATGAAGGTATCGGCATTCCGTCTGAACAGCGCGACAAGCTCTTTCAAAAATTTTCCCGCGTTGAATCGGCGGAAGTGAACAATATTAAAGGCTCAGGTTTGGGACTGTGGATTTGCCGGGAGATTATCAAAGCGCATGGCGGACGGATTTGGGTGGAAAGCGAACCGGGGCTTGGCTCGAAATTTAAGTTCACTTTGAAAAAGGGGAATTAACGAGAAAGGTTTTAGGCATTGGCAGTTAGGTTTTAGCCAGCGCCTAAGAGCGAACATCCAGCAATGTATCCGATCTCACTCCTTACCTTCGGACATTTCTCAAGCTGTCAACCGCACGTGTTACATCCTGGAGAAAGTTTTTCCAGTTTTTTTCATCGGCCGAAATGTCCGCCACTGTGTTTCTGAACTGCTCTTTTGTTACATGATGTTCAAGAAAAAAAGTATCAACCTTCATTTGATACAGTGAATCCGGAAGGTGATTGTACATTTTCTCCCTTTCGTGAAGGAGAAGCAGCTCGGCATACGTGCTGACAAACGCTTTACGCTCGTGCTGCACTGAATTTTGCGTGCGGCATCCTGTGGCAAGAACGAGGACGCTAACGAAAGAAATTGCCAATATTGGAGCCAGGGAAAAATTCCGTCTTTTCATTCTGTGGAATAGAATCACGAACTTATCCTCCACCAAAAATAATTTCCATACAATACAAATTTAAATTCCGTCTCTTCAGCTTTTTATTTTCCTGTTAAACCTGTTCCAAACTTCATTGAATCAGAAATTGTTATCGGCAGTTTTCCTTTGAAAGGAATTTTGCCGTACAGCGCTTCGGCAGTAACGGCTTGAAGCGCTTTTGCATTGTCGTACGCGCAAATGTAGGTTGGAATCTCCGGCAGCGTTCCGCCGATGTACGGATTGCCAAATGACACAAGAACGACATTCGGATTTTCTTTCACGAGCGCTTGAAGAAAACCGGCATCCTCTTTCGGCAGGTCAACCGTTCCGCTGGCAATCACAATTTTAACGTACGCCGCAACAATAACAACATCCGCATTGCGGGCGGCGGCAAACGCTTTTTGCGCTTCGTCGGGCGTGATAGTTTCAGGCAGCCGGTAATCAACCGCCGAAGCGTTGAATGTTTTCATTTCATCGGGGAAAGAAATCAATCCGCGCGACTGCATTGAGTTGCCAAGTTTGTTGCTCATTGTGAAGACAACAATTTTCCGGGAAGCATTCAGCGGCACGAGGTGTTTTTCATCTTTCGCAAGCGTGATGCATTCCGCCGCAATCGCTTTCGCTTCCTGATAATTTTCTTCCGTGCCGACCACTGATGGAATTTTTTCCACATCAACAAGCCGCTCTTTTTGCAAACCGGCTTCAGTTTTCGAAAGAAGGATTCTTCTTACCGATTCGTTGATGCGCTCTTCGCTGATCTCGCCGCGCTGAACCGCCAGCTTCAATGTGTTGATTCCTTTTTCCAGATCGCCGGGGAAGAGAATGACGTCGCAGCCTGCTTGTATCGCTTTCACAACGGCGGTGTCGAACGAATAGCGGGAAGAAATTCCACCCATCACCATCGCATCGGTATAAAGAACGCCGTTGAAGTGAAGCGTATCACGCAGTAAATTCGTCATCACATTTTTCGAGAGCGTTGCAGGAACGGTGTCCGTATCAATCGCTTTGATCCACATGTGTTCCGTCATGATTGCGGAAGGGTGCGCGTCGTTGATTACTTGTTCAAACGGAAAAAGTTCGACGCGGTGAAATTCTTCCGGCGAGCTTTCAATGACGCCAAGCTTTGCATGGCTGTCGGTTTTCGTGTTGCCGTGTCCGGGAAAATGTTTTCCTGTGGCGAGCAATCCGTTTTCCTGACACCCTTTCACGGCGGCAGTTCCCATGGCGGCGACAAGTGCCGGGTCTTCGCCGAATGATCGCGTGTTGATGATCGGATTTTCGGGATTATTATTCACGTCGAGCACCGGTGCAAAATCAATTTCCACGCCGATGGCGCGCGCTTCTTTCGCCGTGAGTGCCGCCGAACGATACGCCGCCGACGGATCGCGCGATGCGCCAAGCGCCATATTTGCAGGAAGATCAGTTGCGCCGTCAACATACGTGCCGGCACCTTTTTCAAAATCCGCGCTGACGAGAAGCGGATATTTTGAATTTTGCTGAAGCGTGTTCAGCTCTGTTGCAATTGTTTTCGCATCAGAGCGCGCAAACCAAATTCCACCGACGTTATACTTGCGGATCATTTCAAGCGTTGCATCTGTGTCGCGGTGAACCGGCATGAAAAGCTGTCCGATTTTTTCATCGAGCGTCATGCTGTTCAGCGTTTGCTCAACCCACGCCGTGTCGGGAGGAAGAAGTTGTGCCATGAGCGATGATGAAAGAAGAAGTGTTGCAGCGATGAAGAAGTAAAAATTTTTCATTATGCTCCTTGCGGAAGATAGAAGAGACGAGTGCAAAAATGAATTTGTATCAGTGCTGTTTCTAAAAGACGATCCTTCCCGATTTGTCATTTCTGCGAAAGCAGGGATCCAAACCACTGCTAAATGAATAGATTCCCGCCTTCCCGGGAATGACAGGAACAGAAGTGCTTACACAAGTTTCAGCGCTTGCTGTAAATCTGCGAGAATGTCTTCGACATCTTCAATGCCGACGGAAATTCTTACGAGCCCGTCGGTGACGCCGTTTTTGATGCGTTCGGCTTTCGGAACGGAAGCGTGCGTCATTGACGCAGGATGAGAGATCAATGTTTCGACACCGCCAAGGCTTTCAGCGAGAGCGCAGAGCCGAACATTCTTCAGAAATTTTCTTGCGTTTGCAAGACTGCCGACATCGAATGAAATCATTCCGCCGAAGCCGCTCATCTGTTTTTTTGCAAGTGCATGCTGCGGGTGACTTTTCAAGCCGGGATAATTTACCTTCACCACTTTCTTTTGCTTTGAAAGCCATTCGGCA
The DNA here is from genome assembly GCA_021796275.1 of Bacteroidota bacterium. Lineage (GTDB taxonomy): Bacteria > Bacteroidota > Ignavibacteria > UBA10030 > UBA8401 > JAJYOI01. The sequence continues at coordinate 17,107 of JAJYOI010000070.1, forward strand.
ATTTCCATTGCACTTGCGCAATGCTGTTTCATCCGAACCGCGAGTGTTTTGGTTCCGCGCAAACACAGCCACGCATCGAACGGGCTCATAATTCCGCCGACTGCTTTCTGTGAGAAACGAAGTTTTTCTACAATCTCGGCATGATTCGTCACAACAATTCCGCCGACCATATCGCTGTGCCCGTTCAGATATTTTGTGACGCTGTGAACGACGACATCAATGCCGGATTCAATCGGGCGCTGAAGAAACGGCGTCGCAAACGTGTTATCCACGACTGAAATAAGATGATGAGCC
>JAJYOI010000071.1 GCA_021796275.1 Bacteroidota bacterium
TTTTGACGGTGCCTCCTGGGAAGATATTCAAGAGCAATTGAAGAAAGCGAACCTGAATCAGGATTCGAAGAGCATCATGTTCGATGGCCGAACAGGCGAGCAGTTCGATCAGGAAGTGACCGTCGGTTACATCTATATCATGAAGCTGTCGCACTTGGTTGACGATAAGATTCACGCACGCTCAATCGGGCCGTATTCGCTCATCACACAACAGCCTCTCGGTGGTAAGGCGCAGTTCGGCGGCCAGCGATTCGGAGAAATGGAAGTCTGGGCGCTTCAAGGCTACGGTGCGTCGCACGTGTTACAGGAAATTCTCACCGTAAAATCCGACGATGTTGTCGGCCGCGCAAAGGTGTATGAGGCAATCGTTAAAGGCGATAATTTGCCGGAATCGAATGTGCCGGAATCGTTCAATGTGTTGGTACGCGAGCTGCAGGGACTCGGTCTTGAAGTAAAGATTGAGTAACAGCCGCATGCGAATTGTACAATGCCTCGACAGTTGCGAATGCCGCAGCACCGATGCATGTTCATCCAAATTATTTTTTTGGAGATTGTTTTATGCCATTTACATCACACGACACAGCAGTTAAAAAGAATTTTTCGAAAATTACGATCAGCCTGGCATCATCGGATGCAATTTTGCAGCGGTCGTATGGCGAAGTCACGAAGCCGGAAACGATCAACTATCGTTCGTTTCGCCCGGAAAAGGACGGTTTGTTCTGCGAAAAGATTTTCGGCCCGGTGCGTGACTGGGAATGTCATTGCGGGAAATACAAACGCATCCGTTACAAAGGCATTATCTGTGACCGGTGCGGCGTCGAAGTAACACAGAAAAGTGTCCGAAGGGAACGCATGGGGCATATCGGCCTCGCCGTCCCGGTGGTGCACATTTGGTATTTCCGTTCCACGCCGAGCAAGATCGGGTACGTCCTGGGACTGAGCAACAAGGACCTTGAACGGATCATCTACTACGAATCGTACGTTGTCACTAATCCCGGAACAACTGGCTTGCAAATGCAAGACCTGATCACTGAGGATCAGTATTTCGAAATTCTTTCGTCTTTGCCGGAGAAAAATCAGGATCTTGATGACGATGATCCGAAAAAGTTTGTTGCAAAGATCGGCGGCGAAGCGATTCGTGATCTATTAAAACGAGTAGAGGTTGAGAAGCTTTCTGTAGAGCTTCGCGCTCAAGTTAAGATTGAAACATCGGCACAAAAGAAAACCGAAGCGCTGAAACGCCTGCGAGTCATCGAAGCATTCCGTGATGCGGGAGGCGGGATGCTTAACAAACCGGAATGGATGGTGTTGAATGTTATCCCCGTCATTCCGCCGGAACTTCGTCCGCTTGTGCCTCTTGAAGGGGGCCGCTTCGCAACATCTGATCTGAACGATTTGTACCGCCGCGTTATTATCCGCAACAATCGTTTGAAACGATTGATCGATATTAAAGCGCCGGAAGTAATTCTCCGCAACGAAAAGCGCATGCTGCAGGAAGCGGTGGATTCACTTTTCGATAATTCCCGCCGCGTGAATGCCGTGCGCAGCGACAACAACCGCGCGCTCAAATCACTTTCCGATATGTTGAAAGGAAAGCAAGGGCGCTTCCGCCAGAATCTTCTTGGCAAGCGCGTTGACTATTCCGGACGTTCGGTTATTGTGGTGGGTCCGGAACTGCAGCTTCATCAGTGTGGACTTCCCAAAGATATGGCAGTTGAGTTGTTCAAACCGTTTATCATTCGCAAGCTCATCGAACGCGGGCTTTCAAAAACTGTGAAAAGCGCAAAAAAGATGGTGGACAAGAAGGGCCCGGAAATTTGGGAAATTCTTGAAAATATTATTGATGGACATCCGGTGTTGTTGAACCGCGCTCCGACTTTGCACAGGCTCGGCATTCAAGCATTTCAACCGGTGCTCGTTGAAGGAAAGGCGATTCGCATTCACCCGATGGTTTGCACGGCATTTAACGCGGATTTCGACGGCGACCAAATGGCAGTGCACGTTCCGCTGTCGTTCGATGCTCAGCTTGAAGCGCGCATTCTTATGTTGTCGAGCCACAATATTCTTTCGCCTGCGAGTGGCGCGCCGATTGTGACACCGACACAAGATCAAGTGCTTGGCTGCTACTATCTGACAAAGTCCAAAGCCAATGATCGCGGCGAGGGAAAAATCTTTTCATCGCCGGAAGAAGTAACGATTGCCTACAACGATGCAAAAATTTCGCTCCATGCGCGCATCAAAGTTCGCATTGATGGCAAATTGATAGAGACAACAACCGGACGTGTGCTCTTCAACAAAATCGTTCCGAAAGAAATCGGTTACGTGAACGAATTATTGAATAAGAAACGTCTCGTACAGATTATCGCAACCTCGTTTCGCACGTGCGGCAATCTTCGCACCGCACAATTTCTTGATGCGTTGAAGGAGCTTGGATTTTTGTACGCAACAAAGGGCGGGCTTTCTGTCAGTGTTGCCGATGTTGCGATTCCGAAGGAAAAAGAAGAACTCATCGTCAAAGCAGAAAAAGATGTTGCATCGGTTGAAACGCAATATCAAAACGGCTTCATCACGAACGGGGAACGGTACAATAAAGTGATTGATATTTGGACGCGTACAACAAGCCGCGTCGCGGAAAAACTTTTTGACTCGTTGCAGCAGTCGAAAGAGGGATTCAATTCGCTGTACATGATGATTGATTCGGGAGCGCGCGGCTCGAAGGAGCAAGTGCGCCAGCTTGCCGGCATGCGCGGATTAATGGCGAAGCCGCAGAAGTCGCTTTCCGGCGCAACCGGCGAATTGATTGAAAACCCGATCATTGCGAATTTCCGTGAAGGACTTTCGATTCTGGAATATTTTATTTCCACACACGGAGCGCGCAAAGGACTTGCCGACACAGCATTGAAAACGGCTGATGCCGGGTACCTCACCCGCCGCCTTGTTGATGTTGCGCAGGACGCAATTGTTTCAATGGAAGATTGCGGAGCGATTCGCGGTGTGATGACCGGTGCTTTGAAAGAAGGCGAAGATGTCAAGGAGCCGCTTGCAGAGCGTATTCTCGGTCGTGTTGCCGTACAAGATGTTGTTGATCCTCTGACGCGTAAAGTTATTGTGAAAACCGGCGGCTTAATTGATGAAGATGTCGCGGCAGCAATTTCCGAAACTTCTATTGAACAAGTAGAAATCCGCTCGGTGCTCACATGCGAAGCAAAACGCGGTGTGTGTGCAAAATGCTACGGACGGAATCTGACCACAGGCAAGATTGTTGAAGTCGGCGAAACCGTCGGAACAATCGCAGCACAATCCATCGGTGAACCGGGAACACAATTGACGCTGCGGACATTCCACACCGGCGGTACGGCAAGCTTGATCGCGGCACAGTCACAAATTGTGTCCAAGTTTGACGGGCGCATCAAATATGAAGGACTGAAATCAATTTCGGTTTCAACAGATTTCGGCTCCAAACTTCTTGCTCTTGGACGAAGCGGCGTTGTGAATATTCTTGACAGCGATCATCGCGTGCTTACCAAGTACGATATTCCGTACGGTGCGTTGTTGCAATTAGCGGATGGCGCGGCTGTGCAAAAAGGCGAGCTCATTTACGAATGGGATCCCTACAATGCCGTTATTATTTCTGAACATGCCGGCGTTGTAAAGTATCAGGATTTGAAAGAAGATATCACGTACCGCGAAGAGCCGGATGAACAAACCGGGCACATTCAAAAAGTAGTTATTGATTCGCGCGATCGAACGTTGAATCCGTCTCTTATTGTCACCAACAAGAGCGGCGCAAAAATCGCCAGTTATATTATTCCTACCCGCGCCCACATGATGGTGGACGATGGCGAGGAAATTAAAGGCGGAACGATTCTTGTAAAAATCCCCCGTGATAGCGGCAAAACGCGCGACATCACGGGCGGTTTGCCGCGTGTAACGGAATTGTTTGAGGCACGTTCACCTGCTGATCCTTCAGTGGTCAGCGAGATTGATGGTATCGTTCATTTCGGCGGGCAAAAGCGCGGCTCGCGTGAAGTTATTGTTGACAGTCATGACAAGAAAGAATCGAAGACATATCTCCTTCCGCTTGGCAAACATGTTCTGGCGCAAGAGAATGATGTGATTCGTGCCGGCGAACGATTATCTGACGGCGCAATTGATCCTCATGACATCCTTCGCATCAAAGGCACAGGTGCGGTGCAAGAATATCTTGTGAATGAGATTCAGGAAGTGTACCGCATGCAAGGTGTGAAAATCAACGACAAGCACATTGAAATTATTGTTCGAATGATGATGCAAAAAGTCCGCATCACTGATTCCGGTGATACGCGTTTTCTTGAAGGCGATTATGTTGATAAAGTGAAATTCGAAGAAGAAAATGCGAAACTGCATGGAATGGTTTTCATCACCAGTAAGGGAGATGCAAAATTTAAGAACTCGACTCTTGTTGAAAAGAAAAAAGCAAAAGAAGCAAATATTGAAGTGAAAAAGAAAACAAAAAAAGTTGCGGAATTCCGCGATGCCGAACCGGCAATGTCCGAGCCTATTCTGCTCGGTATTACTTCAGCATCACTTTCGACTGATAGCTTTATTGCGGCGGCAGCATTCCAGGAGACGACGAAAGTGTTGACCGATGCAGCAATCGAAGCCAAGGTTGATTCACTGCTTGGGTTGAAAGAAAATGTTATTATGGGACATCTTATTCCTGCCGGAACAGGCTTAAAGAAATTCCGAGAGGTCATTGTTTCTTCCAAAGAGCCGCCGAAAGTTATTGAGAAGCCGGCGGAGCCTGTTGAAGGATCTACAGCCGAGGAAGAGGTGGTTGTTGTCAAAAAAACCCGCAGGAAGACAAAGACCGTAGCGTCATAAGTAATAACAGAAGAAAATTCTTGACACAAGCGACCAATTTTCTTATATTGATAAGCTTTCTTACGAAAATTAAGACACTGGTATTAGCTGGAGTAGACAGTTTTGCCAACAATAAATCAATTGGTTCGGTCGGGCCGCCAAAGAATACTCTTTAAGAGCAAGGCACCCGCACTTGAAGGAAATCCTCAAAAACGCGGCGTATGCACCAGAGTATATACAACAACGCCCAAGAAGCCGAATTCGGCACTTCGGAAAGTGGCACGTGTCCGTTTAACAAACAGTACCGAAGTCACTGCCTATATACCGGGTGAAGGGCATAATTTACAGGAACACTCTATTGTAATGATCCGTGGTGGAAGAGTAAAAGACCTCCCGGGTGTGCGTTACCACATCATTCGAGGTACATTGGATACCGCAGGAGTGAATGAGCGTAAACAAGGGCGATCCAAATATGGCGCAAAACGTCCTAAGTAGCAGAATGAACTGATCAATGAGAAAGAAAAAATCTGAAAAACGACATACGCAGGGTGACCCAAAGTTTAACGATCCGCTGGTCGCTCGTTTTATCAACAGCATCATGAAGAGAGGGAAGAAGAGCCGTGCTCAGTCAATCTTCTATGACGCTCTTGAATTTGTCGGCACGCGAGCAAGCGTTCCTTCAATTGATGTCTTTAAGAAAGCTGTAAACAATGTTGCGCCGGTGATTGAAGTTCGTGCACGGCGTGTTGGTGGTGCAACCTATCAAGTACCCACAGAAGTTCGTCCCGAACGGCGAACCGCTCTTGCTATCCGCTGGCTCATAACCTATGCCAACGAACGTTCGGACAAATCAATGTCGCTGAAGCTTGCTGCTGAACTTCTTGCCGCTGCGAATGGTGAAGGGAATGCTGTGAAGAAAAAAGAAGACACCCATCGCATGGCGGAAGCAAACAAGGCTTTTGCACATTTCAAGTGGTAAGAAAATAAAAGGCAAAGAAATTTTTGCTTCAAACATTGCGCGGGCAAGTGTCTGCAGCGATGGAGTATCGTTGGATTTTGGAAGAAGGATGTAGTGTAGAACGATTATGGCAAGAAAGTATCCATTAGAGCGAACGCGTAATATCGGTATCATGGCACACATCGATGCCGGTAAAACGACTACGACAGAACGTATTTTGTTCTATACAGGTGTATTGCACCGCATGGGTGAAGTTCATGACGGCGCCGCTACAATGGATTGGATGGAACAAGAAAAGGAGCGCGGCATTACAATTACCTCTGCTGCGACAACGTGTTTTTGGAGAGATCATCGCATTAACATTATTGATACTCCCGGCCATGTTGATTTCACTATTGAGGTCGAACGTTCGCTCCGCGTTCTTGACGGCGCGGTGGCGTTGTTCTGTTCTGTTGGAGGCGTTGAACCGCAGTCGGAAACCGTGTGGCGCCAAGCCGACAAGTACGGTGTTCCGCGCATCGCATTTGTCAACAAAATGGATCGCGTCGGCGCTGATTTTCTCGGCGCCGTTCAGATGATGAAAGACCGGCTCAGTGCGAATGCCGTGCCGATTCATTTGCCCGTTGGTCAAGGCGATATGTTTCGCGGCATCATTGATTTGATTACGATGAAAGCGCGTATTTTCAACGATGAAACCGTCGGGACGACATGGCAGGATATTGATATTCCTCATGATCTTCAGGCGCTTGCAGCGGAATATCGCACGAAAATGCTTGAGGCGGTTTCAGAAGAGGATGATACGCTTCTTGAAAAATATCTTGAAGGGAAAGAAATCACGCCGGATGAAATTATCAATGTGCTCCGACGCGCATGCCTGAAAGTAAGCATCGTGCCGGTGTTGTGCGGTTCTTCATTTAAGAATAAAGGCGTGCAAAATCTTCTTGATGCTGTGGTTGATTTTCTCCCGGCACCGACTGACATCAATGGCGGCGAAATTGTCGGGCATCATCCCAATATGCGGGACAGCATTCAGCGCACTGTCAGCGATGACGAGAAATTCACGGCCCTTGCGTTCAAAATTATGACAGACCCATTCGTGGGACGGTTGACATTTTTCCGAATTTACAGCGGTACTGTGAAAGCCGGTTCGTATATTTACAATTCAATCAGCGGGAAAAAAGAACGCATCGGTCGCGTTCTTCGCATGCACGCCAACCATCGTGAAGATGTCGACGAAGGTTACTCAGGCGATATTCTTGCGGCAATCGGTTTTAAGAACACGCGCACCGGCGATACGCTGTGCGATGAAGACGATCCTATCATTCTTGAAAAAATGATCTTTCCCGAACCGGTCATTCATCAGGCAATTGAGCCGAAGACCAAAGTCGATCAGGAAAAAATGGGTGAAGCGTTGCAGAAACTTGTCGAGGAAGATCCGACATTCCGCGTTTCGACAAATGAAGAAACCGGCCAAACAATTATCGGCGGAATGGGCGAGCTTCACCTTGAAATTATCGTTGACCGTATGAAGCGGGAATTCAAGGTCGAAGCGAATGTCGGACGGCCGCAAGTTGCATACAAAGAAACTATCCGGAAAAAAGTTCAGGCAGAAGGAAAATTTGTACGCCAGTCCGGCGGCAAGGGCCAGTACGGACATGTGTGGCTTGAACTTGAACCGAACGAAAAAGGCAAAGGCTACGAATTCGAAGATGCGATTGTCGGCGGTGTTGTTCCGAGAGAATTTATCAAGCCGGTATCTGAAGGAATTCGGGAAGCGATGAAAAACGGTATTCTCGCCGGCTATCCGATGGAGGATATCAAAGTAAAGTTATACGACGGTTCGTATCACGATGTTGATTCTTCGGAAATGGCATTCAAAATTGCCGGCTCGATAGGATTTCAGGCTGGTGCAAAGAAAGCAGACCCGGTTTTGCTCGAACCGATTATGTCGGTGGAAGTTGTAACGCCGGAAGAATATCTCGGCGACGTGATAGGCGACTTGAATTCCCGGCGCGGCAAAATTGAAGGAATTGCGTCACGAAAAGATGCGCAGGTTGTGAAAGCAATGGTTCCGCTTTCAGAAATGTTCGGATATGCCACACAGATGCGTTCGATGACGCAAGGACGCGCCCTTTACACGATGCAATTCTCGCATTACGACGAAACACCGAAACTGATTTCACAGCAGATCATTGAAAAAGTGAAGGGCAAAGAAGCCGTTCCCGCATAAGTGAAATTGAATAACTAAATCTTCTTACCTATTCAAAAAGGAGATATCCTATGGCAAAAGAAAAATTTGATCGCAGCAAACCGCACGTCAACATTGGAACAATCGGCCACGTTGACCACGGGAAAACGACCTTGACCGCTGCAATTACAATGGTCCTGGCGAAGAAAGGTTTGTCGTCCGTTCGAACGTTCGATAGTATTGATAACGCTCCTGAAGAAAAAGCGCGTGGAATCACCATTGCAACCGCGCACGTCGAGTACGCAACAGAGAAACGCCATTACGCTCACGTGGACTGTCCGGGTCACGCTGATTATGTGAAGAATATGATCACGGGTGCTGCACAGATGGACGGCGCAATTCTTGTTGTCGCCGGTACCGATGGACCGATGCCGCAAACGCGCGAACATATTCTTCTCGCACGCCAGGTTGGTGTGCCGCGTATTGTGGTTTTTTTGAATAAAGTTGACGCGGTTGACGACCCGGAATTGCTTGACCTCGTTGAAATGGAAATGCGCGACTTGTTGAAGTCGTACGAATTTCCGGGCGACGAGATTCCAATCATTCGCGGTTCGGCGTTGAAAGCAATGGAAGCGGCGCTTCGTCCGGATTCGAAACTGGACGATCCTGCATTTGACTGTATTTATAAATTGATGGATGCGGTCGACAGCTATGTTCCGCTTCCGCAGCGCGATGTGGACAAACCGTTCCTTATGCCGGTCGAAGATGTGTTCTCTATTACCGGCCGCGGTACCGTTGGTACCGGTCGTGTTGATCGTGGCCGCGCAAAGGTTGGCGACGAAGTGGAAGTTATCGGTTTGGGTCAGCACAAAAAGACGGTTGTTACCGGCGCAGAAATGTTCCGCAAGGAATTGGATGAGGTTGTCGCCGGCGATAATGCTGGACTTCTTCTTCGCGGCATTGAGAAAAACGAACTTGAGCGCGGTATGGTTATTGCAAAGCCGGGTTCGATCACGCCGCACAAAAAGTTTACAGCGCAAGTGTATGTGTTGAAGAAAGAAGAAGGCGGACGTCATACACCGTTCCTCAACGGTTACCGCCCGCAATTTTATTTCCGTACAACCGATGTCACAGGCGTTGTGACGCTTCCGCAAGGCGTAGAAATGGTGATGCCGGGCGATAACGTGGACAGTATGACGATTGAGTTGATCTCGCCAATTGCTATGGAAGAAAAACTTCGCTTCGCTATTCGCGAAGGCGGACGCACGGTTGGCTCCGGCGTCGTGACAAAGATTATTGAATAAGGCAACGCTTTTTGTTTTCCGTGATGTGGCGCCGCCGGTGCCGCAAAAAAACGGACGGCAGTGTAAAGGAGTTGAGTTGTGGCTGGTCAAAAAATACGCATCAAGTTAAAATCGTACGACCATAATCTTATCGACAAGTCGGCGGAAAAAATTATCAAGACGGTGAAATCGACAGGCGCCGTTGTTTCAGGGCCCATTCCGCTGCCGACGCGAAGAACGCTTTATACGGTGTTGCGTTCACCGCATGTTGATAAGAAGTCACGCGAACAGTTTGAGACTCGTTCACACAAACGGCTTATCGATATTCTTACATCGGGCACAAAAACAGTGGATGCCTTGATGAAACTTGATTTGCCTGCTGGTGTGGACGTCGAAATCAAAGTCTAAACGGTTCTCTTCCGGAGTCCCGCTGTACGGGATGGCGTCAAAAGCGCACATTTCCGGTTTCGAAAAAAGATACCGAAGGAGTTTATCATTGTGAGCGGTTTATTAGGCAAAAAAATCGGCATGACAAGTATCTATGATGAGAACGGAGTTTCTATTCCGTGCACTGTCATCGAAGCGGGGCCTTGTTATGTTATACAAATTCGGACCAAGGAAAGAGACGGCTACGAAGCTGTGCAATTGGGTTTTGACGAAAAGCCTGAACGCCTTCTTACGAAGCCTCTTCAAGGTCACTTTGCTAAAGCGAGCACAAAAGCGCTGCGGCTGCTGCGTGAGTTCCGGGATTTCAACGCCGCCGATTTGAAGGTTGGCGCGGAAGTAAAAGTGGATGTGTTTGCAAAGGGCGATAAAGTTTCCGTCACGGCAAAGTCAAAAGGAAAAGGGTTTCAGGGCGTTGTTCGCCGCCACCACTTTTCCGGTGTTGGAATGACAACACACGGCCAGTCAGATCGTGTGCGCGCACCAGGCTCAATCGGCTCATCGTCGTATCCGTCCCGCGTGTTCAAAGGAATGCGCATGGCAGGCCGAATGGGATTCGACAATGTGACGGTGAAGAACCTTATCGTTGTTAAAGTAATTCCGGAATCAAATTTGATTTTGGTGAAAGGTTCGGTTCCCGGTGCGAAGAATACGTACGTTGAGATCAGAAAATAATTTCACCCTGCGCGAGCGGGATTTTTTGAAAAAGAGTGCTTGAACAATGAAAATTGATGTGATGAAAAAAGATGGCTCAAAATCCGGCGAGACGGTAACGCTCGTGCCGGAAATTTTTGAGATCGCGCCGAACGACCACGCAATCTATCTTGCCGTGCGTTCGTACATGGCGAACCAGCGGCAAGGAACGCATCAAACAAAAGAGCGCTCCGACGTTCGCGGCGGCGGTAAGAAGCCGTTTGCACAAAAGAAAACGGGACGTGCCCGCCAGGGAACCAGTCGTTCGCCGCTGCATGTTGGCGGCGGCACGGTGTTCGGTCCTCATCCGCATGATTATGTCGTGAAGCTTCCCTCCAAGGTGAAGGTTCTTGCCCGGAAATCGGCGTTGTCCTACAAAGCAAAAGATTCGAAGATTGTCGTTGTTGAAGATTTTACATTCGATGCGCCGAAAACAAAAGAGATGAAATCCGTGCTGGACGCGTTGGAGTTGTCGTCGAAAAAAATTCTGTTCCTTGTTCCGAAAGCTGACAGAAACTTTCTTCTTTCCAGCCGCAACATTCAAAAACTGAATGTTCTTGAGGCGGCAAAAGCGTCGACGTATGAAATCATGGACAGTGCAGTGCTGGTGATGCAAAAGAGCGCCGTTGAGGCGCTTCAGAAAACATTTTCGAATTGATGAAAGACCGTCATGAGTGTAATTCTTAAGCGACCGATTATTACTGAAAAAATGACAGCGCTTGCCGAAGGACGGCAATACGCGTTTGAAGTGGACGTTGAAGCGAACAAGATTGATATTGCCAAGGCGGTGGAGAAAAAATTTAGCGTTACCGTAGAAAGCGTTCGTACCGTGAACGTGAAGGGAAAGACGAAAGCGCAGATGACAAAGCGCGGGCGTATTCCCGGCAAGCGCGCCGATTTTAAAAAGGCAATTGTGACGCTCGCTAAAGATCAGAAAATTGATTTCTTCGAGAACGTATAACGCAGCAGTGAGAAGAATCTTATGGCAATCCGTAAACTAAAACCTAATACGCCGGCGACCCGTTACTATTCGATCTCGACGTTCGAAGAGGTGACGAAAACTGAGCCCGAGAAATCGTTGCTTGCGCCCATAAAAAAATCCGGCGGGCGTAACAACCTTGGCCGTGTCACGTCGCGCCATCGCGGAGGCGGGCACAAGCGCCGCTATCGCGTGGTAGATTTCAAACGTGCAAAGCATGATGTCGCCGCTAAAGTTCTTGCCGTTGAATACGATCCGAATCGTTCAACGCGCATCGCGCTTGTCGTCTATCCTGACGGAGAAAAAAATTATGTGCTCGCGCCGGAAGGACTGAAAGTCAACGACCAGATTGTTGCCGGAAACGATGTTGAAATTAAAATTGGCAACGCTCTTCCGTTGAAGAATATTCCTGTGAACTCACAGGTGCATAATATTGAACTGCGGGAAGGCAAGGGCGGGCAAGTTGCCCGGAGCGCCGGAAACTTTGCAATCGTTCAGGCGAAGGAAGGCGATTTTGTGTTGCTTAAATTTCCTTCGGGCGAGATTCGCAATGTGCGCGGAAATTGCTATGCAACGATTGGTATGCCCGGCAACATCGACCATGAAAACATCAGCGTTGGAAAAGCCGGCCGTTCACGCTGGCTTGGTATTCGTCCGCATGTCCGCGGTGTTGCAATGAATCCGGTTGATCATCCGATGGGCGGCGGCGAAGGAAAAACATCGGGCGGCGGACATCCGGTAAGCCCGTGGGGACAGAAATCAAAAGGTTTGAAAACGCGCAAGCGGAAAAAAGAATCGAACAAATACATTGTCAAGCGTCGTAAGTAACATTCATCAAAAGTGAATCTATGAGTCGATCGTTAAAAAAAGGCCCGTTCATTGACCCGAAGCTGCTGCAAAAGGTCGAAGTGTTGAACAAAGCAAACCGCAAACAAGTCATTAAAACATGGTCGCGGTCTTCAACAATTTCGCCGGATTTTGTCGGGCATACATTTGCCGTGCACAACGGCAACAAATTCATACCGGTCTATATTCAGGAAGCGATGGTCGGACATAAGCTCGGCGAGTTTGCGCCGACGCGTGTTTTTCGCGGACACCCCGGTTTGAAATCTGAAACAACGACGGCGCCGGCATCATAACGAGTATCCCGAAGGGATTTTTCAATCGGAGTTTTGTTTATGGAAGCAAGAGCTGTGAACAGGTTTATTGGAACGTCGCCGCGAAAAATGAGATTGGTCGTCGATCTCATCCGCGGCAAATCGGTTGGTGAAGCGCTGAATATTCTTCACTTCTCTCCGAAGCACGCGTCGAAGGCGGCAGAAAAGGTTTTGCGGTCCGCCATCGCTAATATTCAGAATAAAGACGATGCAGGACGAGTTGACACCGATTCATTATATGTGAAAGAATGTTTTGTCGACGGCGGTCCCACAATGAAACGCATTCTACCGGCGCCGATGGGACGTGCGTATCGGATGTTAAAGCGCGCGAATCATGTGACAATTATTGTCGCTCTACGCGGCGAAAAAGCATAAGAACGACTCACAAGATGAGGAATACAATTATGAATATCATTCACCGTTACGGGTTGTAGGAGATTACTTTGGGACAGAAAACAAATCCAATCGGTTTTCGCTTAGGAGTTATTCGAACCTGGGATTCCAACTGGTATGAAGAAAAAGGATTCGCAGGAAAGCTGAACGAAGATGTCATGATCAGAAATTATGTCCGCAATCGTTTGAAAAAGGCGGGTGTCTCCCGTATTCAAATCGAACGGACTGCAAAGAATGCCCGCATCACTATTCACACGTCTCGTCCCGGCATTGTGATTGGCAAGAGCGGAAAAGAGATTTCGCAGCTCGAGGAAGAGCTGAAAAAAATCACCAGCAAAGAAGTGAAGATTCTTATCAGCGAGATCAAGCGTCCGGAATTGGATGCGTATCTCGTTGCAGAAAATATTGCCTCGCAGCTTGAAGGACGCATTTCATTCCGGCGTGCAATGAAGCAGGCGATTACCGCCGCAATGCGCATGGGCGCAGAAGGAATTCGCGTCATGTGCAGCGGGCGTCTCGGCGGCTCAGAAATGGCACGCCGTGAACAATACAAGGAAGGGCGCATTCCTCTGCATACATTGCGCGCCGATATTGATTATGCCAACACTGCCGCGAAAACAATTTACGGTTTGATTGGCGTGAAAGTGTGGATTTGCAAAGGCGAAGTGCTCGGCTCGAACAGCCGTTAATTGAAATTATTTTTCAGATCGAAACTGGAGTTCTATTATTATGTTAATGCCGAAACGTGTAAAGTACAGAAAAGCGCAGCGCGGGCGAATGACCGGCGTGGCAACGCGCGGCGCACAGGTTTCCTTCGGCGATTTTGGGCTAAAGGCAATGCAGCCCGGCTGGATTACGCAGCGCCAGATCGAAGCTGCCCGTGTTGCGTTGACCCGTATGATGAAACGTGAAGGCAAAGTGTGGATTCGTATTTTCCCGGATAAACCTGTAACGAAGAAACCGGCAGAAACGCGCATGGGAAGCGGCAAAGGAAATCCGGAATTTTGGGTTGCCGTTGTGAAGCCCGGAACTGTGATGTTTGAAATCGGCGGCGTGAAAAAAGAACTGGCGCAGGAAGCGCTGACGCTTGCAGCACATAAACTCGCGATAAAAACAAAATTTGTTACACGCTTCGACTACGAAGCTCATTAATTCAATATAGATTCTATGAAAGCATTTGAAGTCCGTCAACTCTCCGATATCGAATTGGAGAAGAGAATCATCGAAGAGCAGGAAAATCTTGCTCACATGAAATTCCAAAAAGCGACGAAGCAAATTGAAAACACTGCCGAGATCGGTCACATCCGCCGCGATATTGCGCGGATGAGAACGATATTAACTGAACGTAAAACAAAAGCCGCAAGTGTAACACCGGCAACGGAGAGCAAGACGAATGAATAACCGAACCACTCAGCGCAAAACGCGCGTCGGAAAAGTTGTCAGTGCAAAAATGGCGAAGAGCATTGTTGTTGCAATTGAACGCCGCGTGCCGCACAAGTTATATAAGAAGTATTTCCGCCAGACAACAAAACTGATGGCGCACGACGAAAAACGTGAAGCGGCTGTCGGTGACACGGTGAAAATTATGGAAACCCGGCCGCTCAGCAAAATGAAACGATGGCGCTTGGTTGAAGTTGTCACAAAGGCAAAGTAATCGATCCTCAGGAGTATGTCATGATTCAGGAAGAAACGAATCTCGTAGTGGCAGATAATTCAGGCGCAAAAAAAGTGCGCTGCATTCGCGTTCTCGGCGGTCATGACCGCCGGTATGCAAGTGTCGGCGATTTGGTTGTCGTGTCTGTGAAGTCGGCTATTCCGGGAGCCGGAGTGAAGAAAGGTGAAGTTTCCCGCGCCGTTGTTGTTCGAACAAAAAAAGAAGTAGGCCGCAAAGACGGTTCTTTTATTCGCTTTGATGAAAATGCAGTTGTGCTGATCACTCCGCAAAACGAGCCGCGCGGAACACGCATCTTCGGTCCCGTCGCGCGCGAACTGCGTGAAAAGCAATTCATGAAAATTGTTTCGCTTGCTCCTGAAGTGTTATAACCTTAATAACGAGTTTGATTATGCATGTTCATAAAAATGATACAGTCGTTGTCAAAGCCGGCAACAATCTCGGCAAAGAAGGAAAAGTGTTGAAGGTGTTTCCTGCAACAGACCGGCTGATTGTTGAAGGAGTGAATATTATTAAACGGCACACAAAGCCGTCGCAGCAAAATCCGCAAGGAGGAGTTGTGCAGAAAGAAGCACCGGTTCATGCGTCTAATGTGATGGTGAAGTGTCCGAAATGTAACACAGCGACACGTATCGGGCACAAACATGTCACCGATGCCAGCTCCGGCAGGAAATCAACGATGAGAATTTGCCGCAATTGCGGAGAAATGTTTTAAGTTCATATTCATTGGTGTTATGCGCATAACATAGCACGCACTTATATCACACGTATGGCAAAAGAAAAGAAAACATCGCAGAAAGCAGAGACAAAGGAAGCAAAATCTTCTCACGCAGAGGAAAAGGGCGCCTCGCCCCGCTTGTTCGAATTGTACAAGAAAGAAATTGTTCCGGCGCTGATGAAACGCTTTTCGTACAAAAGCATCATGCAGGTTCCACGGCTGGAAAAGATTTCGGTGAACAGCGGTGTTGGTGCGGCGACGCAGGATGCAAAACTCCTGGAAACTGCCGCGCAAGAGATGGCTGCAATTACAGGACAAAAGCCTGCGATCACCAAGGCGAAGAAAGCGATTTCAAATTTCAAGCTGCGCCAGGGAATTGCAATCGGCGCACGTGTAACACTGCGTTCGAGAAAAATGTACGAGTTCCTTGACCGCTTGATCAGCACGGCGATGCCCCAGATCCGTGATTTTCGCGGTGTGTCGGATAAGTCTTTCGACGGGCGCGGCAATTACACGCTTGGCGTTAAAGAACAAATTATTTTCCGCGAAATTGATGCCGACAAAGTAACACGGCTAAACGGAATGGATATTACGTTTGTGACGACGGCGAAAACAGATCTCGAAGCGATGGAATTGCTCAAAGGGTTCGGGATGCCGTTTGTGAAGCGAGAACAAATTCAACGGTAATTATACAGGAGTAGAGAGTGGCACGTTTAGCTATGGTTGTGAAAGCGAAGAGGCCGGCGAAATTTAAAACACGCCAGCATAATCGCTGCAGCATTTGCGGCAGGTCGCGCGCATACATCCGTAAATTCGGCGTATGCAGATTATGTTTTCGTTCAATGGCGCTGGATGGAAAAATCCCCGGCGTGCTTAAAGCGAGTTGGTAGTTCGGTTCATCACTGCAATGATTTTTTAGGAAGGTCATGTTCAATGTCAATGTCTGATCCAATTGCTGATTATCTTACGCGGCTTCGTAATGCTGCCCGTGCGCACCACAAGCGTGTTGATATTCCGTCATCGAATTTGAAAAAGGAAATCACGCGTATTCTTCACGAGCAAAAATTCATCACGAATTATGCGA
This sequence comes from Bacteroidota bacterium, assembly GCA_021796275.1. Lineage (GTDB taxonomy): Bacteria > Bacteroidota > Ignavibacteria > UBA10030 > UBA8401 > JAJYOI01. The sequence goes on from JAJYOI010000071.1 coordinate 16,412, forward strand.
TGGTTGAAGACAACAAGCAAGGCATTATCCGGGTTCAATTGAAATATTATAACGGCGAGAGCGTGATTACAGGTTTGCGGCGCGTCAGCCGTCCCGGCATCCGCCAGTATCGCCCTGCCGATAATTTGCCGCGCGTCAACAATGGGCTGGGTGTTGCAATTGTTTCGACATCAAAAGGTATTATGACCAACAAGCAGGCACAGAAAGAACATCTCGGCGGCGAAGTTATGTGCCTGGTATGGTAAGATGTTCACTATTTTAGAATTGGAGTTTTAAGGAGCATACTGTGTCACGAATTGGAAGAAAGCCTGTCCCGATTCCTAAGGGCGTAAAGATAGAGATCAAAAACGGTACAGTGAAAGTGAACGGCGCGAAAGGCGCGCTCAGCACCGCGCTTCACCCCGATGTTACAGTGGAAGTGAAGGGCGAAGAAGTCGTTGTCACACGCCACAGTGATCTGAAAGAACATCGTGCATTGCACGGATTATTTCGCGCTTTGATCGCGAATATGATCAAAGGTGTCACCGAGGGATATTCAAGAAAGCTTGAGCTTGTTGGTGTCGGTTATCGCGCGGAGATGAAAGGAAAAGTTCTTCAGCTCGCGCTTGGCTACTCTCATCCGATCGTGTTTCGCGCACCGGACGACATAAAACTGGAAGCGCCGCAAACCTGTAATCACGCTCT
>JAJYOI010000072.1 GCA_021796275.1 Bacteroidota bacterium
TGTACTGCTTCATATCTGACTCCTTTGCGCCAAAGGCGCATCAGCCTTGGGCTGAGAATATAAATGCTCTTTACAGTAATATACTCAAGTCGTTAAAATGTTGTTCCTAATTTTGTCAAACACTACATTGTCAATACAATCGGTGGAGAGATTCGCCGGGTGACAGTGGACAGCAACGGCGGAGCAGTCAAAGAAGAACATTTGGGAAAGGTGATTTCACCTGCTCTTATAAATAATCAGAAAGGTTACAGAGACAGCGGGCGGTCGCCGGCGGGAGTGGTTATTGCAACGGCGGCAAATGGAATTCACATCAAAGCAGGCCAAAGCCAGCCAAGCCCGGAATTTCCCGAAGGAAGAGGAATTCTGTTTTCTGTTCTCCCGATAGAATTGGATTCTCCATCGGATGTTTATCAATCCTACAAATCACCTTCCTCAAGTATCGGTACTGATATTTCCGCGGGAACTGTGCTGTTCGCCGAATCGGCTCCCTTTGTGGGAAACAAGGTCGAGTTAAAAAAGGATGGCGGCTTCATCCCGCTTCCCGATAAATACTCTCCCTTAGATTCAGATACTCTAGTGATAGAAATTAATCCTCCAAAGGAAAAGGCGGATGAGATTGTATTTGAGAATAAGTTCGGCGGCAAGGTGTACGTGGTGAGACACGGCGGAGATACATCTATTGTTGCCGCTGTGTACAAACCCGTGATGGGAATCGGCCGTTTCGACGGCTCCATCTATATCGGTCAAAGCCGCGTAAGAGCCAATCATCACGGCGTTATTGATATATCGGTTGTTCCGAAGTCTGACAAACCATTCGTGAACGGGCAAGACATGCGTGGAGGGTTTCAAATCGTTCCGTCTTTGCATGCGATGGCTCAAGAGATGCTTATCGCCCGGACTTCCACTCAGTGGATGGTGGTTGGACCTTTGAGTGTAACGGATGAATATATTGACGGCCGACCACCATTATTTGAAGGATATATCAAACCGGGATTCAAAGTGGAATGTAAGATTGACAACGGACTGTGGGAGGCATTGCCTGAGATGTACGGACGCAGAGACACCGGGTTGTCTCCTCAAGACTTGCAGGCGTATTTCAACGCAAAGGGTGAGAAACGCGAAGTTGTGTCGGGCGTTACCCATATCAGAATATTACTGCATAATTGAAAATCGCGGCTTAGAACAATTCGCCAGATTCATAGAGTCTTCAGAAAAACTCTGGGAATTGATTCGCTTGTTCCCTTCTTTCACTCATGCAGAAGTAAAAACACCTAAGAAAATTTTCCAAGAAACACCGATTCCTAAGAAGTTGTTTCTAAGCGGGAATAGAGATAATTTCATTTGTTCACGCTGTTGAAACAAGTTCAGGAAAAACTCAATGAGCTTTTCCGCTCTTACCGGTAATGTTCCGCGATCCGTTCCGCGTTTTTTTCGGCGATTGCAAGAATGGTTATTTGCGGATTGACACCGAGCGATGTCGGCGTCACGCTTCCATCAATCACAAATAATCCCGGAACGTCATGCGATTCGCAACGCGAGTTTACAACTGATTTTCGCACATCTTCGCCCATGCGGCATGTTCCCAGCGGGTGAGCGCTGAACATGGTAATTTCGTTCGCCCCCCACTGCGCATTTTCCAACTGCCGCTCAATTTCAGATGGAGAAGAAAATATTGTTGGCGTGGTATGCAGCGTCATAACTTTTTTTGCGCCAGCCGCAAAATGAATTTTCGCCGCCGTGTTCACTCCTTCTTTCATATATGCACGGTCTTTTATTCCGGTGGAATAAGAAATCGAAGGCCGCCCGTAGCTGTTCACCGCTACCTCGCCTTCTGAATCAATTTCTTTCACGAGCACGATTGAGGCGCCTATGTTGATGAATTTTTTCATCATCGCGTGATGTTCTTCTCCGAAGCCCGGTAAGGAAAGCGCCGCCAAAGCCGGATACACAGGCACCGCTTCGATCCAGAATCCGCCGCCGTCGCCGTTCTTGTTCAGAAACTCATCGCACATTGCTGATTGAGGAATTCCGCCGGCAGGATAAATCACTTCATCAAAAATTCCCACAACGGCAGAGGTAAGATGAAACGTGAGGTGCTTTCCGACGTGTCCGCTGGAATTTGCAATGCCCGATTTCAGCAACAGGACGGGCGAATGGATCGCGCTTGCGGCAACAATGACAATCGGTGCTTCAATATCGAATTCGTACCGCGGCGTTCGTGTGGTTTGATCAAGAATCGTTCCACGGACATGTTTACGGTTTTCACTCACTTCAATTTTGTCGGCGCGGAAATTCGGGAAGATCAGCGCGCCGGCTTTCACCGCGTCGGGAATGTACGTGACATCAACCGAAAGTTTTGCATCGAACGGGCAGCCCAATCCACACGCGCCGGATTTCACGCATCCGTTTGTATTTCTTCCCGTTGCCCTGGCGTGATAACCGAGTTTCTTTGCACCGTTGAGAATAATGCGATTATTCGGATTGTGATTTTCCTCCGGCTCGATGTGGACGTTGAGATATTTTTCAATGCGGTCGAAGTACGGTTCAAGATCGTCCGCCGATAAATCTTTCACTCCGAAATTTTTCTTCCACGCATCGAGCACGAATTCCGGTGTGCGAAGCGACGTCGTCCAGTTTACTGTAGAGCTTCCGCCGACGCATTTTCCCTGCAGAACGGTGACGGAAAGATCGTCCGTCGCTTGTCCGGCACGCTGCTGGTATAGATTTGTGTACGCCGTTTGTTCCGTCATGTCGAAATCATTATGCGTGAAGTTTCCTCCTTCTTCCAGCACAATCACTTTCTTCCCCGCTTCGGAGAGAATTTTCGCGCTCGCACCGCCGCCGCATCCGGAACCAATGATACACACATCGGCAGATTCTTTAACCGGTCCGGAAATATCGTTCGGGCGGAGAATCATTGTCTGTCCTCCGGCAGAAACATTCCTGAATAGTGAATTTCATTCCACGACCGGCTGTCGGTGTAGTACATGCTCATGCAGAGCCGTTTCAATCCTTGAAACGCCGTCCGGCGGAATGTAAAGATGCTCGTCATCCAGCCGCGGAGATATGCGTCGCGTTCAGATTTCGACATATCGAGGAAGCTTTTCAGTTGGAAGTCGAACACGAAAGTGAAGATCGGGGAATTGAACACAACAAGCAGCAGATGAAATTGTTCCTGAATTTCCGGTTCGGCATCTGCGAGGAATTGATCTGCGCGAAGCGCAACGTCATGCGGGTGCAGCGGTTCACTGGAAGCGCCGTGAAGTCCGATCATGCTTTCGGCAACGGCGCGGATGATGCGGAATTCGTGGTGCGAAAAAAACAACAGCGAGCCAGGCACATCATTCCGCGCCGCCAGTGCGGTGATCGGAATGAACTGTGCGGCAGAAAGCGCGGCAGTTCCGGCGAGCGTTTGCTTAAGAAATTTTCTGCGCGAAGGGCGGAATTTCATTGTGCGTTATGGAATAATTTGAAATGCTCTGATGATGAACAGATTTGCAATGACAAGATTGATAAGGTGCGCCATATAACAGAGCGCGCAGTGAAGCTTCAACCGATTGAGAAGCGCATGAGTGAGATACATGCCAAGCCCGACGGCAAAGATCGATGTGACAAGGAAAAATGTTTCAAATTCCGGTGTTGGCAGAATCAAAATGGAAATATAATAGAGTAAGCCGACAATGCTGTTCGGCGGCCCCAGCACTTTTGCTTCACGCGTTTCAAGAATTTTCCGGCAGGTAGCTTCTTTCATCCGGCAAAACGCCGGCATGCGCCGGTCGTCAGCGGGAAGAACGCGGTAATACACAAGAGTGAAGTACGCTGAAATGAACATTCCGGCAAGCGCGCAGGAGATGATCAGTGTTTGAATCATGTCTAAAAGTATGGAGCATGAAGGAGAGAATCAACAGTAAGAGAACCTTTTTCTCCGGGTTTTGGTTGGAAAAGGTAGCTTTCAACGGAATTTAGTTTTACATTTCAAGTCGTGCCTGTTCAGCCACAAAGACACGAAGACACTGAATAGTTAATTCTTTCAAAGGATGCTGTATGAAGAAACGCTTTCTCCTGTTGGCACTCACCGCAGGAATTCTTGCCGGGTTCACCATTGGTTTTGTTGTCACCGATAATATCTATTTCAAGATTAACAAGAGCATTGATATTTTCGGCCGCGTGTATAAAGAGGTCGTTGCGAATTATGTTGATGAAGTCGATCCGGAAAAATTCATGCACGCCGGCATTGACGGAATGCTTGACATGCTCGATCCGTACACGGTGTTTATGGACCAGAACGAAGGTGAAGAAATTGATCTCATCACCAACGGACAATACGGCGGCGTGGGAATTTCCATCGGCGTGCGCGACGGATTCATTACCGTCATTTCTCCGATGGAAGGATATTCCGCACAAAAGCAGGGCATCCGTGCCGGCGACCGCATTCTGGAAATCAATGGCGAAAAAGTTACCGGAATGGATTTGGATACTATCCGCACACGGGTTCGCGGTACGCCCGGTACGGAGTTACGGATGAAAGTGCAGCGCGACGGTGAAACACAGCCGCTGGAATTTGTTCTGACACGTGAAGAAATTCAAGTAAACGACGTTTCGTACGCGGGATTTCTTGATGACGGCATCGGGTATATCCGTCTCGATAAATTTTCACGGAACGCAGGAGACGAAGTGCGCCGTGCTATTGCAGACCTTCGTGCGAAAATTAAAAATGGCTCCGCAGGCGACACCGAACTGCGCGGACTTGTTCTCGATTTGCGAAACAATCCCGGCGGCTTGCTGGAATCTGCCGTTGACATTGTGAGCAATTTTCTTCCCAAAGGGAGCACCGTTGTTACAACGCGCGGACGCAAAGGACAGGATGAACGCGTCTATACCGTGACAGATGAGCCGACGCTTCCCGACGTACCGCTTGCCATTGTGGTGAATCACAACAGCGCGAGTGCAAGCGAAATTGTTACCGGAGCAATTCAGGATTATGACCGCGGCATTATTGTCGGCACACGAACGTTTGGCAAAGGCCTGGTGCAGACCATCACTCAGCTTGGCTACAATACGACATTGAAAATCACGACCGCCCGATATTACACGCCAAGCGGACGCTGCATTCAGGAAATTGATTATATGCATAAGAACAAGGATGGAATTTTTCTCACCACGCCCGACAGTTTGAAACGCCAATTCAAAACGAAGCACGGAAGAATTGTTCTCGAAGCCGGCGGCATTGATCCCGACACAGTTGTAAACGATGAAGAACCAAGCGCGCTGTACAAAGCTCTCATCCGGAAGGCAATGTTCTTTGAATTTGCCACGCCGTACGTTGCACAACATCCATCAGACAGCACAGATTTTACCGTGAGCGATTCCCTGCTCAATGGATTCGATCAATATTTGAAATCGAAAAAATTCGAATATAAAGACGATGTTCAGCGCAAACTTGGCGAACTGAAAGACCTTCTCGAAAAGGAAAAATACAGTTCAGGACTTCTTGCAGATGTGAATGATATTAATACGCAGATCGAAGCAGAAAAAGCGAAAGCATTTCAGCGGCACAGAGACGAAATCCGTGAAGGGTTGCAGGAAGAAATCATCAGCCGCTATCAGGGCGAGCGCGGACGCATCCGTGAATCGCTGACGCAGGACAATCAGGTAACAGTGGCGGAACACATTCTTGAATCAACGCAGCTTTATACTTCAAAGCTCAGGGTGGTTGAACCGTAACTCATCTCAGTTACATTGAGCTCAGCGAATTCCGTGTGCGGGATTCGCTGAGGTTACTTTTTCCGCATTAAATTTTCCTTTACCAGCTTTTCCACACGCGCAAAATCTTTTTCGTTGTGAACGAAATCGAGGTTGTCGCTCTCGATCACCAATAAAGGTCCGAGCGTGTAATGGGAAATCCACGATTCGTAGTGGCGATTCAACTGCTCGAGGTATTCGCGTTTGATGCTTTGTTCGTACGAGCGCCCGCGCCGTGCTATTTGCGCCTTCAGGGTGTCCACGTTTGCGCGAAGATAAATCATCAAATCGGGCGGCTGCAAATATTCCATCATGACGTGGTACAGCGCGACGTAATTGTTGTAGTCGCGGTCGTCCATATTGCCGATCTCGTGAAGATTGCGGGCGAAAATTTCCGCATCTTCATAGATCGAGCGGTCCTGAATCACCGATTCCGGCGACTCGACAATTTGTTTGTGGCTTGTGAAACGATGAGAGAGAAAATAAATCTGCAAGTGGAACGACCATCGTTTCATGTCGGCGTAAAAGTCGGCAAGATATGGATTGTCTTCGACCGATTCGTAATACGGTTTCCAGCCGAAATTTTTGCTGAGCATTGTGGTGAGCGATGATTTACCGGAGCCGATATTGCCGGCGACGGCGACGAACGATTTTCCTGTCGGGCGAGTCATGTGAAGCTCCTGAGTTCGGATTCAAAAAATTCACGGTGAGTAATATACGATTTGTGCACCTCTGGCGCAAAAGATAATGCTGTTTTTTCCGATTCCTGAAAAGATTTTACTGAGTGCCGGAATAAACTCTCCGGCGGGTTTCAATGTTACACAAATGCGGTGGAAATGAAAATGGTACCGCTGCAAAGAACTGTTCATCAACAATTAAACAGGATTACCTATGACAATTATCGATATTAAAACGCTCTTCGAATACAATCATTGGGCAAAGGCGCGCTTGCTCGAAGCGCTCGATGCAATGAAAGAAGAAGACCTGTACAAGGATTTGAAGAGCAGCTTTCCGAGCATTTATGCCACACTGCTCCACATTGTCAGCGCGGAAAATATATGGCGGCAGCGGCTTACCGGAACGGAATCTCCGAAGCCGCTGACAAAAGAAGATGTGCCGACATACTCCGCACTTAAAGTGAAATGGAATCAAACTGAAGAAGCGTTAACTGCGTTTGTAGCGAGACTGTCAGAAAAACAATTGCTTGATGTCCTGACGTTCAAAAATATGAAAGGCGAGGCGGTCTCACAGCTTCTGTGGCAGTCGCTTCAGCATCTCGTTAATCACGACACGTACCACCGCGGACAGATTACGACGATGATCCGCCAGTTAGGCGGCACGCCGGTCAACACAGATTTGATTGGATTCTATCGTCAGAAGAAGTAAGTCTTCACGCAAAGCTGCAAAGAATTAATTTTTTTAGCAGCTTCGCGTCTTTGCGCGCGAGAGGTTTTTAGAGCGTGCGGCCGTCGCTTTATCGGTTTGCAAAGCCGAGAAGAAAATGCATGATCGTCAGCGCGGCGATCTTGCACGTTCTGCCGTCGGCATCGTACTTCGGATTCACTTCTGCAATATCCACGACTTTTGTTTTGCGTCGTCTGCCTGCAAATTCTGCTGCAAGAAAAAATTCTTCCGGTATAAGTCCCAGCGGATTTGGTGCGCTCACGCCCGGTGCGTCGGAGCTGCGCACAGAGTCCATGTCGAAGCTCATGTACAGCGCATCGGTTGAATTTGCGGCGATCTCGTAGGCAAGATCCAAAATCTTTGCGATGCCTTCCTTTTTCATTTCCTGAAGAGAAAAGATCGTTGCGCCGCGTTCGATCAGCCAATCGTAATGCTCGCGTGCATTGACGAATGGCTGAATGCCGATCTCAACAAGATGCATCGGCTGAAGGGCATTGTGTGGATGGTCAAGCATTTGCCGGAACGACGTGCCGCTATTCCGCAAGGGATTCGGCTTGCGCACATCGAGATGAGTATCAATATTGATGACGCCGGTTTTTTTCATCACCCGGGAAAGCGCGGCGAAGATCGGATACGCAATGTCATGTCCGCCGCCGAGAACAACAGGAAAAATATTGTGCGAGATCAATTCCGTCGTCACAACCTGCAGGTGTTCATGAGTTTGCTCAAGCGTGGTCCCGGTTTTGATGTTGCCGAAATCAAATATGCGGAGATCGGAAATTTGTCTTTCTCCCCTCTCCGGCGTCATATTCCATTTTGACAGGGAGAACGGTGTTAGTTTGTACAATGCTTTTCGGATTTCATCGGGCGCATCTTTTGCGCCGGGGCGTCCGAGATTTCTTTTCACGCCGGTATCATCCGGCACACCGACAATTCCGACGCGCACATCGCCGGAAAAATCTTTCCACTTATGCAGAACAAGATCGCCCATGCGCGGGTCTGTTTCATCATTGCGGGGGAAGTGAGCGCCTGTCGCTTTCTGCGCCAATTGCAATTCTGCGCCATGGCGTAAAGCGCCAAAAAGTTCTGCCGAAGGCTCAGCAAGAAATTTCGAAAATGTGTCGCTGAAAGTGCTCTCTTTCATAGTTTTATCGTCTCATCCCTGCGGGATTTTATTTTCCGCCACGGCACAGGCACAGCCTCGTTGCTTGTGCTTATTTCTACAGAATCGGGAATATGTGTGAATGCAATTCGTGCCGGTGCAGCTTCGCGGGCGGTGTAAGCACCGGCAAAATAGATCGTGTTTGCGCCGTACCGTTGGTTGAGTTTATCCATCGCGCGGTTGAGTGCGGTATTATTTTTTTCCTTTTCGAAAAGCGACAGCGTGGGTTCCTGCTCTTTGCTCAACCTGAACAGTGTGATGCCCACGGCAAACGGAACTGATGAGGACGAAGAGCGCGAGCGCCACAACATCTCCAAAGCACGCATCAATATCACATCGTCTTGTGTGGGATTGAAATGCGCTTCTTCACGCCAGCGTTTGCCGTCTTTATATTTTACGCTGATGTGCAAAGCTCCCGCTGCAAGTTCATAACTGCGAAGGCGGGTTGCCGCTTTTTGCAGCAGCCGGTGAAGCACGGAGAATGCGTCGTCGTCGTTTCGAAGTGCAGGCGGTAGAACATGAGAATGTCCAATTGAAGAGCGATGCATTTCGGGCGAATACAATACTTCGCCGCGAAGGTTGTCGTACATCCGGTCTCCTTCAATACCGCGCCACACGGTTCTCAGCAACGCTCTGTTTGCTGCGTACAAATCTTTCACCGTGTAAATTCCGTACCGGTTCAGGCGCACGCTCATTTTTCTTCCGACGCCGCTCAAATCTTTCAGTTCAAGCCGGTACAAACATTCCGGTAAATCGTTCTCTTCAATGACAACAAGTCCGTCCGGTTTTTGCATATCGGATGCGGTTTTCGAGAGAAATAAATTCGGCGCAATGCCGATGGAAGAACGCAGCTCTGTTCCCACGCGATGAGCGATTGTTTCCTTAATGTGACGGGCAAGTGCCAGCGCATTTTCGCGCTTCTGCTGGCTTCCGGTAAGTTCGCATCCCATTTCATCAATGGATAAAACACGGTACACGGGAACGCACAATTCGACTGCGGCAACCAACGCGTGATGGAATTCGACGTACAGCGGCGGGCGTGCTTCAACAATGAGCAACTTGGGGCAAAGTTCTTTCGCTTTGCCGACGAGCGTTCCCGTTTTAATGCCAAAACGTTTTGCTTCATAGCTTGCCGCAATGCAGCACGTTGTATCTGTCATGACCGGCACAACGGCAACCGGTTTACCGCGTAGCTCCGGTCTGGCCTGTTGCTCAACCGATGCGAAGTAGGAATTGAAATCTACAAAGAGAAACCGCAGTGCCATAATCTTAGAGCTTTTGAAGGTGCCTGGTGTGTAGTGTACTCAGTTCGAAAACAGTAATCAAGACAGGGTTTGTTGAGTGCAGACGGCATTTAAAATTCCAGCACCGTTCCGTTTTTCACAATTCTCCATACGTGATTGAACGCGTAATGGTACGGAAGAAAGCGATAATGCGGAACATCATACAACACAATATCTGCCTGCTTGCCGGCTTCAACGCTGCCGATCTCGCTGGAAAGCCCGAGCGCGGCGGCACCGTTCAATGTTGCGGCAGTGATCGCTTCTTCCGGTGTCATGTTCATTTGCGTGCATGCAATCGTTATCATCATCGGCATTGAAAAGCACATCGCGGAGCCGGGATTAAAATCAGTGGCGATTGCAAGCGGAATGCCTGCCTCTATTATAGAGCGCGCCGGTGCGTACGGCTGGTTGAGGAAAAACGAGGCGCCGGGCAAAACAGTTGCAATGCACGAAGATTTTTTCAAAGCTTCGATTCCGTCGGTCGTGAGATGTTCGAGGTGGTCAACTGAAACGGCGTTCAGTTGCGCTCCAAGTTTTGTTGCCCCTATTGCCGAAAGCTGGTCGGCGTGAAGTTTTGGGATCATTCCATGCCGCTTCGCTTCGAGCAAAATATTTTCCGTTTGACGAAGATCGAAATACCCTTCATCGCAAAAAACGTCGCAGAATGTCGCAAATTGCCGCTCTCCGATGTAGGGCAGCATCCGATTGATGATGAGATCAACATAACCTTGTTTGTCGCCCTTGAATTCCGGCGGAAACGCATGCGCGCCGAGAAATGTCGGAACGATTGTTGCGAGCGAATCGCGGCGAAGAATGTTGATCACTTCGAGCATTTTTATTTCGGATTCGGGATTCAATCCGTACCCGCTTTTGATTTCGACCGTTGTTGTGCCATGCCTGAGCATTTCGTTGATGCGCCGCTCGGCAGTGTGCAGCAATTCTTTTTTAGAAGCGGCGCGCGTTGCCGTCATTGTCGAAATGATTCCACCGCCGCTTGCTGCAATTTCCTGATACGATTTTCCTTCCGCGCGCATCGCAAATTCATTTTCACGGCTTCCTGCAAATACGGTGTGAGTATGGGAATCAACGAATCCCGGCAGAGCAATTCGCCCATCTGCGTCGAGTACGTCAATATTATTCGGCGGAGAAATTTCAGCTGTCGGTCCGACCGTGCGAATGATTCCGTCTTCAATCAACACAGCGCCGTTTTCGATGACGTGAAGTTCACGCATATCGGCGCCTGCTTTGAACGGTTCACCGCGCGCAGCGACGGTCACGAGCTGGCCAATATTTTTAATGAAAAGGTTCATTGCAATTGGATGTATGGATTGTTGGATGGGTGGATTGATGAATTTATATCATTTTAATATTCCACTAACCCATTAATCCGTTTTGCTTTCGTGTTTCTTTTGAACCGAAGGCTCATGCGCCTTTGGCACAGTGTTCTTCGTGGATTCATATCCACCGCACGACATTACCGGCAGCCTCGGATATTTTGGAAACGATGAATCTGTTTTGCTTCTCTCGCACAGATGAAAAACACTCCCCCGTTTATTTGTCGTTGTTGAATGAAACACGCAATCAGCGCACAAGCCAATCTTTGATTTGTCGTAGCGCATCATGTCTCAGTTGCGGAGCGCACAAATTTTTCGATGCTGCTCAGATGAAACGGAAGAAGCGCCGCATACATCGTGTTGTGGATCGGTGTCGGAATGCCGAGTTGTTTTCCGAGACGGACAACGGTACCGTTGAGCGCTTCAATCTCCATCGGCTTGCCGCGCACAAGATCATAATACATTGAGGGCCGCGTATTAGGATTAAATTTTTTCATTCCGTCAAAAACCTTTTCTTCTTCAAGCGGTTCGATGGGAATGTGTTGTGCAAGCGCGAGCGCTTCAATCTCTTTCATTGCCTTGAAGACTGTTGTTCGGGCTTCTTCAACAGCAAGCACTTCGCCTTGTGTCAAGCGCGACATTGCCATAAATCCGCCAGCCGAAGTGATAAAAATGAATTTGAGCCAGAGGTCTATCAAAATATTATTTGAAAGATGTGCTGTGATTTTTGCGTGTGTAAAGCAGTCAAGAATTTTTTGTGTACGCTCTGACTGTGAAGGGTTGTTCATTGGTCCGAATGCAATGCGAACAACACCGCCGGTTTCAGCAATTTCGCCGGGAGCAACGATGCGCGACGAGATATTTGCAACTCCTCCGTACACAGTTCCCTTCTTCAGTGCGCGTTGAATTTTTACTTCATTATCAATCCCGTTTTGCAAAGAAATGATGACAGTCTTATCATCAACAACCGGTTGAAGCTGGGCGGCAGCAGATTCTGTGTCGTACGTCTTCACGCAGAATAAAACAAAATCAACAAAAGAAGCTTCTGCAGGAGAATTGATAATATGGCTGGAATGAATACGAAATTGACCTTCTGTAGAACTAACTTGCAATCCGTTCTTTTTCATTGCGGCATAATGTTCGCCGCGTGCAACGCACCAGACTTCATTTCCTGCGTGTGCGAGCTTCGCTCCAAAATATCCGCCAATGCCACCGGCGCCGTGAATGAGAATTTTCATTATCCGTTCTTTGAATTTATTTCATCATCGGAATTTTTACGTTCCATTTTTTTGCATTCTTTATTGCGCGCTCATATCCCGCGTCGGCATGGCGAACAATTCCTGCCTCGGGATCGTATGTTAGTACGCGTTGCAACCGTGCTTCCGCTTCTTTTGTCCCGTCGGCGACAATCACCATTCCTGCGTGAATTGAATTCCCGATTCCAACGCCGCCGCCGTGATGCACGCTGACCCAGCTTGCGCCGCCGACCGCGTTGAGCAGTGCGTTGAGAATGGGCCAATCGGCAATTGCGTCGCTGCCGTCTTTCATTTTTTCCGTTTCGCGATTCGGCGATGCAACGCTTCCGCAATCTAAATGATCGCGTCCGATAACGATCGGCGCTTTCACTTCGCCGCGTCCAACAAGGTCGTTAAAAATTTTTCCCATCTTTGCGCGCTCACCGTACCCAAGCCAGCAAATGCGTGCCGGCAATCCCTGAAATGCAACTTCTTTTTGTGCTTTTTCAATCCAATTGCACAATGGTTTGTTTTCGGAAAATGTTTCCATTACTGCGCGGTCGGTGCGATAAATATCTTCCGGATCGCCGGAGAGCGCCGCCCAACGGAACGGGCCTTTGCCATCACAGAACAGCGGACGAATATATTCCGGCACGAATCCGGGAATATCGAATGCGCGTTTTACGCCGTTCGCTTCCGCTTCACCGCGGATATTATTTCCATAATCGAAAACTATTGCACCTTTTTTCTGAAGCTTGAGAAGTCCGCGTACATGTTCTGTAATTGATGTCTGCGCGCGTGCAATATAATTTCTTGGATTTTTCTTTCGCAAGGTGAGCGCTTTTTCGTATGACATCCCTGCAGGGACATAACCGTTAAGCGTATCGTGCGCCGATGTTTGATCGGTGACGATGTCAGGCAAAAACTTTCCTGCGGCAATTTTTGGAATGATCTCCGCCGCGTTGCCAAGAAGTCCGACTGACAGCGCTTCTTTCTTTCCTTTCGCTTCGCGGATCATCGCCAATGCTTCGTCGAAATTTTCACTCATACGATCGAGATATTTTGTTTTCAATCTTTTTTCAATGCGCCGGCGATCGACTTCGACAACGAGGCACGCTGCACCGTTCATTGTTGCCGCAAGCGGCTGTGCACCGCCCATGCCGCCGAGTCCCGCTGTGAGAAGAAAACGTCCGCTCAACGTGCCGCCGAAATGTTTTGCCGCCGCCGCGGCAAATGTTTCGTACGTTCCTTGTAAAATTCCCTGCGTGCCGATGTAAATCCAACTTCCTGCAGTCATTTGTCCGTACATTGTTAAGCCGAGCGCTTCGAGTTTTCTGAATTCATTCCACGTCGCCCATTTCGGTACGAGCATGGCGTTGCTGATAAGCACGCGCGGTGCGTCGGGATATGTTTTGAAAATTCCGACCGGTTTTCCAGATTGAATGAGTAATGTTTCATCGTTGTCAAGCCGCTTCAAACTTTCAACAATCGCGTCATAGCATTCCCAATTGCGCGCAGCTTTTCCGGTGCCGCCGTACACGATCAACTCTTGCGGCTTTTCTGCGACATCCGGATCGAGATTGTTCATTAACATGCGCAGCGCCGCTTCTTGAATCCATCCTTTACATGACAACGCGGTACCGTGCGGTGCGCGGACAATTTTTGTTGACGAAGATGGCGTTTTCATCATTGCACCTTGATCAAATTTTCATCTCATTTTTGGAGCGTATCCTTAATCCAGCGGAGGTTTTCATAAGGAATAAATGAATAATTATAAAAATTGAAAGCGCGAATGCCGCATTCTTGTGCTGCGTTCATGCGTTCAAGAAATTCTTTTTTGCCGCCGCTTTCAGGTAAACCGACATGAATACCAAGAACAATTTCTTTTTCGGGAATTTCATATTGCATCTTCTGAATCAACGCTTTGAGCTTTGCGGCATCCTTCACATAGCCAAGCGCGAGCACACCGCCAGTAATTTCTGCAAGGGCTTTGATATCCGCTCCGGCAATTGTCCATCCGAAAGGATCAATTGAAACCATCGAGCGAATTTTTACCTGCGCTGATTTCACTGCGCTCATAATTTGTTCTGCAAAAGAATTGATAACCGATGTGCGCCATTGGAAAAACGGAGAAAACAAATCTTGAGGGAATGAAGATACGGTTGGATTTCTCTCTGACATATCATCAGAGGAGTTAAAGAAATTTCTCAAAGCTGTTTTCGTCCAGCTTCTGATTTTTTCAATTTCCACGCCTGCACGTTTTGCTGAAGCAATGCACGACGGGCAAAAGCACAATCCTAAAAGAAATTGAGCCGCAGGCGGTAAAACGATACCTTCGCGCTCGTGATGAAATCCGTGAACGTAGCCTTGAAACTGAAATGCTTCAAGCTCAATTCCATCAACGCCGGTTGATGCAACATCGGCAACAAGCGCAGCGATATATTTTCTGACGTCGTTGTTTGCCGGGCACAGATTGTGAAATAGTTTATCGCCGAATGCAGTTTCACATGCAATATCAGGATGCGCCATTCCGAACGCCGTGTTGTGACAGCACACAATCCATGCGCGAACTTGAACGCCACGTTTGTCGGCAAAAGCTTTTACTGTTTGCAAACTGCTTCCATCCTTCACCAACGAATTAATGCGAGGATGAAGTTTTCCGTACAGTTTTCCGTTCGGTTCAAAATACACGGTGCCGTCTTCGGGGAAAATGACTGTTCGTCGAGGATTATGTGGAAGCAGAAATTTTCCGGTGTGATATGCTGTCGCCATGCTGATAGAATCGAATCCGGTTTCTTTAATGCGATTGAAAACCGCGTCGCACCCTTCATCCACAAAATCCCAAAGATACATCCATAATGAAGATGCGGACTGTTGTGTTAACATGAACGCGAGAACTCGCTTTTTGTAAAAAGTTGACCGCGTGACAAATGTATAGTGTAAAAAGGTAGGGCTAATTGAAAAGAATTTCAACTGAAGAAAAAGTATTTTCCGCGCTAAAACACAAAACCCCGTTCACAGGAACGGGGTTTTGGTAGATGGTAGCAAAATGTTAGTTTGTTTTGCTCACATTGGCTGCTTGTAAGCCTTTTGGTCCTTTTTCGACGTCGAACTGAACTTTATCGCCTTCGTTCAGCGTTTTGTAACCTTCGCCGACAATAGCTTTATAGTGCACAAAAACATCCTCGCCAGATTCACGCTGAATGAATCCGAAACCTTTTGCACTATTGAACCACTTAACTGTTCCTTTTTCCATGGAACAATCCTTTCTAAAAAGATTTTTCAAAAAACCTGCCCAATACTCAGGCAAGTGTACAACCGGGTTTGTTGCCTCTTGATACCACAACGCCGCCCAAAAAGGAATGTTTGTATGTCCTGAGCTACAAACATCAATTTTTGCCGTCCGTTTTGTTTGCCGTTCCCAATCTCAAAGAGGGAAGGTTTCTTTGAAAGATCTGTTCAGCATAACAATACTCCAGTGTGGGACCGGAGGGCATTACAAGCGCAAAAAACGGTGTACAGTTATTTGCGTCTCAAAAATAGATTGTTTTTAGATTAGACGCAAGCGTTTTTTTGCCATTTCTTCCCTTGGTAAGATTTCGGTGATAGTAAGCAAAATTTTTGGAAAAACTCAAGAAAATCTCATTGACTTTATAGGAAATTATCTTATATTATGTAGCTCTACCGGTGAGTAAGTGACGGGATTATTGTCTCTTTTTGTGATAGATTTCTCACATTCCGTTCGTAACGGAAGCTTTCCCGGAGAAACGCGCTGGCGTAGCTCAGTTGGTAGAGCAGCTGACTTGTAATCAGCAGGTCATCGGTTCAAGTCCGATCGCCAGCTCGATACTATTCGGGTAGGTAGCGAAGTGGTTAAACGCAACAGACTGTAAATCTGTCGGCTCCGGCCTTCGGAGGTTCGAATCCTTCCCTACCCACGAGAATCTTCCGAAGGGAAAAATGCTATACAATGCAAACAAAAATAATGCGGGAGTAACTCAGTTGGTAGAGTCACAGCCTTCCAAGCTGTTGGTCGCGGGTTCGAGTCCCGTCTCCCGCTCAACGGCGCTTGCGTAGCTCAGTTGGTAGAGCACTTCCTTGGTAAGGAAGAGGTCACCGGTTCAATCCCGGTCGCAAGCTCGAAGAGAATGAAAAGAGTATTACGATTTAATTTGGAGTGAGCAGTGAGAGATATCATTACATTAGAATGCACGGTGTGCAAAAACAGAAATTATACAACCACCAAAAATAAGAAGAAACAGACTGGTCGCGTTGAGTACAAAAAATATTGCCGGTTCTGTTCAAAACATACTCCTCACAAAGAAACAAAGTAACCGCGTGAATGTGTCACAGGTGTGTAGCTCAATTGGTAGAGTAGCGGTCTCCAAAACCGTTGGTTGGGGGTTCGAGTCCCTCCACACCTGCAATGGCATCACTATTTATTGCGAGCGTGAAAAATGAAAGAAAAAATAATTGCATTTTTCCAGGATGTATATAAAGAAATGAGCAAAGTAACGTGGCCCAAAAAAGAAGAGTTGCGTGAATCAACCGCAGTCGTTCTGGTTGTGTGCTTAGTTCTTGCCGTGTTCATTTATTTGGTTGACGCAGTTGTAAGTCAAGCATTGAGGGGAATTTTTTAATGACTACAGGTGCGGCGTTGGAGAGGAAATGGTATGTTGTTCGGACGTATTCCGGACACGAAAATAAGGTGAAGGCATATCTCGAAAACGAAGTCATTCAAGCGGGCTGGCAGGAAAGAATTTTTAACGTTCTTGTTCCCTCTGAAAAAGTTTTCGAAGTCAAAGACGGAAAGAAAAAAAGTAAAACCAAAACATTTTTTCCCGGATATATTCTTGTTGAAGCGCTTTTGGATGAAAAAGCAAAATATGCCATTCTCAATACACCGTAAT
>JAJYOI010000073.1 GCA_021796275.1 Bacteroidota bacterium
CACATGCACGAACTTCCAAAAACATACGCACCTCAAGAGGTTGAAGATAAGTGGTACCAATATTGGGAATCCAACGGACTTTTCCACGCCACAGCAAACAGGAAAAAGAAACCGTACACCATCGTCATTCCTCCGCCGAACATCACCGGCATTTTGACAATGGGACACGTCCTCAACAATTCTCTGCAGGATGCATTCATCCGTTGGCGGCGCATGCAGGGTTATGAAGCGTGCTGGATTCCGGGCACCGATCATGCCGGAATTGCAACACAACACGTCGTAGAAAAATCTCTTCTTAAAGAAGGAATTAAACGACGCGAATTGGGGCGCGAGGAATTTGTCAAGCGCGTGTGGCAATGGAAAGAAATTTACGGCGGCACGATCATTAAGCAGTTACGAAAGCTCGGCACGTCATGCGATTGGCAGCGCGAGCGTTTCACAATGGACGAAGGGTTATCGAATGCGGTGAACGAGGTCTTTGTTCGGCTTTACGAAAAGGGACTTATCTACAAAGGCAAATACATCGTTAATTGGTGTCCGAGAGATCACACCGCGCTGAGCGACGACGAAGTGAATTACACCGAAAGCAAGGGGCATCTTTGGTATATCAAATATCCGCTCGAAGACGGAAGCGGTTTTGTTACTGTTGCAACTACGCGCCCGGAAACCATGTTAGGCGATACCGCTGTCGCTGTAAATCCGAAAGATCAACGGTACAAACATCTTGTCGGCAAAAAAATCACATTGCCGCTCGCTAATCGCGCTATTCCGATTATTGCCGACGAATTTGTAGATGCGAGCTTCGGCACCGGCGCAGTGAAAGTAACGCCCGCGCACGATCCGAATGACTTCCAAATCGGCAATCGCCACAATTTGGAAAAGCTCATCGTGATGGATACGTCGGGGATGATGAATGAGAACGTTCCGCATAAATACAAGGCGCTGGATCGGTACGAATGCCGGCGCGAGGTGCTTCGCGATCTTGAAAAATTAGCATTACTCGAAAAAACTGAAGACCATGTTCATTCTGTCGGACATTGTTACCGTTGCGACACGGTGATTGAGCCGTACCTTTCTGATCAATGGTTCGTGAAAATGAAACCACTCGCCGAACCTGCACTCCGCGTTGTGGAAGAAGGAAAAATAAAATTCTATCCCGACCGCTGGGTGAAAGTGTATGAGCATTGGATGACGAGCATCCGCGATTGGTGTATCTCGCGGCAGTTGTGGTGGGGACACAGAATTCCTGCATGGTACTGCATCGGCGACGACCATTGCACCATTGAATGCAAACAGCCAATCGTCTCGCGTACAAAACCGGAAGCATGCCCGCATTGCGGCAGCAAAAATCTCCGTCAGGATGACGACGTGCTCGACACGTGGTTTTCATCGTGGCTGTGGCCATTTTCTGTCCTGAATTGGCCCGAAGAAAATGATGAACTGAAATATTTTTATCCAACGGAAACGCTTGTAACTGCACCCGACATTATTTTCTTCTGGGTCGCGCGCATGGTAATGGCAGGATTGGAATTCAGAAATGAAATTCCGTTCCGGCACGTCTATTTCACCAGCATCATCCGTGACGTGCAGGGACGCAAGATGAGCAAGTCGCTTGGCAATTCTCCCGATCCGCTCAATGTCATTAACACATACGGCGCCGATGCATTGCGCCTCACCGTTCTCTACCTTGCGCCCATCGGACAGGACGTTATGTATTCGAATGAAAAGTGCGAGATGGGAAGAAACTTCGCCAACAAAATTTGGAATGCCGGCAGATTTCTGTTAATGAATTACGATTCCATTGGCGCCGCATCGGAGCCAAGTGAAACGCAGAATCATGTCGCCTCTGGCGCCACTTCCAGTTTCGAAATCGTTTCGCTTCATCCTTCCAACGATCTCTCAGACCGATGGATCCTATCGCGCTTTAATGAGACGGTGAAAGAAGTAACAAGCATGATGGAAAGTTTTCGCATCAACGATGCGGTGAAGCTGCTGTACGATTTCATGTGGCACGACTTCTGTGATTGGTATGTCGAGTTCGCGAAGAATCGGATCAACGAAACAAGCGATGTGCATTTAAAGAAGGCAATTATCCATCGCGCTATTCGTATTTATGAAGAGACGCTGAAATTGCTTCATCCGTTCATGCCGTTCGTGACGGAAGAAATCTGGCAGCACCTTGACGAGCGCAAGGCGGGAGAAAGTATCATGACCGCGCCGTGGCCCACCCACGATGAATCGCTGATTGATTCCGTTGCTGACAAAGAAATGGAATTCCTGCAGAACGTTATCAGCAGCGTACGGACAATTCGCAATGAGATGAACGTCCCGACGACAAAAGAAGTTGATGTCGTTATCAACTGCAACGACGGGGGGAAAATCACCGTACTCGAAACGAACCTGCCGATCTTTAAACGATTGGCAAAACTCGAATCGGTGCAGATCGGCACGAATTTTAAGAAACCAGGATTTTCAGCGAGCGCTGTGATTCAAGGACAGGAAGTATTTGTTCCGTTGAAAGGATTAATTGACATCGAAGTAGAACGCGGACGGCTGGAAAAAGAAATCGCACGCCTCGAAGGACAATTAAAAAGCGTCGACGCAAAATTGAATAACGCCAATTTTGCCGATAAAGCTCCCGCAGAAATTATCCAAAAAGAAAAAGACAAGCGCACAAATTTCCAGGAAACACTGCAAAAGCTCCGAACGAACTTAGAACAATTGACCGCATAATTCCCGCAAGAAGAAAAACCTTGCGAAGGCAGTAAACTTTCACGGGGCCAATCAACCACATTATGCTTTTAAAAAGCACAATGAGAAAGCAACAATGAGAACTGTACAGCCATTATTTTTTGGATTTTTTCTCATGCTGTTTGGCATATCACTTGCTCTCTTTTTTTCCGCATCTTCCATTCTTTTCGCTCAAGCGAAGTACGAGCCGTCGTCGGGCTGTTACATCGGCGCATTTATTCAGAACGATCCGATGCTGCAAAGCCAGCAATACGGAGATGTCGATAAATTTGAATCGTGGACTCGTGAACATGCAACATATCTCACGTATGCCGGTTACGGCTATGAATTTCCCGCACAGCTTGCGCAGTACTACAAATCGAAAAATACAATTCTTCAAATTGGGTTTGAGCCGAACAGCGGATTGGATTCAGTGCAAGATTCGGAATACCTCCACCGCTGGGCGCGCGCTGCCCACGCAAGCGGCGCTATGATTTTCCTGCGATGGGCATCAGAGATGAATGGCGGCTGGGTTGCATGGTACGGCAATCCGGCAAAGTATGTTGAAAAATGGAAAATCGTATGGAAAGTGATGAAAGAAGAAGCGCCGAATGTCGCCATGGTGTGGACGCCAAATTCTCCCGGAGATGACCCGACTCCATATTATCCGGGAGATCAATATGTTGATTGGGTTGGTGTTGATCTTTACTGTGTGTACTATTATGAGAACGGCACGCCGGAACGCATTGGACCACAGCAGAAACTGCAAACGATTTACACTATGTACTCCTCACGCAAACCAATAATGATTTCCGAGTGGGGCGTTGCGCACAACACTCTTCGCGGCGACACAACAGGAATTGAAAATTATGCCGCCGGTTATCTTGACAGCCTTTATGCGCATGTGCAGCAGCAATTTCCACACCTCAAATCTATCACTTACTTCGACTATAACTCATCCGGCACAACGATGGTTGACTGGAAGCTGACAAACAATCCGGAAGTTCTTGCCGCGTATAAAAAAGAAGTAAGCGGCAATTATTTTCTTGGCGCACCGGACATGAATGTCCCCGCGGTCGCGCTTGACACAATTCCAAACGGAGGGCTTATTAATTCGCCGACAATAGTGACGGCTCAAGCAAGCGCATCCGAACCAATTGATAGCATAGTTTTTTATGCCGACAGCATCCGGTTAGATGTAGATACAACCGCCCCATTTTCTTTCACTGTGAATCCAACTACGATCCCCAACGGCCTTCACCAATTAAAAGCAGAGGCATTCGCCCACAACGGCTATTCAAATTTTGATACACGGCAAATGATTATTGACAACGACAGCGAGTATGTAAACATTATTGTTGATAACACGTCGCCTCAATTCAAATTTAAAGGAGCATGGTCGCTTTCACTCAGTACAACACCGGAGACCTACGGAACAAATTATCTCTACACTTCCGGCGGCGACGGAAAATCAACAGCGATATGGAAGCCGAATATTTCGCGCGCCGGAACGTACAACGTCTATACATGGTGGGACGCTGAGGTGAACAATGCACCAAATGTTCATTACACAATTTATCACAATGATGATTCGGCGAACGTTTATGTGAATCAACAACTAAACGGCGGGCAATGGAATCTTCTCGGCGCATCTTATTTCCGCGCGGGAACGTACGATTCACTTGTTCTCGGCAACGACGCAGCATCGGGCAAACATGTGATCGCGGACGCCGCCCGATTTGAATGGGCATTCTCAACAACTGAAGTATCCGTTCACCGTGAGAAAATTCCTCATAATTTTATTCTGTACCAAAATTATCCCAACCCGTTTAACCCTTCAACAATAATCAGGTACGGCGTTCCGTTCGGCATGGTTGTAACTTTGAAAATTTATGATATATTAGGAAGAGAAATTCTCACTGCTGTCAATCGTTATCACACCCCCGGATCTTATGCCGTACACATTGATGGCTCGTCATTGCCAAGCGGGGTGTACCTGTATCGACTTTCTGCCGGCGCAGAGACTTCCACAAAAACGATGCTATTATTAAAATGAACCGTCAGGAATTAATTTCAAAAATTATTGACGATGTTTTAAAAGAGACACAGTCGGCACACCTATGCTGTAAAGACGGCATTTGTACTGACGGATTATGTGTGGTACACAACAAAGAAGGCGTCAAGAATATTGTCCAGCAAGGCGCTGCGCGCATTTCAGCAGGAGTCGGCGTTGATGATGCCGGCGGGGTCGAAGCCGATCTCGCGCGTATGATAGACCACACACTGCTCAAGCCGGAAGCGACAGTGCCGCAAATAGAAAAATTGTGTGATGAAGCAAAGAAATTTCATTTTGCGAGCGTGTGCGTGAACCCGTCCAATGTTACGGTATGTGCCCGGTTGCTTGCCGGCGCCGATGTGAAAGTGTGTACCGTCATCGGTTTCCCTCTCGGCTCAACATCAACAGAAGCGAAAGTTTTTGAGGCAGAGCAGGCAATCCGCGACGGTGCAACAGAAGTGGACATGGTAATGAATGTCGGCAGATTAAAATCCGGCGACTATGATTTTGTTGAAAAAGATATTTTCTCGGTCGCGACAACCGCCAAACGTCATCACGCTTTATGCAAGGTTATCATTGAAACGGGATTGCTCACCGATGAAGAAAAGATCAAAGCGTGCATTCTTGCACAGCGCGCCGGAGCAGATTTTGTGAAAACTTCGACCGGATTTTCAAAAGGAGGCGCCACAGTCGGCGACATTGCGCTGATGCGGTTCGTTGTCGGCAGTGCAATGGGAGTAAAGGCATCCGGCGGAGTGCGGACGCGCGAAGACGCACTGAAACTTGTCGCAAGCGGCGCTGACCGGATCGGGGCAAGCGCAAGTGTAGCCATTGCAAGCGGTGCGGCTCCTTCCGGCGGAGGATACTGACATCGAATTTCCTGACGACAGCGCGAGCATTCAATGATACGATTCTACTATTATGCAGGATTGATTTTTTACTTTGCGTCGATGGTATTTCTGGCCGGGTGTTCGTCGTCGGAGCCGCCAAAAGAAGCACAGCCAGCTCAACAGCAACCGCCGGCCGCTTCTCAACAAGCTCCCATTCAATCGTCGACCGAAAAAGTGATCGTCACAAAACCGAAACCTGTAAAAAGTCAACAAGGATTTGTTGCACAGGAAGATACGATTGAAGCGCAGCTTGTAAAGAAAAACAAGCAGCATGAGCAGCCGCAAAATCAATTCAACGTACTGAAAAAGAAAAAATATTACAGCGTGCAGGTTGGCGCGTTTCGCATCATGACAAATGCTGAACGCTGTCAGCAGCTGGTGAAGAAACGCTTCAAAAAACCGGTCTATCAATTTTACGATCGGGCAATCAAAATGTACCGCGTTGCCGTTGGAAACTTTTCAACAAAGAAAACCGCTTTTGCCTTTCTTCATCAAGTGAAAAAAGATTTCACGAAAGATTATTCTGATGCATGGGTCGCGGAGCTGAAACGATGACGCCGTGCAGAATTGCACTATCTCTTATTGTATTTTCCATCCTTCCCTCAATAGCTTTTTGTCACACAAGCAGGGAACCTGCAGATTCACTGAATTATCCGAAAAAGGAAAAGGCGAGCGTTTTTGAAAAATCTTTCCGGCCGTCGGAATACGATACAGACATTCATCTGAAAACGAAAAACGGCGGCGACACAAGTCAATTGATTGTTGTTCCGCTCGACACTTTCGCGATTGCACAACCCGAAACTGTTCAAGGGTACCGAGTGCAAGTGGTAGCAACGAACAACTTCGATGAAGCAACCGCGGCGCGAAATTTGCTGAGCAGCGCACTTCCTAATCTCTGGGTATATATGGTGTACGACGCACCGACGTACAAAATCCGAGTGGGAGATTATTTGAACCGTTCAGATGCAAATCTTTCGCTCGATTCGCTTGCCGCAATGGGATATAAAGAAGCATGGATCGTTCCCGACCGGGTTATTAAAAATCCTCCGCCAAAACCAATTGTATCATCGCCCGCCGATAGCGTGCAAATCAAGCAATAGATTTACTTCAAACGAATAACCACGCCATCAATTGGCCATCGCGCGCGCACTTTGATCGTATCGGGGTACACGGCAAACCGCTCCGCAGGAACAAACGGGAATGGTTTTCCGGCATCGTAGGCGCTGTTGCCGTTGACGTCTTGAAATGCCATCAACGAGTATTGTCCCTCTAATAATTGCGGCAGCATGAACGGCTTGCCTCTTTCTATATGAACTGAAACCGGTTTCTGTTTTGTATTCGTTATGTTCATGGCTTCCACGACATAGCGGTTCGGCAGCAACGTATCGGCGTCGCTTACTGTGCCTTCGATGCTGCTCAGTTGCTCCGGGTCAATTGTGTTAAATGTAAAACGCTGAACGCTGTCAATCCAATGATTTCCAATCCAGCTTCGCAACGAATCGTAGCGGAGCATTATCGTATAGCGCTCATTCGGCAGAAGTAATTTCTCAGGAACAAGATTGAAACTTGCCGGCGTGTTCCATGTCATAACGAGCGGAACGGCGATGCTGTCTTTTCCAAACATTCGAAACGCGCTGCGCGCCGATGATTGCTGCAGCGCATCATCGAAATCAAAACGGATGTGCTCATCCTGACGCGCGATGTAATTCGAATCAGTGATAGGGGTAAAAATTAAACGCGGAGGGAGCGTGTCCGCCGCCGCGGTTCCGAGAAACATAAAAGAATTTGCTTTGGTATTGATCGTATGCCCCGCCAAATCTTTCACTCCGTCGACAGAAAGCAGATATGCGGCAGAATCTTTTTGCTTTTCGGTAAGAAGCGTAACTGAAGAAGGCAGCGTAAGGTCGGCAAACGCGTTGTCGATAAGAACAGAAGATCCCCGAAGCGTATCAGTAATGGAAAAATTACGAAAGAGAACAGACGACGTATCGAGGCTTTCGCTGAACTTCAGAACAACATGACGCGCGTTCAATGATCGTGCAGAAAGAAGCCGCGGCGCGGTCGTATCTTCAACCTGCAGTTGGAAATTTATACCGGCGCGCAATGTATCTGTTGTTGTCAGCAACACATCGCCCGGAGGAAGTCCAACAGCATCGGCTTCGGGATCGTACAACAAATTGCGGTATTCATCGCGCACTGCCAAGAGTCTGTAGATACCCGTGGCAAGATGAGAGAGCGAGTACGTTCCTTCTTTTCCGGTTTGTGTAATGTAATCGGGTTTCAGCGTCATCGGGTTCAGTGTATCCGGATTTATGTCATTCAAACGGTACGCAAAGATCATCACACCTTCCGGTTTTTCATCAAACACTCTTCCCCCAATTTCTCCACCATCAATCTGGTCTCCGGTCGAAAACGCAAGCGTATATGCCGATGCCATACGGTTATGGTTGTTAATATCAACAACATCCGTTCCAATTGTAATGACGTAGGTTGTGTTTTTCCTCAACGGTGAGGGGAATGTTGCTTCAACATCGCGCCCGCTCCAATCAAACTCCAGATCACCGACGTACGGAGAAATGAAAATTGATTCTTCTACCGAACGATGATCAACATATTTGTTGAACTCCAACGAAAAACGATTACCCGAGAAGCGGACGGTGTTCGACGCAGGAGACACAGAAGTAATTTCCGGCGGCGAAAAATCAACCGGACCCCCTTCCGGCGGACGCTGACCGGCGCAGCCAACGAAAAAAATCAGAGCACTGGCGAATGAGAATACTGAAGTACGCATAAAAATTTTAATGATCATTGATGGTGTGGTAAAATAGAAAGATTTCAGAAGAGATGAAAGGCGAAAAATAAAAACGCCGATGGATTTTTCGCCCATCGGCGTTTCTACACATTTACAACAGAATCTGTCCTGTCACGAACAGCCGCTTGTGCTGCCGCATTGCAGACATTTATAGCAGCTTCCTGAACGTATCATAATACTGCCGCATTCATGACACGGCGGGGCATCGGCCTGCGTTTGGAAAATCACTTTTTCGTTCGATTCGATCGCCGAACGTTTTTGCTCAGATGCCGTCTCGGTTTTTTCGAGCGGTGCGGTTTCTGCAACAAGCGTCGAAACCGGCTGTTCATCTTTCGGCAAAAATTTCATACCGAGCCAGCGGAAGAGATAGTCGCAAATAGACTTCGCTATTGGAATGTTTTCGTTGTTGGTAAATCCGGACGGCTCGAATCGCATGTGGCTGAATTTATCCACCAACACTTTCAACGGCACGCCGTACTGCAGCGCCAGCGAGATTGATGTGGCAAATGCATCCATCATTCCGGAAATTGTCGATCCTTCTTTCGACATTGTAATGAACACTTCACCGGGCGTCCCGTCTTCATATAAGCCAACTGTAATATAACCTTCGTGGCCGGCAATGCTGAATTTATGGGTCACAGCTTTGCGTTCATCAGGCAGCCGGCGGCGCGCCGGGCGCGTTTTTGGTTTTTCGCTTTTGTCGAGCGACGTGCTGAGCGGCTGTGTACGTTTGCATCCATCACGGTATACCGCAATTGCCTTTAAGCCAAGTTTCCAGGCTTCAATATATGCCTGCATAATTTCAGGAGGCGTAATTTCCGTCGGCATATTTACGGTCTTTGAAATTGCGCCGGAGAGGAACGGTTGCGTCGCCGCCATCATTTTAATATGTCCCATGTAGTGAATCGAGCGTTTGCCTTTCGCCGGCTTGAACGCACAATCGAACACGGCAAGATGTTCTTCTTTTAAATAGGGTGCGCCTTCGATCGTATCGTTTTTTTCGATGTATTTGATAATATGCTCAATTTGCTCGCTGTCGTATCCAAGTTTGCGCAGCGCTTCCGGTACGGTATTGTTCACAATCTTCATTAACCCGCCGCCAACAAGTTTTTTGTATTTCACGAGGGCAATATCGGGCTCCACGCCGGTTGTATCACAATCCATCATAAAGCCAATTGTTCCCGTCGGCGCAAGAACTGTTGCCTGCCCATTCCGATAACCATATTGTTTGCCGAGAGCGTGTGCATCTTTCCACACTTGCTGTGACTCGGAAAGCAAATCCTGAGGCACATGCTTGCTGTCAATTTTTTCTGCAAACAATCCATGCTTCTGCATTACATTCAACATTGGATCGCGGTTAACGGCGAAGCCTTTGAACGGACCCATTTCTTTGGCAATCACTGCCGACTGTTTGTATGCTTGGCCGCACATCAACGCGGTAACGGCGGCGGCATAATCGCGGCCCGCATCGCTGTCGTACGAAAGCCCGCGCGCCATGAGCAACGCACCAAGATTTGCATAGCCGAGTCCAAGCGGACGAAAATCGTGACTGTTCTTTTCAATAGACTTCGTCGGATAGCTGGCGTTGTCCACAAAAATCTCTTGCGCTGTGATTGTGATAGAGACCGCATGTTTGAATGCTTCAGTATCGAACTCACCGTTTTCTTTCCGGTACTTCATAAGATTGAGCGACGCAAGGTTGCATGCAGAATCATCAAGGTACATATACTCGCTGCATGGGTTAGACGCATTGATGCGCGCAGTGTTTGGTGATGTATGCCATGCATTGACTGTTGTGTCAAATTGCATTCCCGGATCGCCGCAAATCCACGCCGCTTCAGCAATTTGCCGCATAAGATCTCGGGCGCGGAACGTATCCATCACTTTGCCGTCGCGCACTGCTTTCGTTGACCACTCACTGTCTTCAAGCACGGCTTTCATAAAGTCATCAGTCACTCGTACAGAGTGGTTTGCATTTTGGTATGCTATCGAATCATAAGCGCCGCCCGGTACATTGAACCCGCCATTATAGCCTGCATCAATAAGTGTCCACGCTTTTTTCTCCTCTTCAGCTTTACAATTGATAAAATCAACGACGTCGGGATGATCGGTATTAAGAATTACCATTTTCGCCGCGCGGCGCGTCTTGCCGCCCGATTTGATAACACCGGCAAATGCATCGAATCCTTTCATAAAAGAAACAGGGCCGGATGCTGTTCCGCCGCCTGAAAGTTTTTCTCTCGAAGAACGAAGGGTTGAAAGATTTGATCCTGTGCCGGATCCCCACTTGAACAAACGCCCTTCAGTACGCGCGAGTTCAAGAATTGAATCCATCGTATCATCAACAGAATTGATAAAGCAGGCGGAGCATTGAGGTTTCTCCTCGATACCAACATTAAACCAGACGGGGCTGTTAAATGCCATGTATTGATTCACCAACAAAAAGCAAAGTTCAGTATAGAATACCTCGGCATCTTCTTCAGTCGCAAAATAATTTTGCTTGCGTCCCCAATTCATCGTTGTCTTTGCAACACGATCGACAATCTGACGCACACTCGTTTCCCGGTTCGGCGTTCCCAGCAAACCATGAAAGTATTTCGACACGACAACATTGGTCGCTGTCATTGACCACGATTTTGGAATCTCGACATTCTTTTGTTCGAATATCTTTTCCCCCTTTTCATTGGTAATTATGGCCGTACGCAATTCCCATTCAATTTCTTCAAATGGGTGCCTGCCCGGCTTTGTGAAGAACCGTTTGAAAGTAAGACCTCTGGAGTTGGTCTCACTCCCACCAACAACATGGCTCCCCTTCTTCGCCGCAACATCTGTATCGTTTTCTCTCATGATTTCTCCCTCGTTTATTAGTAAAACGTTGTGTAATAGAAAAAAATTTCTGTATCTCCTTATTCAGAGAACAGACTTTATTTTAGAATCTCTTGGAAGAACAATTTCCAGCCAGTTTGAAGGAATAGCACATCTCTCACTTCTGAACTTAAATTATTACGTTAAAACTCGATGACAAATAACCGGCTGGATGGCTTTCGATAACTACGTGTGAATATAAAGGGTTAAGGAACACAAGTCAAGTAAAAATTTAGGGAGTTTTTTTTATGATAATTTTCCCCTTGACATGATAATCACCGTAAACAATCTCATTTGATTCATCGCACATAATGCCGTTATCACCGTGCGTATAATTCCATTCAACTCATGCTTGAGAATATCGTCTGCTACAGAACAACCGAAAGGCATTGATTGTGACAACCATACGGCAACAAAGAAAAAATACCCTCCGAAAAAAATCGCTTGCTTTTTAAGCGGGGTTATTCTACTTTCTCACCAGTCTCAGCGCATGGAAATTTCCTACAACAATCTATTGCCAAACTTATAAGGAGTCCGCTTATGGGTGTCGCCGTTTCATTTTCTACAATCACCGAAATGTTTGACAACATCACAAAAAAATTTTCTGCAGAAACCCGCCCTGTCATCATGTATAAGGCTGACAAAGAATATCGGGGAATTCAGTTCAAAGAATTACGACGTAACGTTGAACTGTTTTCACTCGGACTTGCATCACTCGGCGTGAAAAAAAACGACAAGGTCGCTATTATTTCCGAGAACCGGCCGGAGTGGCCGATTTCCGATCTCGCCATCGTCAGTCTCGGAGCGGTAGACGTCCCCATCTATCCAACGCTAACAGCAAAACAGATTGAGTTCATCTTCAACGACGCCAAAGTGAAAATGGCCATCGTTTCCAATCAATCTCAACTGAACAAAGTCTTGAAGATTCGAGATGCCGTCAAGTCGTTGAATAAAGTCATTCTCATGACTTCTAAGGAGGGGCTTGAAGACGGATTTGTCATTGGTTTTCCCAAGGTGTACGAACTCGGCAATGAATTTGAGAAAGCGAACCGTGATTTTTTCTCCAATGCAATTCACCGCGTAAAGCCTGACGACCTGCTGACAATTATTTATACCTCAGGAACAACCGGCAATCCAAAAGGCGTAATGCTTACGCACCACAATCTTGTTTCCAACATTCATTCGTCGTCAACAGTTATTCCAATCGGTACGGACGATACATTGCTCTCATTCCTTCCGTTATGTCATTCGTTCGAACGCATGGCCGGTTATTACACTGCCTTCGCGTGCGGAGCAACTATTGCCTATGCCGAAAGCCCGGAGACTGTACGCGATAATCTTCTCGAAATTCACCCAACGATTGTCACGACTGTTCCCCGGCTTTTCGAACGTATTCAAAGCCGTTTGCAAAAACAAATTGACAGCAGCTCGCCGGCTCGCAAGCGAATTTTCTTCTGGGCAGTCGATGTCGGGCGACGGTACGTCGCAGCTCAAAAAAAAGGCGCTGTAAGCTCCATGATGAAAACACAACATGCTATCGCTGACAAGCTTGTTTTCCAAAAATTGCGCGAGCGGACAGGCGGACGAATGAAATTTTTCGTCTCCGGCGGCGCAGCCCTTCCCCGCGCACTCGGAGAATTTTTTGAATCTGTCGGCATCACTATAATAGAAGGATATGGACTGACAGAAACTTCTCCGGTGCTTTGTGCCAATCGTTTGGACGACTATGATTTCGGCACGGTTGGGAAACCGATTCCGGGTGTCTCAATTAAAATAGCAGATGATGGTGAAATTCTTGCGAAAGGCCCGAACATCATGCAGGGATATTTCAACAGCAAAGAAGCAACGGAAGAAGTTATTGACCGCGATGGCTGGTTTCACACGGGCGATATCGGAGTGTTTAATGCAAAGGGAATGCTGGTCATCACCGATCGCAAGAAACATCTTTTTGTAAGCTCCGGCGGCAAAAATATTGCCCCGCAGCCGATTGAAAATCTTTTCCTGCAAAGCAAATATATTGATCAATTCGTTTTGATCGGTGACCGGCGGATGTTTCTTACAGCGCTTATCGTGCCCGATTTTGATGCACTGCAGGAATATGCTGACCGAAGTAAGATTCCATACAAAAATCCCGCCGAGCTTTCGTCCGTCTCCGAAATCCATTCTTTAATAGAAAAAGATATTCAAGCGCTTCAACGGGACCTTGCAAATTTTGAGCGTGTACGAAAATTCACTTTGCTCGACCGTCCTTTTTCTATAGAAGAAGGCGAAATTACGCCGACGTTGAAAATCAAGCGCAAGGTGGTTGAACATCGCTACTCAGATGCGATTGAAAAAATGTACAAGGATATTTCATAACCCCAATCTCCATTCTGCAAAAAAGAAATAAATCAAAGGGGGAAAACGTCGGCAGTTTTTGTTTTCAACGCTCCCGCCTTTCGTTGACTTTCAGGCTTTTTTTCAATATTTTTATGTGGAATTCATTCCACACTGAAATTAAAACAGGCATTCGTTCCATTCCTTAACAGTAAAATTTCATGGATGCATACGTTCCAATTTTTCTGATGTTAGCGGTTGCTCTTCTTATCGGCATCGTCTTTCTTAAGCTGCAAGAGTGGCTTGGCCCGCGAAATCCAAACGATGAGAAACTTTCCACATACGAAAGCGGCATGGAGCCGGTGCGCTCGGCGCGCGAACGATTTTCAGTAAAATACTACATGGTCGCCGTGCTGTTCATTCTGTTCGATATTGAAGTTATTTTTCTTTATCCATGGGCAGTGAACTTTCGCGCATTAGGTATGTTTGGATATGTAGAGATGGTTCTCTTTATTGTGATTTTGCTGGCCGGATATTTGTATATTTTGAAAAAAGGAGCGTTACAATGGGATTAGAGCATGCGTTCGGCGATACAATGATTACAACAAAACTCGACGCTGCGATTAATTGGTGCCGAAAAAATTCAGTGTGGCCCATGCCGCTGGGAATTTCCTGCTGCGGCATTGAAATGATGGCATTCGCCGGACCGCGGTTCGATGTATCGCGTTTCGGTTCTGAAGTATTTCGTTTTTCACCGCGTCAAGCTGATTTGCTTATCGTTGCAGGAACGACAACATTCAAGATGGCGCATGTCGTCAGAAAGATTTACGACCAAATGCCGGATCCAAAATGGGTCGTGGCAATGGGCGCATGCACATCGTCGGGCGGAATATACCGCACGTATTCTGTTGTGCAGGGTATAGATCAATTTCTTCCTGTTGATATTTACGTCGCAGGCTGCCCTCCGCGCCCGGACAATTTATTGAATGCGTTGATGATTATTCAGGCCAAAATTCAGCGCGGAGAAAGCAAAGGCTCGCCAATGACGGTCTCCGATGAGCGGCATCTGCATCAAATGCAAGTCACCGTGTAATTCCCATTATTTTCCACACTTATGGCAGAACAGGTTGTTGAGCAGGTAAAAAAGAATTTCCCCGATAGCGTACTCGCCGTCAAAGAATTTCGAGATCAGACAACACTTCACATTAAAAAAGAAGATATCGTCAAGGTGTGCACATTTCTCCGCGACGATGAGCAATGCAAGTTCGACTACATTGTTGACGTGCTGGGCGCCGATGCATACACTCCGGAAAACCGCTTCGAAGTGATTTACAATATTTATTCCCTTTCATGCAAACGCCGCCTCTTGCTGAAAATTTTCACCGACGAAGCCGACCTTCACGTGCCGAGCGTAACATCGGTGTGGCAGGGCGCTGAATGGCCCGAACGGGAAACATACGACATGTTCGGCATTATCTTCGACGGAAATAAGGATTTGCGGCGGATGTACATGCCGGAAGAATTCGAATATTATCCGCTTCGTAAAGATTATCCGCTGATGGGAGTTCCGGATTCAATTCCACTGCCGCGAAAGTAAAACGGCATTTCCCGATTAAAAAATCCCTTTGGGATTGTTTTTACAAACTATGAATACTCTCCACGAAACCGAAACACAAAAAAGTGCCGCTGTACGGCATCCCGTACAGCGGACCAAAATTCTTGCAGCGTTAGAAGATAAAGACACTAACATTCAGTACGATGACGCGCTTGAAAATGAAATGGTTCTCAATATGGGACCGCAGCATCCGGCAACGCATGGTGTGCTGCGCATTCTCATTAAGTTAGACGGGGAAACAGTTGTTGCGGCAGTACCTGAACTCGGCTACCTGCATCGTGGTTATGAAAAACTCGCCGAAAATTGTTCGTACCACGAATTCATTCCTCACACCGACCGCCTTGATTACCTTTCACCGTTGATGAACAATACGGCGTACGTTCTCGCCGTCGAAAAACTTATCGGTATCGAAACGCCGCGCCGCACAAAATTTATTCGCGTTATTATTTCCGAGCTTGCGCGTATTTCATCGCACTGCTTGTGGCTTGGAGCGCTGGCAATGGATGTCGGCGCACTGACGGTCTTCTTGTGGACATTCCGCGAACGTGAAAAGCTGTACGAT
This sequence comes from Bacteroidota bacterium, assembly GCA_021796275.1. Lineage (GTDB taxonomy): Bacteria > Bacteroidota > Ignavibacteria > UBA10030 > UBA8401 > JAJYOI01. Next base: position 15,847 of record JAJYOI010000073.1, read on the forward strand.
ATTTTCGAAAAGCTCACCGGCGCCCGTTTCACAACGAGCTACACGCGGGTCGGCGGACTTGAGCAGGACATGACCGACGATGTCAAAGCGACGATTCAGCAATTCATCGATCAGTTTCCTGAAAAGCTCGATGAATGCGAACGACTGCTCAACAGAAACAGGATTTTTATTGACCGCACAGACGGTGTCGGTGTTATTTCGCGTGACAAAGCTGTTGCGCTGGGCATGACGGGACCAAACCTGCGCGCTGTCGGCATTGAACACGATTTGCGGAGAGCGGCTCCATATCTGGTGTACAATGAGTTGGATTTTGACATCCCGACATTTAATGGAGGCGACAGCCTCGCGCGGTATTACGTGCGCATCAACGAAATGAAACAATGCGTTCGCATCCTTCAGCAAGCGCTCGAAAAAATTCCGGCGGGACCGATTCACGCTTTCGAAACAAAAAAAGTTCTTCCGCGCAAGCAGCGCATCTACACAAAAATGGAAGAACTGATCCAGGATTTTATGATCATTAATTTCGGTATTGAACCGCCCGTCGGCGAAGTGTATCATGCGATCGAAGCATCGAAAGGTGAACTGGGCTTTTACATCCAAAGCAGAGGCGAAGGACATCCGTGGCGCTTGAAAATCCATTCGCCTTCATTCATGAATTTGCAGTCGCTCGCGCCGCTCATCCAAGGCAGAATGATCTCCGACATTGTCGCCATCATCGGCAGCATTGATCCGGTCATGGGCGAAGCAGATAAATAATTTCCGATTTACAATTGCCGATTGACGGTTTCATTATTCGTCATTCGGAAATCATCAATCGTCATTCAAAGAATATGCTGACAGAAGAAAATCTTAAAAAGGCTGAAGAATTAAAAAAACGTTATCCCGAAACGAAAGCGGCGTTGCTCCCAATTTTGTGGATTGCGCAGGAACAGGAAGGCTATATTTCTGAAGACATGA
>JAJYOI010000141.1 GCA_021796275.1 Bacteroidota bacterium
GATCTTTTCAAAATAACATCGTTTTCATCCTGCAATAATTCTCCCAAAACTATTTTTCAGTCTGTCATCCAGCGGACAACACTCGCTTGACCGCTTTTCTATCTTTGTAGTGTTCTTCGGAGACAACAACAGCTTCATCGAAGACACAAAAGAAAGGAAAGAATGACAATGAAAAAGATCACAATGTATTCTACACAATGGTGCGGCGATTGCCACCGCGCCAGATTGTTTTTGCATCGCTACGGCATCGCGTATGATGAAATTGATATTGATGCGAAAGCATCAGCCGCGCAGCAAGTCATCGAATGGTCCGGCGGACGCCGCGTTATTCCGACATTTGAAATCGAAAATGAATTGAAAGGCGAACGAGTAATCCTTCACAATCCGCCGTTGGCGGTGCTCGCCAAAACGTTAGGCATTGAAGAATGAAAAAGAATCTCATTGAAATCTTTGTCGAAAAAAATTGCCGTGCGTGCGATGAAGTTTTAGCGGCAGCCGCCCGCTTCTTTTCGCATCCCGACGTTGACGTGCGCATTTTCAGCCGCGAAACTGATCTCTCTGTGTTTCGTGAAAGGAATATTGTTATCTGCCCGGCAACGTTTGTCAATAACCGCCTTGTCTTCTATGGCAACTTTCAAACAGATTCTTTACAAAAATATTTGTTGAAAATCCCCTTGGGACGGTAGTAGTTCAATTAACTCATTCACTAATTAAAAAGGAGTAACAACAATGAAACAGCACAATCTTTCTCGCGCAGTCGCCGCCGGTCTTGCTGGCACGCTCGTTATGACAATGGTCATGTTGATGGCACCATTGATGGGCATGCCTTCGATGCCAATCGGAAAAATGCTGGCGGGTTTTATGGGGATTCCGGCAGCCATCGGATGGATCGCCCATTTTATGATTGGGACAGTTCTCGCGCTGATTTATGTTTTTGTTTTCTCATCGAGGCTGCCCGGAAACAGTTGGGTCCGCGGCGCTCTCTATGGATTACTTCCATGGCTTCTCAGTCAAGTCATGGTCAATCCAATGATGGGCGCGGGCATCTTTGCCTCGAATACAGCAGCTCCGGTTATGATGGTCATGGGAAGTCTTCTGGGACATTTGATCTATGGCGCAGTTGTTGGCGGAATCTACGGTTCAGAGCCAGTTCAGTTTGAAACTGTTAGCGCAGCACATCACTGAAATTATTTATTCAAATAGCTCCGCAGACTTTATGTCTGCGGAGCTTTAGATGTAGGAAAGGAAAAAGAGAAAAAATGAAGCCAATTCACATTAACAACGAATCGTTCGAACACGATGTTTTACAGAGCAGTCAACTAACGATCGTTGACTTCTGGGCACCGTGGTGCGGTCCATGCAAAACGATGGCACCGATTCTGGACGAGATCGCTTCTCACTATGTCAATACTGTAAAAGTGGCAAAGCTGAACGTAGATGAGAATTCAGAAACGGCCGAGCGCTTCAACGTTATCGGTATCCCGACGCTGATTTTTTTCAGAGACGGGCAGATCGTTGATCGGCTTGTCGGCGCGGTTCCGAGAAATCAGCTTGAAACGCGAATCAACCGGTTGTTAAATGTTTCTGCAGCAGCATAAAGTCAATTTACATAATTCATTTATTCACAAACAAAATATTTTAGAAAGGCACTACACTAAAAAAAATTAGCTGAAATTATTATAAAGGCTTGGATGAAACTCCAAGCCTTTTTATAAAAATCGCCGGACACGCTTATGGCGCGGTTTTTGTCGTCACAAATTGTTCCAGCCCTTTTACGATTTGCTGTGCAACCTGCTGGCGAAACATAGGATCAAGAATGCGAATTTCATCTTCCGGATTGGAAAGAAACGCAGTTTCCACAAGAACGTTGGGAAGCTGTGTCGGTGCGTTGAGAGAGAAATTAAAACTGCCGACACATCCTTGCTGATCAAGTCCAAGCTCCAGCATTTTGCTGTACATGATCTGTGCCAGAGATTGATACCCGATATACCGATAGTACGTGCTCACGCCTTTGGTCAGAGACGGATCAGATGTTTCGCCGATGGAATTGCAGTGAATGGAAACAAGAATTTGCGCACCGGAGGAAATGATTTTCTCGGTTCGCGCCGCCATTGAAATATTTGAATCGTCGATGCGCGTCATGACTACATTGACGCCTTTTGATCTGAGAAGTGCGGCAAGGTTGTTCGCGAACATCAACGTCATATTTTTTTCCAGCACGCCGGTTGAGCCAACCGCTCCGTTGTTGTCACCTCCATGCCCGGCATCAACCGCAATAGTGAGTCCGGAAAGCGGCGCATCTGCCGCAGCAATTTCCGGCGGGCGGCGCAGCGTAATTTTCATTGTCGAGCCGTTGATATAGCCGATATCGTAGCCCCAATGTTGTTCATACGTGAGCGTTATTATCAACCGATAACGGCCGGCACCTCTTTGCTGCCATGAAACACTTTTGATTCCTTTCGATGAAAGCTGCTGAGTGATCCAATTTGTGTTGGATGTCGCACCAAAAATATCAACAATGAGCTGGGTTGGATTGACACGCTGCTCACTCACGTACGGCAAACGCTGGCTGAGCGCCACAGTCACAATATCTTCGCCCTGATTTTTGTTTGCTGTCGAATCTTTACCAGTGACAGTCAACGAACCGACCAACGAATGCGGCAGCGGTGTATCAAGCGGCAGAAGCGAAGCAAAATATTCCGGGAGCCATGCATCCATTCCATCGGAAAGTTGCACATGATACTGGTTGCCCGCTTTTCCTGTGATAACAACCCGAACACCGCTTTGAATATATCCTAATTTTGCACCGCCCAAGCGGTCATTGCCGAGTCCGGCGTTGAGAAACGGATGTTTACCGGTAATTTCAGCGACGCGCGGAAGATCCTTCGGAATAATCGAGACCTTTGCTTTCGAGTACACTTTTTCACTGCTCCAAAAACTTCTCTTCAAATAAAATCTGATGCGCGCATCTTTCACATCATCGCCTTCGCGCACTTTGTACCGTCCGATGTAAATACCCGCGAGTCCGTTCGCCTGCGCCGGCGGAAGTTCAGTCATCGGAATTCCTGATTCAACGCCTTCAATATCAAACGACGCTTCGCGGCCCGGACTTCCCTTAAAGCGAACTTCAAGAATATCTCCAGCGCCAAGCCAAAGATCTTCCGATGGCTTCATCAGTGCTGATTCAATGACGACAGGATCGTGCGGTGATGCTTTAAGAGGTTCCGGACGCTCCAAAACAAAATCCTTCTCAAGCGAGTCTCCGGTTGCAGCACGAACAACGAGCCGCACTATTGAAGTGTCTACCGGAACATTCACGACACCGCAAAAAGCGCCACTGGAATACACTTTCACCTCCCGCCCGTTAATGAATGCGCGGGCAGAAGGAAGCGTCGAGGCAGAAATGCGTTGAGATGAAAATGGGTTCAATGTCGTATCGGTTTCCGGAACGATCACACGGAGAAATAACGAATCCGGTTTCGGCGTAGTTTGAGAAAACAATGGAGAAAAAAATAAAAAGGAAGCAGCGAGAAAGTAACGAAGTGAGTTCATGAAATACTCCACAGGAAAAGTTTACGACAAAGAAGTGATGCGGAATCAAGGTAATAGATTTTTGATACAAATGGAAGGGTTGCATTATGGAAATATTTACGGCTTGCCTTCAACAACGAACTTTTTTATATTGTAATTGATTAAAGTCAGGCGGGGCTGTAGCTCAGTTGGGAGAGCGCTTCGTTCGCAACGAAGAGGTCGTCGGTTCGATCCCGATCAGCTCCACAAATCAATAATGTTTCTGAACCGAGGGAGCGTGGCGCCAGCGGCGCCAAGGTCGTCGGTTCGATCCCGATCAGCTCCACAAATCAATAATGTTTCTGAACCGAGGGAGCGTGGCGCCAGCGGCGCCAAGGTCGTCGGTTCGATCCCGATCAGCTCCACAAATCAATAATGTTTCTGAACCGAGGGAGCGTGGCGCCAGCGGCGCCAAGGTCGTCGGTTCGATCCCGATCAGCTCCACAAATCAATAATGTTTCT
>JAJYOI010000074.1 GCA_021796275.1 Bacteroidota bacterium
TGAACACATCAGTCGCGTTCGTGAGAATTTCAATTTCATGAAGAAGATTGAACGCGACAACCGGCATCATTACGTTCAATTCAAGCTGTCCCGCCTGCGCGGACATCAGCACCGTTGTATCGCAGCCAATGACCTGAAAGCAGACCATGTTCAGCATTTCAGCCATTGACGGATTCACTTTGCCCGGCATAATGGATGAACCGGGCTGTACTGCCGGCAAATTAATTTCAAACAATCCTGTTTTGGGACCCGAAGCGAGCAAACGAATATCATTTGCAATGCGAATTAAATCTTGCGCGAGATTACGAACAGCATTCGATAATTCCACCATCGGACGCAAGCTCTGCATCGCTTCAAAATAATCATCCGCCATCCTAAATTTCATTGCCAGTTGCTTCGACAATTGCTGCACCATCATCTTGCGAAATCTCGGATGCGCGTTCAATCCTGTTCCCGCGGCGGTTCCACCAATGCCAAGTTCAAGCGAAGAACCGCACGCGTGATTGATTGCTTCGCGGTGCTTTTGAATGTTGCTCCCGTACGCTTTGAATTCCTGCCCTAATCGCACCGGCACCGCATCCTGCAAATGCGTTCGCCCGGATTTAATGATGTGATCGAATTGCTTTCCTTTTTTTAGCAATTCTTTTTCTAACTCAATCAACACTGGCAGTAATTTTTGAACTACTATCAACGATGCAATACGAATCGCCGTCGGACAAACATCGTTCGTGGACTGCGCCATATTCACGTGATCGTTCGGGTGAATAATCGAGTAATTGCCTTTTTCTCCTCCAAGAATTTCAATCGCGCGATTTGCAATCACTTCGTTCACGTTCATATTGTGCGACGTTCCGGCGCCGGCTTGATACACATCAACGACAAACCATTCGCGTAATTTGCCATGAAGAATTTCATCCGCAGCTTGGATAATCGCACTCGCTTTTTTTGCGTCGAGCAAACGGAGACTCTTATTTACAATTGCGGCGGCTTTCTTGATATGCACGGTTGCTTCAACGTACGACGGCTTCGGCTTCAAACCACTGATTGGAAAATTCTCTATTGCGCGCTGCGTTTGCACGCCATAATACGCTTCAGCAGGAACATTTTTTTCGCCAAGTGAATCTTTTTCGACTCGTGTTTTCATCGCAGCTTTGTCCTCCTATGTCACAGCCAAAAGCTACCAACAACGATAGTGAAAGTCAATGAGTGACAGTTGCATCATTTCACTGAAGCGGTTACATTAAGGAAGTCTCAGTCACGACTTTAACTACCGTGAAGAAAAACAGCAAAAACAAATCCAAAATTCATAAGACAAAGAAATCGTCGCCGCGGACTTTTTTTACCGTGGGAATAATTGTTCTCGCCGCAGCCTTACTGTATCTTACGAACGCCCAGCAATGGCTCTTTCCGCCAAAAGGTGAAACATGGCGGACAAGTCCGCCAACAACTGAAACTGCACAATTATCTTCAATTGCTCCTCCTGCAAAACAATATGAGCCAAAGGAAAAATGGCTTCAGCGGGCATACGCGATTGATAAATTATATCATGAAGTCTACACCGCCGGTTGGGAAGGCGCGAATGGTGCAATCGGTGACGCGTACCTTTTTGCCGCAACACATGATTCGAGCTTGCTTTATTTTCACACTGTCGAACATGACATGCGGCAGATTATTAACGGGACGTGGGTCGACGATCGCGCGTGGGCTTGTCTGGCAGAAATGTACTGGTGGAATTTTACCGGAAGAAAAAATAATGCGCTCGTTGCCGATGCCGAACAGCGTTATCTTGAAGCGCGAAATCAAGGACGGCTTTCGAACCACGAAGGTTTTTGGAGCTGGTACAATTATCCGCCGCACGCTCAAGTGAATGAACCGATCATCACGAACAGCAACATGAATCAAATGGCATCAGTTGCATGCTGGCTGTACGAAGCAACCAGCGACAAACGATTTCTCAACGATGCACTGCTCGTGTGGAACGGTGATGGCAGGCTTCCGGGAATTGAACAAACATTGTACCGCGGCAACGGAATCTGGAAAGGAAAACCCGGACGAGCGGCATTCGGAAAACAACTTCCGTGGAACGGAACCGAATATTGTTCCATTGGTGCGTCGTTGTATCGTGTCACGCACGATCCGAAATATAAAGCGATTGTTGTCGCCACGGCAGAACGCATCATGAATCCCGCCAACGGCTGGGTTGACCCGCATGATTATTTCCAGATTCATATGGACGGCAACGGCGCATTTGTTCATTTTCTCATGGATGCATACGAAATTGCGCCGGATGAATTGAAAGACATTCCTCTGAAAGTTGAAAAGATGCTCGAACATGTCTGGACGAATCATCATGGCAAAGCAACGGTAACGCTTCATCGCTTGAGCGATGATGGAATTCGGAATGGTTGGAATCCTAACGGCGGTGAAGATGGGTACGGCGTGGATGAAGTCGGAACGGTCCACGCTCAATCGCAAGCGGTGCGGGCATTCGGCGTATTTGCATACTTCTTCAATAAAGATCATTTCGCAGAAAAGTTTCCTTCGCCAAAAAACTGACGCACGCGTTTATCCAAGCTGCGTGAGCAAGACTCCGGCAATCGTCAGAATGCCACCGGCAATAAAATTCCCGCTGATTGTCTGCCCCAAAATCAGAAATGAAAGGATACTCGTTACTACCGGTTGTGCATTAGCGAAGACAGCGGCTTTCGACGTTTCAATTTTCCCCAGCGCATAAAACCACAAGAGATAGGAAATGACAGAAGTTCCCAATCCCAAATAAAGAATTCCTCCCCATTCTCCGGTTGTCAAAGAAGAAATGCTGAACGTTTGAGAGCCCATGCCTCCAGAAAAAGTTTCGTAAGCCCCAACCGGCGCAAACAAAACTGCTCCGCCTACCAATGAAAGGGCACTCATATGAAACGCACCGTGACGAACAATCAGCGGTTTGCTTTGCACGGTATACAACGACCACGCAATGACCGCCATAAAAATAACGATATTGCCGAACGTGTAGCCTGAAGAAAAGTTCACGCCGTGTTCAAAAATGACAAGCAGCACGCCGCAAAATGCAAGAATCACTCCGGCAATTTTCCGCCGCGTTAAACGTTCCTTCAGCAAATAATGAGACAACACTAGCACCAGCGCCGGCGTGATGGCGTAAAGAAGCGCCGCGTTGCCTGCGGTCGTGTAACGAATGCCATACATGAACATGAATTGATTCAGCGGCACCGCAAGAAATGAAAGCCACGCGAGCGTGCGAAATTCGCTGTGGTCAAGCCGAATGCGCTTTTCCCTCACAAAAAAAATTGCCGCAAGCACAATCGCTGAAATGATTGTTCGAAGGAATGTAAGCGGGATAGGGGCAATTTCATCAGAAACTGCTTTCGCAACGATGTGCGTGCCGCTTGCAATAAGAACCTGAATGGCAAGAAGAATATAGACGCTCATAGTATTTGGCTGTGAAATATAACGAGGGGGCTATTGATTTCCTACTTTGCGATTCGCGCGTTGATTGGTTATATTTTGAAAACTTTTCCTCGAATCTTTTTTTGCCGGGTCATGAATAAACGAGAACGACTTTTTCTTTTGGATGGCATGGCGCTTGCATACCGTTCGTATTTTGCGTTCATCAAAAATCCTCTTATCAATTCAAAGGGAGAAAACACGAGCGCAATTTTCGGCTTCGTGAATTTTCTGAACAAAATTCTTGACGAGCAAAAACCGGACCACATTGCGGTTGTGTTCGACACGATCGAGCCGACATTCCGGCACAAAGCGTATCCGGAGTACAAAGCGACACGGCAGAAAATGCCGGAAGATATGTCGGCAATGATGGACACGCTGAAGGACGTTGTCCGTGCATTCAATGTTCCGGTCATCGAAGCTCCCGGATTCGAAGCCGACGATGTGATCGGCACATTGGCGAAGCGTGCGGAAAAAGAAAATGTCGAGTCGTTTCTCGTGACAAGCGACAAGGATTTTTTGCAGCTCGTCTCGCCGCTGACAAAAATTTTCCGTCCCGGCAAGCAAGGCGGAGATATTGAAATTGTTGATGAAAAAGGCGTCGTTGAACGCTTCGGCGTTCCCGCAGAGCAGGTCATAGATATGCTGGCGCTTATCGGTGATTCATCAGACAACGTGCCGGGCGTACCGGGCATCGGTCCGAAATCTGCCGAGCCTCTTGTCAAAAAATTCGGAAGCGTCGAAAACATTCTTGCGCATGTTGATGACATTCCGCAGAAAGGAATCCAGGAAAAGCTTCGTGCAAACAAAGAGCTTGCACTTCTCTCAAAACAATTGGTGACGATTGAAACCAACGCGCTGGTGAACATCAATTTTCATGAACTGCGCGCCGCCGAAAAAGATATTCCAAAGCTTTCTGCGTTGTATGAACGGCTTGAATTTCGGGCATTGCTTCGACGATTGAAAGAAGAACAGCCGGGCGAAGAATTACCGGAAGCTCCGGTTGAAAGTGTTTCGGAACATTCTGATATCACAAAATCCAAACACGATTATCGCATCATTGATTCTGACGCGTCGTATCTTAGATTTATTTCGGAATTAAAAAAAGCAAAAGAATTTGTCTTCGACACTGAAACAACTTCCACCGATCCTTTGCGCGCACAGGTCGTCGGCATTTCATTTTGTTTCGAACCGCATACAGCATATTACCTTCCGCTCGCAACAACGGATGAGGAACAATCATCATCGCTTTTTGAAAATCCGCCGCCACACTCTGTAACAAAGCAGAAGCTTTTCGACCCAGCAATTGTTCGCCGCGATCTGCAACCAATTTTTGAGAACGAAAAAATCCACAAGTACTGCCAGAATGCCAAGTATGACATGCTTGCACTGTCACGATTGGGAATCTGGACATGCGGCGTAACTTTTGACACAATGGTCGCAAGTTATATTCTTCGCCCCGACGGTAAGCACAATCTTGATGCGCTTGCGGCAGAATTTATAAACTACAAAATGGTTTCGTTCGAAGAACTTACCGACAACGGGAAAAAAGATATTCGTTCGGTTCCTGTTGAAGAAGTTGGACGCTATTCTGCCGAAGATACCGACGTTACCTTTCAGCTTGCAAATATTCTGCACGACAAACTTGCTGCGCAGGGAATGAAAAGACTCTGCGATGAAATAGAATTTCCCCTTATTCCCGTTCTCGCCGATATGGAGCAAACGGGAATTGCGATTGATGTTCCGTTTCTTTCGGACATGTCGAAAGATTTAGAAAGGCAGCTTGACAACCTTATCGAGCAGATTTATCACGATGCGGGAGAGCATTTCAATATCAATTCAACTCAGCAGCTTGCGAAAATTCTTTTTGAGAAATTGAATCTTTCGCGAAAACGAAAAACGAAAACCGGTTTTTCAACAGACGTCGGCGTACTTGAATCGCTGCGCAGCGAGCATCCGATCATCGAGCGGCTTCTCGATTATCGCCAGCTTTCAAAATTGAAATCAACATATGTCGATGCGCTGCCGAAGCTGATGGATCCGAAAACAAAACGCGTGCACACGTCGTTCAATCAAACAGTGGCAGCAACGGGAAGACTTTCGAGCAGTGATCCGAATTTACAAAATATTCCAATCCGCACCGATATCGGCAGAGAAATCCGCCGTGCATTCATTCCCGGCGGAAAGAATATGGTCGTGATGTCGGCGGACTATTCTCAAATTGAGCTGCGGGTAATGGCGCACATTTCCGGCGATGAAGGATTGCTCAGCGCGTTCAACAACAAAGAAGATATTCACGCTTCCACGGCGGCGAAAGTGTTCGGTGTCGTTCCGAAAGATGTGACGCGGGAAATGCGCCGTAAAGCAAAGGAAGTGAACTTCGGCATCATGTATGGTATCGGCGCATTCGGCCTGGCATCGCGATTGGAAATTACACAGACTGAAGCAAAAGAAATTATCACAAAATACTTCGAACGATTTCCAAATGTGAATCAGTACATTGCGGAAACAATCGCGAAGGCGCGGCGCGACGGATTTGTTACCACGATGATGGGACGCCGAAGATTTTTACCCGAAATTCACAGCAAAAATGCCAATCTGCGGTCAAACGCGGAACGTCAGGCGATCAATATGCCGATTCAAGGAACCGCGGCAGACATGATCAAGCTTGCGATGATCAAAATTCACCACGCACTTTCTGAACAGAAATTGAAAAGCAAAATGCTGCTGCAGGTTCATGATGAACTTGTGTTTGAAGTAGATAAAAAAGAGGAAACCGCAGTGCGGGAAATCGTCACGAAGAATATGAAAAATGCTCTGGCATTAGATGTGCCAATTGAGATTGAAATTGGGGTCGGGAAAAATTGGTTAGAAGCACACTGAAGAACTGAAACAACGGTCATGGCTCTTAAATGTTCTGCCGCACCTTTCTACAGAGCCCGCCTCCGACGAATCAACATCGTCCCGCCGATAAGAATAAGAATAACAGGCCAGTACGAATGAATCACCCGCCACACATCCGCGCTGTACCACAACCCGAGCGCCGTCATCATCAATGCCGCGCCAAGCCCCAAAAAAATAAATGACGGAATCAACAAATGCCAATCCTTCATATTGAACACGAACAGCATAAGGAACGAGAAGCCGAAAATAAGAAGAAATGCCGGAAAATAAATCGTGACGTGCCCGTAGATAAAACCAGCCTTGCGGAGGAAAAATAATATTCCTGTTAAGAAACAGAGCGTTCCAAAAAAAACGCGATGACGTTCATTGTAAATAAAAGAGCGAATCACCGTTGCCCCGCCGTAAAGTGCCACGCCGATCCACACCAACGCCCAACCACCAATATCGATTACTTGCATTTGATCGAGCAGCAGCGTCACACCAAGCAGAACAAGTACCAACCCGATAATTGGAAAACGATTTATCATTTGCTGCGCCATAGAGCACCTCCGAAGGAGTCCCTTAAGGACTTGTTACGATTGTTTGGGAATATATTTATCATCGGGAGCAACGAGTGCCAGAGTAAGATAGAGCACAATTCCGGCTCCGAATGACGCGAGGCATAAAATAACATAAAGGATCCTCACGATGGTTGGGTCAAGCGAAAAATAATTCGCCAACCCGCCGCACACACCGAACAATTTCTTATCAGAAGAAGATCGCCGAAACATTCTTGACTTTTGAGGTTCGGGTGGCGGCATTCCCCCGCCAACCGCTGATTCTGCTCCAGCAGGATTTTCAGTCTGAGGGTTTTCTTGCTGAACCTCAGCTTGCTTATAATAGATAATTGCCATACCAATCAAGATAAGCAGAATTGGAAAAACAAAAGCAGATAAATGCCAAAAATGAAAGAATGAAAGTACTCCGAGATTACCCAACAAAACGAGCGCGCCAAGAATAATCATGATGATGCCAAACATGGTTCGCGCGCCGCCGCTCGGTACCTCCTTTTGCTGCGGTGCAGTTGCGTTTCCTGCCCCAAGGGGATTTTCAACTTGCAGAGGTTTTTTCGGAATAATAAAAATCGATGCGAGATACAGGATAAAACCTGAGCCGCCGAAAAACGCAAGCAAAACAAAAAGGACGCGCATAATTACCGGGTCAACATCGAAATATTCTGCCATTCCTCCGCACACACCGGCAATAATTTTATCGGTCCGAGATCGGTATAAACGTTTCGTTTCCATAAACACCTCGTTGGATGTGGAGCAACGTACAACCGCCGCCTGAGACGCATGTTCACTTTAGTGCTGTTTCTTCTTACGCAACGCGTAATGGAATGTTTCAGCGAGAGGCGGGGTACAGAAACAGCGCAGCAAAAATTTCCGGCGAATCATCGACAGTGAATAATTTCCGATTCTGTAATGATAATTGTTACAGGTTCATCATGCTGTTCACGCGGCAACTCCGGCACCACCTGGAAATCATACGCAAGCGCAATTTTCGTACATGAAACGTGGCGCAGAAAAGAATCATAATATCCGCCGCCGAATCCTAATCGTGTACCGGAGTGATCAACTCCAATAACCGGAATAAGCACCGCTTCAATCTCATTGAGATTGATCGGCGTAATTTTAGTCGGCTCTAATATCCCAAACGCGCCTGCCGCCAAATCATTCATCGAAAGAATTTCTGAATGACGAAGCAGCGGACGTTTTTTTTCTGCAATCGGAACGGCAACACGTTTTCCTTTTTCGAATGCGACCTCAATCACAGAGCGGGTATCCACCTCGTTTTTTTTCGAGGAAACATACGTGTGAATAAATCGCGCCTCGACAAATTCCGGCAGAGAAGAAAGTAAATTAAGAATCTGCATACTTTTGCGCCGGGCATCCTCTGCCTTCATCGTATTTCTTGCGTTGAGTAATTCTGATCGAAGCTCGTCCTTGTTTCGTGCTGTCATACTATTTGTACTGTTATGAAAGAAAATAAAAAAGCCTCATGCGTACGCTACGAGGCTTTCTACTCACCATCAACCGAGCGTTTCTGCGCTACACTTCCATGATCTCTTTTTCTTTGACGAGAAGCAGAGCATCAATTTCTTTAATGTACTTATCGGTGAACTTCTGTATTTCCTGCTCGCCGCGTTTCCGGTCATCTTCAGAAAAATGTTCATCCTTCTCCGCTTTTTTCAAATGCTCATTTCCATCGCGGCGAATATTGCGGATAGAAACTTTTCCTTCTTCACCGAACTTTTTCACCAATTTCACTAATTCTCTGCGCCGCTCTTCATTCAACGGAGGAATCGGAATGCGCACAATGGTTCCGTCGTTGCCCGGATTCAATCCTAAATTTGCAGCAATAATCGCTTTCTCAATCGGCGCAAGCATGCTTTTATCCCACGGCTGCACTGTCACGAGATGCACATCAGGCACACTGACACTGCCGACTTGCTGCAACGGGACCAGTGAGCCGTAATAATCAACCTTCACTGCGTCGAGCAGCGCCGTTGTTGCTTTGCCGGTTCGAATCTTCACAAGTTCAGTACGCACGACTTCAACAGCTTTTTGCATGCGTGCTTCGGTATCTTTTAAAATTTGTTTCAGCATAGTCGCATCCTCATGGAATCCATCCCTTCGGGACGTATTCTTATTGTGGAGGAACGCCCGCTCCATCGCATACGGTCGTTCCGACTTTTTCGCCTAGAACCAATCGTTTCAAGTTCGATGGAACATTCATATTGAAGACTGCAATCGGAAGATGATTTTCCTTGCACAGTGTAATCGCAGTCATATCCATGACACGAAGGTCTCTGCGAAGAACTTCTTCGTAAGAAATTTTTGGGAAATGCAGGGCGGCGGGATTTTTTTCCGGATCAGAATCATACACGCCGTCAACGCGCGTTCCCTTAACAATAATGTCGGCTTCAATTTCAATCGCACGCAGTGCCGCGGCAGTATCCGTGGTAAAATATGGATTGCCGGTTCCTGCAGCAAAAATCACGATACGGCCTTTTTCAAGATGGCGGATTGCGCGGCGACGGATGAACGGCTCGGCAATACGTTCCATGTTGATTGCCGTTTGGCACCGTGTAAACACGCCGTGATGTTCCAACGCGCTTTGCAATGCAAGTGCATTAATGACCGTTGCCAGCATTCCCATGTGATCGCCGGTGACTTTATCAATACCATCGCTCGAATTTTCGACGCCGCGATAAATATTGCCGCCGCCGATCACAATGCCAACTTGAACACCGAGCGCCTGAACGCTTTTGATTTCATCCGCAAAGAGACTGATGGTTTTTGCATCAATACCATAATCAAGGCTGCCCATCAGAGCTTCGCCGCTGAGCTTTAATAAGATGCGTTTGAAAATCGGTGCCATAACTACGCTTTCAAAAACAAAAAGAAAGGCCTCTTGAGGAGACCTTTCAATGATGGAAAATTATTTTTCATCGCCAAGCTGATACCGTCTGAATTGCCGGATTGAAATTGTATCGTTGAGTTTCGCCGACGATTCTTGCAGAACTTCTTTGATTGTCTTTGCTGCATCTTTAATAAAGCTCTGCTCAAGAAGCACAACTTCCTGAAAATATTTTTCAAGCCTGCCGTTTGCAATTCTTTCGACCACCTGATCCGGCTTACCTTCATTTTTTGCCTGCTGGCGGTATATCTCCATCTCGTGCTCGATCGTTTCTTTCTTCACATCTTCACGAGAAACAACCAATGGATTCATTGCGGCAACTTGCATCGCAACGTCGCGAGCAAGCACGTGGTGCGACGCTGTAATATTATTTGCTGCGAGTTCCACCAACACTCCAATCTTGCTGCCCATATGCGTGTACGATTCTATCAGCGATGCTTTTGAAATAAACCGCTCGAAACGGTGAATTTCAATTTTCTCTCCGATTTTTCCAACAAGGTCTGAAAGTGCATCGGCAACATTCCGGCCGTTTTGATATGGAAATGTAAGGAGCGCTTCAATGGAATTCGGCCGGTTAGTTTCGATCGCAGTTGCAACAGTCGCGGCAAAGTTGATAAAATCTTCGCTTCGCGCTACAAAGTCTGTTTCACAATTGATCTCCAGAATGATACCTTCATTGCCGTTGTTAATGAGGCGTGTAATGATGATTCCTTCGTTTGCTTGACGTCCGGCTCGTTTTTCAGCCGTTGCCGCACCTTTTTTACGAAGGTAATCGATTGCCTTTTCCATATCGCCGCCGGTTTCTTCAAGTGCGCGTTTGCAATCCATCATGCCGGCGCCGGTCTTTTCCCGCAATAATTTTACTTCTGTACTTGTGATAGCCATAAAATTTCTTTTCAATCCTTAGGTATTAATTCAGGCGTTATTCTTTTTCTTCAATCTTGTTTTTTTCTTCGGATGGGGTTTCGTTTTCAGCTTTCTCAGCTTCTTCGGCAACTTCTTGCTGATGCGCCTTCGCACGTTCTGCGCCTTCAATTACAGCATCAGCAATCGCTTTCGTAATTAATTGAACTGCCTTCAACGCATCGTCGTTCGCGGGAATGATATAATCCAACAAATCGGGATCGCAGTTGGTATCAACAATTGCAAAGACCGGCACACCGAGACGTTTCGCCTCTTTCACCGCAATTGCTTCCTTCTTTACATCAACCACGAACAGCGCCCCGGGAAGACGCGTCATATCCACAACACCGGAAAGTCCTTTGCTGAGCTTTTCTTTTTCACGGGTAAGAAAAAGCGTTTCTTTTTTTGTGATCTTATCAAATGTCCCGTCCGTCTCCATCTTTTCAATATTTGTGAGACGCTTGACGCTTTTCCGAATTGTGGTGAAATTGGTCAGCGCACCGCCGAGCCACCGTTCCGTAAAATAAAATTGACCACAGCGCTTTGCCTGTTCCCGAACAACTTCTTTCGCTTGTTTTTTTGTTCCAACAAACAAAACACGCTTGCCTTCAGCAACAATATTAGAAAGCGCATTGCAGGCATCATCAAGTAGCTGCTGGGATTTTTTGAGGTCAATGATATGAATCCCGTTCCGTTCCATAAAAATGTACGGCTTCATCTTGGGATTCCAACGACGGGTAAGGTGTCCAAAATGGGCACCTGAGGCGAGCAACTCCGCGAGTTCTACACGTGGCATAACAGTCCTTAATTTAGTTTTGATCTTCTATCTTCGTCATCCCGTTACAGAACCTTGCATCAGCAAGGCACTTCCGTTCCGGTCGGAAGATATGTTTGATAGTTAAAAAAACTTACAGCAAGGCAACGAGAATGCGATCAGCGCTTCGAGAATTGGAACCGTTTACGCGCCTTCTTTTGTCCGTATTTTTTTCGCTCGACCATCCGCGGATCGCGTGTCAACAGATCGTGCGAGCGCAGCACAGTACGAAAATCTTCATTCAGATCCACCAGTGCGCGGGCAATTCCCAAACGCACCGCACCAGCTTGACCGGCCATGCCGCCGCCGCGGACAGTAACATCAGCATCGTACTTGCTTAAAGTTTCTGTCACGACAAAAGGCTGACTAATGTCTGCCCGGTGAAGTTCCTGCGGAAAATATCTTTCAAAAGGTGAATGATTGACGGTGATAGCTCCCGTGCCGGTCTTCAAAAAAACCCGCGCAACGGAGGTCTTACGGCGTCCAACACTGTTCACGTGATGTTGAGGCATTTCAGTCCTTATAGCAATAAATGTATTACACTGTTAGAGATTCTGGTTTCTGCGCACTATGCGGGTGATCAGCGCCGGCATATACTTTCAGTTTCTTGATAATTCTTTTGCCAAGCCGATTATGCGGTAACATACCTTTCACCGCATGTTCGATAACGCGATCCGGGTCTGTCTTGATCATATCTTTGTATTGCTCAAATACCGCACCGCCGGGATAGCCGGTGTAATGGAAATATTCTTTTCTCTCAGTGCGTTTGCCGGTCAGTTTTACTTTCCCGGCATTGATGACAACAACGAAGTCACCACCGTCAATATTCGGTGTGAAAGTCGGCTTATGCTTTCCACGCAATACGCGCGCAACCTGAGACGCAACACGTCCAAGTGTTTTTCCTTGCGCATCAACTAAAAACCATTTATGCTCTATCTCACTTTCCTTAAAAAAGTGCGTATTCTTATCGCCAAAAGCCACAATAACCTCCACGGTTCAGAAAATATATAATTCGTCTAAAAAGCTTTTAAATTTACGCTAATTTTCGAAAAAATGCAAGGGGCTTTTTCAAGAAGATTTAGAGTGCGAACGTAGCAGGGTTCTCAAGAATATTTTTCAAGTCCGACATAAATTGTGCACCGACGGCACCATCAATGACACGATGATCGCACGATAGAGTAATTTTCATACGTTGACCGATGACGATCTGCCTTTCCTCCACAACCGGCATCTCCATGATCGAACCGACGGCAAGAATTCCGGCTTCCGGAGGATTGATAATCGCCGCAAAGTTTTCAACATCGAACATTCCAAGGTTGCTGATCGTGAACGTGCCGCCGGCATATTCTTCCGGCTTCAATTTCCGTTCACGTGCGCGCGATGCAAGGTCTTTCGCTTCGGCTGAAATTTGTGCAAGGCCTTTCGCATCAGCATCACGAATCACCGGAGTGATCAACCCGTCGTCAAGCGCAACGGCGATACCGACATGAATTGATCCGTGCTGAATAATTGTATCACCAGCCCATGATGAATTCACTTTGGGATTTCTTCGCAATGCAATCGCAGCAGCCTTTACGATGATGTCAGTATAACTAATCTTCACATCTTCTGTTGCATTCAATGCTGAACGAAATTCAATGGCGCGTTTCATATTAACATCGCTCGTGACATAAAAATGTGGCGCAGTTGTTTTGCTTTCGACTAAACGCTTGGCAATTGTTTTTCTCATCATTGAAACAGGAATCTGTTGCGTCGAAACATTTGCCGTTTGCCGAGCGACAAATGTCGTCGCGCCGTGCGAAAGTGCCTCTTCAACATCACGCTTAATGATCCGTCCCATCGGTCCGCTGCCGCTGAGTGAAGAGATGTTAATGTTCTTTTCCTGCGCAATTTTTTCGCCAACGGAGAAATTTTCACACGACTGCCGCCATTTTCTCCCGATTTCTGCTCGACAGTTGTAGGAAGAACATGTTGAACGCTTGGTTCTTCAGCAGCAACTGAAGGTTTCTCTTCAGCTCCAACAGGTTTTTCAACGTGATGCTGTACAGGCTGAGCCGAACCGGTGCCGGCAAGCAATGCAGAAATATCTTCGTTCTCAGAAGCGATGACAGCAATCGGTTTTCCAACTGCAGCGCCTTTCCCTTCGGGAACAAATATCTTGCGAAGAATTCCCGAATCGTACGCTTCGAGTTCCATATCCGCTTTGTCGGTTTGAACTTCAGCGATGATCTCGCCTTGCTTCACTGCGTCGCCTTCTTTTTTGACCCATTTGAGAATGATTCCCTCTTCCATAGTGTCACTCAATTTCGGCATATCAACTCTTGTCGCCATAACGGTTTTGACCTTCGGGTTTGAATTCGGTTATCGGTAAAGAACTTTTTTCACAGCATCAACTACTCGCGGAATACTCGGCAACATCAGCTTCTCAAGATTGTGCGCGTACGGCATCGGGACATCGGCGCCGTTGACGTGTTCGATCGGCGCGTCCAAAAAGTCAAAAGCTTTTGTGTAAATCCGCGACGCAATTTCTTTTCCAGTGCTGGCGAACGGCCATGCTTCTTCAACAATGACACAGCGATTCGTTTTCTTTACCGAATCGAGAATCATCGTTTCATCCAGCGGACGAATAGTGCGCGGGTCAATAACTTCGGTTTCAACACCCTCATTTGCCAATTGTTCCGCTGCGGCAAGCGCGACGTGAATCATTTTCGACCATGCAATAATCGTCACATCTTTGCCTTCACGCTTAACGTCGCCGACACCGATGGGAGTAACATATTCTCCATCCGGCACTTCGCCTTTCTGCCCATACATCATTTCACTTTCCATAAACATCACGGGATTGTCATCTCGAATCGCCGACTTCAACAATCCTTTCCCATCCGCAGGTGTTGACGGCGCAATAACAATGAGTCCCGGAATATGTGCCAGCATGGATTCAAAAGACTGAGAATGCTGCGCGCCAAGTGCATGCGCAGCGCCGGACGGCCCGCGAACAACAATCGGCACTTTGAATTGTCCACCGGACATGTATCGGATTTTTGCCGCGTTATTAAAGAGTTGATCGAATGCGAGTATGGCGAAATTCCACGTCATCATTTCCACAATCGGTCGAAGACCGATCATCGCCGCACCGATACCAAGTCCGGCAAATCCGGCTTCGGTAATCGGCGTATCAATCACACGCTTCTCGCCAAATTTTTGCAGCATTCCCTGGCTGACTTTATACGCTCCTTGGTATTGCGCAACTTCTTCGCCCATGATGAAGACATTAGAATCGCGCTCCATTTCTTCAGACATCGCCTGATTCAATGCTTCACGAAATGCAATCATTGTCATAATTTCATATTCCTTTTTCCGAGATTAGACGTAAACATTTTCATACAAAAATTCCGGCGGCGGTTCCGGACTGCGATCCGCAAAATCCACAGCTTCGTTCACAACATCTTTGATCTCAGCTTCCATTTCATCAATGGCGGCTTGAGTTACAATTCCGGCATGAAGCAATTCTTCTGCAAAGCGGGGAATCGGATCGCTCTTCTTCTGCTCTTCAACTTCTTCTTTCGTGCGGTAATGTCCGTGAATGGGATCCGACATTGAATGGCCGCGAAAACGGTACGTGCGCGCTTCAAGCAAGGTCGGCTCGTTCGATTTTCGCGCGTGATCAACGGCTTCTTTCACCGCACGGTACGATTCGATCACATCCATTCCGTCGAACCAGCCGCGCGCCATATCGTACGCCGAAGCTTTTTGATAAATGTCCCACACTGCATGTGCGCGTTCCACCGCTGTTCCCATGCCGTAGCGATTATTTTCGCAGATGAAGACAACCGGCAATTTCCAGAGCGCAGCCAGATTCAACGTTTCGTGAAAAACGCCTTGGTTCGCCGCCGCTTCGCCGAAGAAACAGACCGTCACGGAATCTTTGCCAAGATATTTTGAACCAAATGCAGTTCCAGCAGCAAGCGGAATATGTCCGCCGACAATTCCGTAGCCGCCCATAAAATTTCTCGTCACATCGAACATATGCATTGAGCCACCCATGCCTTTTGAGCAGCCGGTAAACTTGCCGAACAATTCTGCCATGATACTTTTCGGATCCATGCCGCGCGCAAGTGCATGTCCGTGATCGCGGTATGCCGAAAAGATATAATCATCGTCGCGCAACGCCTCAATCGCACCAACACCGACTGCTTCCTGTCCAATATAAAGATGGCAGAAGCCGCCGATTTTACTTTTGCCGTATTCCTGCGCCGCGCGTTCTTCGAACCGGCGGATAAGAAGCATTCGTTTATAGAAATCGACAAGCTGCGAATGAGAAAGTCCGAGATCTTTCCACCGCAATTTTTTTATCTCTTTTGGTTCTTTCATTGATAATACTGTTGCCATTATTTCTCCTTACATCACTCGTTTTTATTTAATCACAAAGCCATAAAAAAATACAGAGCGATAAAACTTTTCATTCTTAATTTTTTATCTCTAATTTTCTTTACACTTGTTCCGCCGCATGGTACGAACTTCTGACAAGCGGACCCGATTCAATATAACGGAAACCCATTCCCATGCCGCGCTCTTTCAACATGTTGAATTCATCCGGATGAACATACCGCTGAACAGGAAGATGTTCCTTCGTCGGCTGCAAATATTGACCAAGCGTGAGAATATCACATTCAACCGCCCGAAGATCGCTCATGGTATCAATCACTTCTTCAGGTGTCTCACCAAGCCCGAGCATCAATCCGGATTTCGTCCTGAAACCGCGCCGCTTCGCGCGGTCTAAAAGTTCAAGTGAACGGTTGTAGTGCGCTTGCGGGCGAACCGTGCGGTACAATCGCGGCG
>JAJYOI010000009.1 GCA_021796275.1 Bacteroidota bacterium
GTTTCAAGCTCCGAATCGTGAATAACAACCGCTGCATTACTTTCCATCAGCGTATGCGCATTTGTTTCCTGGTGATTTGCCGCTGCGGACGGCAGCGGAACAAAAATCGCCGGCTTTCCAATCCGTGTCAATTCCGCAATCGTTGTAGCTCCGGCGCGGCATAACACCACGTCTGCCGCGGCGTAAGCATATTCCATTGCGTCAATAAACTTTCCAATCCAAATTCCGTCGGTCGAAACCAAAGATCGAATACTTTCAAAATCATGCTCGCCGGTTTGCCACACAAGCTGAATTCCGTTTCGCACCAGATCGTTCACAATCTTTTTAATCGCTCTGTTGATTGACGCCGCGCCGAGACTTCCGCCGAACACGAACAATGTTTTTTTTGACGGATCGAGATTGAAATAACGAATTCCATCTTCGTGCGAAATTGTTCCTAACACCGCGCGCGTCGGATTACCGACAAGCTCAACGCTTTCTGCTTTTGCTTTCAGCCACTGCTTCGTAATATCGAACGTGATGAAAATTTTCGAAACCCTCGATGCAAGCATTCTTGTCGTCACACCGGGATAGCTGTTGCTTTCGTGCACGACGGTTGGAATGTTGAACAGCGACGCCATAAACAAAACGGGCCCGCAAACATAACCACCGGTTCCAACAACAACATCCGGCTGGAATTTTCGGATGAGAAAGAACGATTGTATCACTGAAACAATAACCTTTAATGGAAATAACATATTATCAATCGTCAACCTGCGATGAAATCCGCTGATCCAAATCGTGTGAAACGCATATCCTTTTTCCGGCACCACACGCGCTTCGATTTTCTTTTTTGTTCCGACAAAAGCAATGTGTACATCGAGCGAAAGTTTTTTGATCTCGTCGGCAATAGCAAGTGCCGGGAAGAGATGTCCGCCGGTACCGCCGCCGGCAAAAAGAATGCGAACGCTATGTTGTGTTTCCACGATATCAAAATCTTTTTCAATCAATACACTTTGCCGACTGCCGGCTCGTTCAAATCTGAAACGGCGGCGGCTTCTGCTGCCGCTTGGCGCGGATGCAAATCAGTTTGCGATGAAATGTTAAGCAGCACTCCAATCGCAAACGACGAAATCACAATTGCCGAGCCGCCATAGCTGACGAACGGCATCGGCAGGCCGGTTGTCGGAAATAATCCGAGCGTTACGAGCGCATTGCCGAGCGCATAAATGACAATCGTGCATGTGATGCCGATCGCAAGATATCGCCCGAAATCATCCGGCGCATTTTTCGCAATGCGAAACCCGCGCAAAAGAATCGTCAGAAATAATCCGAGAAACAAAACGGTGCCGATAAAACCGTATTCCTCGCCGACAATGGAAAAGACAAAATCGCCGTACGATTCCGGAAGAAATAAATCGCGCTGTTTGCTTTGGCCCATGCCGACGCCGAACAATCCGCCGTTGCCGAAACCGATAATTCCCTGCCAGAGCTGATAATTCACTCTGCTCGGCGTTGTGTTGTGCTCGCCCTTTCCAAGAAAAGCAAGAATGCGCCGCATGCGATATTCCGCGCTGACCATGTACACCATCACGACCGGCATCAACGCAAGAAGTGATGCGGCAATATGTTTCAGCCGGGCACCGCCGACAAATACCATCACCATGCCGAGACAGAAAATAAATGCGCCGGTGCTGAAATTCGGCTGCAACATAACGAGGATGACAACTGCGCCGATCCACAAAACGAGCGGCAAAAACCCTTTTTTGAAATCGTAAATCTTTTCTTTTTTCGCCGCGAGCAGCGTGCTGAGATGAAAAAGCAGCGCAAACTTCGCAAACTCCGACGGCTGAAAACTGAACCCGCCGAGATTTAGCCATCGTTGCGCACCTTTCACTTCGCCGCCAAGCGCCAAGGTGATAAACAGTAACAGCAAACATGCCGCAACGGCAAGCTTGGAAATTTTTTTGTAGCCGTGATAATTAATGCGCATCGCAACAAACATCGCAGCAATGCCGATCAATACTTTGATGATGTGGCGATCGACAAGATGACTCGACGCACCGTACTTTTGCAGCGCCCATGTTGACGATGCGCTGTACACCACCACCGTGCTCGCCACCATCAGAAACAGGACGACGAACAAAATGATGCGGTCAATATGATTGTGCTGTTGCGACACGTGCTTATTCTACCATTAGTCCGTTCACAATTTGTTTGAATGTATTTCCTCGTTCTTCATAATCTTCAAACCAATCAAACGACGTACATGCAGGTGAGAGCAACACCACATCGCCGCGGTGAGCAAGCGATGACGCCGTTTGAATTACCTTTTCCATGGAAACAACATTCGGCTTCTCGTTGCCGATTGTCTCGACACGGTGCACCGGCACAATTTCTGCAAACGCTTTCGCGATAATTTCTGCCGAAGCGCCGGTGGCAACAATTGCACGTACTTTTTTCTTCACCAATTCCTGAATCTTTGAATAGTCGTTGCCTTTATCTTTTCCCCCAAGAATGAGCACGATTGGTTCGTCATATGCATTGAGCGCGTACCACACCGCGTCAACGGTCGTCGCTTTTGAGTCGTTCACATATTTGATGCCGTTCACTTCGCGCACAAGTTCCTGCCGATGAACAACGCCTTTGAAGTTTCTCAAAGTAGAACGAATGGAAGCGGAATCTACACCCATCATGCCCGCCGCAAGTGCCGCCGCCATCGCATTCTGCAGATTGTGTTTCCCCTTGATTGAAATCTGCAGCGGAGCGATGATTTCCGAACGATGCCCGTTTATAAACGTCACGAGCATTTCATTTTCGACAAAAGCACCTTCGCGCAGTCCTTTTGATGTGCTGAACCCGATCTTTTTGCAGTGCGCCTGACGGATCATTTTCAGCGTCCATTCGTCGTCAGCATTGTAAATCAGCACATCATCCTGCTTTTGATTTTTGAAGATACGCGCTTTCGATGCCGCATATTTTTCCATTGAATGTTCGTACCGATCCATATGATTCTGTGTAATATTCAGGATGACCGAAACCTTCGGCCGAAACTTCTCAATAAAATCAAGTTGAAAACTGCTCACTTCGAGAACCATAGTATCCGTCGCAGCCAACTCCAGAACGAAATTGGAGAATGCCGTGCCAATGTTGCCCGCAACAACATGCTTTTTCTTTGCATCACTGAAAATCCTCCCGAGTAATGTTGTGGTTGTTGTTTTTCCGTTGCTGCCGGTAATGGCAACAATCGGTGCCTGACAAAACCAGCTTGCGACTTCAATTTCGCTGACGATGTTGATTCTTCGCCGCTGCGCTTCGAGCACAACAGCAGCGTCGCTCGGAACGCCCGGGCTCAGCACCATCAATGAACAATCGAAGACGCGTTCAGAATGATTTCCTGTTTCATATGCAATGTCGCTGGCGCGAAGCTCTGCAAGACTTTTCGACAGCTTCTCCGCAGGTTCTCTATCGCTGACAAAAACCATGGCGCCGTGACGCTGCAGCAATCGCGCAACTGCGACGCCGCTGCGCGCAGCACCGATAACCGAAATTTTTTTGTTCCTAATCCGTGAATCATCCATCTCTTTTCTAATTTATCGCACCTTGAACGTTGCCAGGCTAAGAATCATCAGCATAATGGCAATGATGTAAAATCGCATAACGATTTTCGGCTCGGAGATTCCTTGCATTTCAAAATGATGATGAAGCGGCGCCATGCGAAACACGCGCTTTCCTTCGCCGTACCGCTTCTTTGTGTATTTGAAATACAGCCGTTGAATAATCACCGACACGGTTTCCATAAAAAATACGCCGCCAAGAATCGGCAGAATCAATTCTTTTTTGATCATAACAGTGATCGCACCGATCGCGCCGCCGAGCGCAAGCGAACCGGTGTCGCCCATAAACACTTGCGCTGGATACGAATTGAACCAAAGAAATCCGAGCGCTGCGCCGACAAGCGCCGTGCAATAGACAACAAGCTCGCCGCTGTCTTTCAAATAAATAATGTTGAGATAATGACTGAAGACAACATTGCCGGAAATATAGCTGAGCACCGCCAATGTCAACGTTACGATTCCGACTGTGCCGATGGCAAGTCCGTCGAGGCCATCGGTAAGATTAACAGCATTGGAGGTCGCCGCAATAACGAAAACCACCATCGGGATGTAGAAATAGGAAAAATCAAATTCAAGATTTTTGAAGAAAGGCACCGTCGTGATTGTGTTTGCTTGAATTGAACGAAGCTCCGGCGAATAATAAATTGCAAGCCCGAGAATTAATCCGACAAGAACCTGACCGACAATCTTGTACCACCCGATCAATCCTTTCGGTTTTTTCTTCACCACCTTCAGGTAATCGTCAAAGAATCCGACAACGCCAAGTCCTGCTGTGACAACAATGACCAGCTGCACATACATATTTTTGAGATCGCCCCACAGCAATGTCGGGATAAGCACTGAACCGAGCACGATAAGTCCGCCCATTGTCGGCGTGCCGGCTTTGCTCAAATGATTTTTCGGCGCTTCAATTTTTGCCGCTTCGCCGATCTGATGCCGTTTCAGTGATGCAATAATTTTCGGACCGATCCAAAAGCTGATAATCAATGCCGTCACCGCAGCAGCGGCGGAACGAAACGTGATATAATGAACGACGCCGAATCCCGGCGGATGATACAATCGTTCAAGAATATTGAATAAATAATAGAGCATTGAGCGTTTCAGTTATCAGATTATAGTTGAGCAACAACCTCTTCCATCTTCATTCCTCGAGAACCTTTCACGAGTGCCGCATCGCCCGGTGCAAGCTGGCTTTTCAGCGAATCAATCAACGCTTCTTTTGAATCAAAATGTTCGGCGAACGCAAGCTTGGACGCTTCGTGCGTAAAACGCGTCAACGGACCGAACGTGAACAGATATTCAAAATCGAGATTTGAAACTTCCAGCCCGATCTTTGCATGTTCATGTTCAGCCTTGCCGCCGAGTTCCAGCATGTCGGCAAGAACGACAACTTTCTTTCCGCCCACTTTCATTGCTTTGAACGTTTTCAGCGCGGCAATCACCGAATCGGGATTGGCATTGTACGTGTCGTTGAGAATTGTTATTCCATTGCGTGTAATAGTTTCCATTCGCTTATGTGTGGCTGTGAAGGTTTCGAGTGCCCGACAAATTTTTTTTTTCTGAACTCTGAATTCCGTGCCGACCGCAACCGCTGCGAGCGCATTCGTCGTCTGATGCAGTCCCGCAACGGAAAGCCGAATCTGCATCCTATCCTTCCGGCTTTTGCGAGAAACGGTGAATATCGGCTCGCCCGATTCTGACGCACGAATTTTGATTGCGCGGATGTCTGCCGATGGCGACATTCCATATCGAAGCGCACGATGATTTTTTTCCCCGGCTTTTACCAGGAACCGATCATCACAGTTGATGAATGCAAATCCGTCTGCCGTCACAGTGCGGAATAATTCAGTTTCTTCCTGCGCAACGCCGTTTTCATCGCCGAAAAATTCGAGATGTTCTTTCCCGATGTTGGTAATCAGCGCGTGAGTCGGTGCGGCAATATCGCACAAATATTTCAGCTCACCGAAGTGATTCGTGCCGAGTTCGAGCACAGCGATCTCATGCCGCGGCGTCAGTTTGAATAATGTCTGCGGCACGCCGATATGATTGTTGAGATTCCCTTCTGTTTTCAACACACGGAATTTTTCTTGCAACACTGCGCTGATCATTTCTTTTGTCGTCGTCTTTCCATTACTTCCGCCAACGGCAAGAACGGGAATTGAAAATTTACTCCTGTAGATTTTCGCCAGCGTGCCAAGCGCTTTTGTCGAATCCGGCACAACAACGGCGCTGCAGGTACTTCGTTCAACAATATCCGCATTCTGCTGATACCATTGCGATTCCACAACGACCGCCGCTGCTTTTTTTCCAATAACGTCGCCGATAAATTTATGTCCATCGAATTTCTCGCCGCAGAGCGCGAAAAAAATATTATTTTCAGCAACTGTGCGCGAATCTGTTGAAACCGCATTGAACTTTTTTCCTTTTAGCCGCTCCACAAAAAAGATTTCTGCGTTTTCAAGTTTCTTAACATCATTCAACGAAAGATTCATCGGTGATTACTGATAAATTCCTGCACAATTTCTTTATCGCTGAAATGAATTTTTTCCTTACCGATGACTTGATACTCTTCATGGCCTTTTCCCGCGATAAGCACAATGTCATTCGGCTTTGCCATAGTTAATGCTGTAACGACAGCGGTACGGCGGTCGACTTCTTCGTACACATTCTCGCGGCGTGTTATTCCTGCACGTACATCGTCAATGATACATTGAGGGTCTTCCGTGCGCGGATTATCCGACGTGATCATAATGACATCGCTCAGCGCTTCAACGACCGCGCCCATTTTGGGCCGCTTTGTTTTATCGCGGTCACCTCCGGCACCAAATACTGTGATGATGCTGTTCGACCGTCGCTGCGGAAGAATGTCATGAATTGTTGTAAGACATTTTTCCAGCGCATCGGGTGTGTGCGCATAATCGATAATGGCGGTCCAGCCCAGCGTCGAATTCAACCGCTCGAATCTTCCGGGAACAGATGACACCGCCGCAATACTTTCGCTGATATTCGCTGTGGGAATTCCCATTACAATGCCAACGGAAAACGCTGCGAGAATATTCGAAACATTGAATCGTCCGACGAGCGGAGAAACGATGTCAATTTTTTCGCCGCCGCTCTCGATAGTAAATCGTGTTCCTTGAATAGACAGCGTAATATCGCCGGCTTTGACATCCGCACGTGCTGTTGTTCCGTACCGGAGTACTTTTGCATGTGTGTCGGCAACAATTTTTTCGCTCCACTCATCATCTGCATTCACGACTGCCCAGTTCGACGACGTCAATCCATCAAAAAGAATTTTCTTTGCGAGAAAATAATTTCCCATCGTGCCATGGTAATCGAGATGATCCTGTGTGAGATTGGTGAACACTGCCGCAGAGAAATCAAGTCCGAACACGCGGTCTTGTTTCAGCGCATGCGATGAAACCTCCATGACAGCATGTGTGCATCCGTTTGCCGCCATCATTGAAAAATATTTCTGCATTTCAAGCGACTCCGGTGTTGTGTGCGTTGCGGGAAATCGCTCTCTACCGACCGCATAATCGATTGTGCCAATCAAACCGACTCTGCCGCGCAACGACGCATCACTATGTTCCAGGATTTCCTGAATAAGATGTGTGGTCGTCGTTTTTCCATTTGTTCCTGTGACACCGACAAGTTTAAGGTTCTTTGCCGGATGTCCGTAAAAATTTGCCGACAACTGCGCCAGCGCGCGGCGTGAATTCGGCACAACAATTTTCACAGCACCGGCGTGCATGAAAAAAGAATCCGGCACAGCAGAATCGTCTTCCACAACAACGACCTTCGCGCCGTTCGCAACAGCAGAACTGATGAAACGATGTCCATCTGCAGATACGCCGCGAATGGCAACAAAAAGATCGTCGTTCTTTACTTTCGTTGAATCGTACTGAATGCCGTCAACTTTCACATCGTGCGTTACAACCATGTGGCCGAACATGGTTTGGAACATTTTCGTAACAATTACTCCTTCCAATAATGCCGAAAGCGTCATCTTGATTCTTCGTTCAATATAATTGTGCCGTTGTGATCGTGCGCGGTTCGCATGTCAAGGTAACTTTCGTTCCCGAACTGACCAGTGTTCCGGCTATCGGCGATTGACTGACAACAATTCCTGACCCGACAACCGCAACATCCAATTTTTCTGTCATGAGACGATTCATCGCTCGTCGAATACTCATTCCTTTCAGATCTGGAACCTGGCTGCTGTTTGGCGAAGATGCTGCTGCACTCGCATTGGTTATTAACTGCACCACATTGTCATAATGAATTCTCGTGCCCGGCTCCGGTACTTGCCGCATGACAACTTCGCCCGAACCGGCGATTGACGCATGCAGTCCATTGTCATCCAGCATCTGCAATGCCGTTGTCGTTTTTACATTGCATACATTCGGAACTGAGATGAGAAGGGAATTCTCATCTCCGCGGTTACTTGCAATATGATCCCTTGAGAACAGCCCGTTGTTGTTGACAATGCGTTCTGCAATTGCTTTGAAAATCGGAGCGCTCGCCAGCGCGCCGGTGTAGCCGTTCTTCGGGTTTTCCATCATCACAAGCAGCACAATTGTCGGATTGTCGAAAGGGAAAAATCCGACAAACGACGCATTGTAATTTCCCGCCTCATATTTTCCGTCGGCATATTTTCGCGACGTTCCCGTCTTTCCGGCTATCATGATTCCCGGAACTTGTGCCGCTTCGCCTGTGCCGTGTTCAACAACGCCGAGGAAAAGATTCTTCAACACTTTATCCGTTTCCGGAGAAATAACCTGGCGAATTTTTTCCGGCTCTCCGATTCCGACAACAGTTCCCTGTTCATCAATTTCTTTGCTGAAGATATACGGTTTCATCAGCGTGCCGCCATTTGCAAGCGCGGCGTACGCGGCAACAATTTGAAGCGGCGTGACGCCGACTTCGTAGCCGTACGCCATTGAATTCAACGTTGCGCCGGACCATTCGACCGGCTTCTTCAAATCGCCGCTCACTTCACCCGGCAGCTCAATGCCGGTTTCCATACCAAAACCGAAATTCCTCGCTTCGGTGTACAGCCGTTCCGCTCCAACAATGTCGCCGACTTTTGCAAAAACAATATTGCTCGAAAGCTCAAGCGCCTGCGTAAACGTGATCATTCCGTTTTCATGCGTATCGCGAATGGTACGAAATCGTCCGCCGTTCAACGGAACTTTGTACGTCCCGTTTTCAGCAAAAAACATTTGGTCGGGTTTCACAAGATTGTTATCAAGAGCGGCACTTGCCGTTACAAGTTTGAATACCGAACCCGGTTCAACCATATCGGCAACGGCGCGGACTTTTAACGCTTCCATTGAGACATTCGACAATGTGTTTGCGTTGACGCTTGGATAATGCGCCATTGCCAGAACTGCGCCTGTGTTCGGATCAAGCATGATTGCAATGCCTGCATCGGCTTTAGCATGTTCAGCGCCTTTTTTCAATTCATCTTCAACAATGGATTGGTACGCAACATCGAGCGTGAGAACCACCGAATGTCCGTTGGCAGGCTCTTCTCTCGGAAAATCTGTGGACGGCCGCGTTCTGCCAAGTCCGTCGCGCTGCATAATAACGTAGCCGTCTTTTCCGCGAAGCTGTTTGTCGAAAGTGTATTCGGCGCCGCTGATACCGACATTATCAATATTGGTACAACCGACAACCTGCCCGCCGATTTCATCGTAATGATATAAACGCTTCGGTTCGTTCAACGTGACAACACCGGCAAGCTTGCTGATATCAAATGACCGTGCAACATCCGGAGCAACGTGACGTTCAAGCCACACAAATCGTTTTTCGCTGCGAAGTTTTTGAAGATACGCTGATTCGGGTTTTCCAAAAATACGGGAAAACGCCCGCGCAACTTTCCCGGCATTCTCGCCGACAATTTTCGGATCTGCTGCATAGGAAATGAACATTGAATTCGACGCCAGCACATTGCCGTTGCAGTCATAAATATTTCCGCGGGTTGCGGGAAGAATGACCTTCGCTTCATATTGTTTGCGCGCAATTTCCTGATACTTTACCGCATCAACAATTTGAATTTGCACAAGCCTGCCGAGCGCGGCAGCGAACGCAAACAGCAAAAAAATCTTCACGAACAGCAATCTGCCGTTTTTGGGCTTGCGCACTTCTCCGGTAGTTGCATTATTTATTTCTGATCGTTTGCGTGAAAACATTGCTGGC
Organism: Bacteroidota bacterium; assembly: GCA_021796275.1. Taxonomy (GTDB): domain Bacteria; phylum Bacteroidota; class Ignavibacteria; order UBA10030; family UBA8401; genus JAJYOI01. Next base: position 9,801 of record JAJYOI010000009.1, read on the forward strand.
CAATTACTTTCCTGTTAACTCATCAACTTTGTCACGATCAATTTCAATCCATACCGGTGCTTCTTTCGGGTTCGTCATCCCAAGCCCCGTCGCTAAAGCTCCAATACGATCCAAACTTGATTTTCGGTTGATCTCTGCCTTCAAAACTTCATTTGCGCTTACAATCACATTATATCGGTTCGTCAGGTCGTTGACTTCTTTCGCAAGCTGATTCACCGCTATAACATTACTTGTATACAGCAGGCTAACGACCGCCAACAAAAAAAGAGCGCCGACAATATTAAAGGTAGAATGTTTGCGCTTTTCCGCTTTTTTGTTCAGGCGAACGACATATCCCAGAGCTGTTGCCTGCGGATCAGTGGCCACGTCACCATTGTAAATTTGCCGATCTTGCGGCTCGGCAGATGCATCGGGAAGAATCGTTGTTCGAGCAAGTATCGCCATCAGAGCCTTTCCGCAGCACGCATTTTTGCGCTCCGCGAACGCGGATTTTGCAATTGTTCTTCGTCAGAAGCGATGATCGGTTTTTTCGTAATGACGCGCAGTCTCGGCACACGCGGCATATCCGGCAAAAGCTTATGTCCGGATGATACCTTGTCGGCGGCTTCTACCTGGAAAAAATTTTTCACGATTCTGTCTTCCAGCGAGTGATACGAAATCACGACAATGCGTCCGCCTGCAGCAAGAACTTCCATTGTCTCACGAAGCGTATTCGACAGATTTTCCAATTCATGATTCACTTCAATCCGCAAAGCCTGGAAAACGCGCGCAAGAGTCTTCACGAAAAATTTCCCGCTTGCTTTCTCTTCTACAACAAATGCAAGCTCACCCGTCGTTTCGATACGCCGATGTGCACGATGCTCAACAATAGCACGGGCAATCCGCCGGGAAGATTTTTCTTCGCCGTACCGCCAAAAAACTCTCGCCAATTCTTGTTCCGAATATGTATTCACGACTGTTCGTGCATCAAGCGTTTGCCGTTTATCCATTCTCATATCAAGCGCGTCATTTGTCCGAAACGAAAATCCTTTTGAGCCTTCATCCAACTGAAACGACGATACACCGATGTCCAGCAGCAACCCGTGAATTTGTCGAACGTTGCGTTGGCGAAGGATGGCCTGAATATTCGAAACATTGTCATGCACCAAAATTATGTGGCCGCTTCCGATGAACTGCTGAAAATCCGTTGTGGCAGAAAACCGCCGCTGTGCTTCTGCAATAGCATCGGCATCAGCATCAATGCCGATAAGTAGTCCGTTAGGGAAAATCTTTTTTGCAATCGCTTCTGCGTGACCGCCGCCGCCAAGCGTACCGTCAACATACACACCGTCCGCTGTCGTGATAAGCGCATCAACAGCTTCCTTACGCAAAACGGGAATGTGGTATCCATTGCTCACGCAATTCGGTTGAAAACAAACGCGTTCTATTCTGTCGTCGGTTTCAATACAGCCGCTGCAACGTTTTCATAACTGTCGTGCTGCGATGCGATGTACTCATCGTACATCCGCGGATTCCACACTTCAATATGTTCCAGCACACCAAGGATCAGCACTTCGTTTTCAATTTTCGCAAATTGCAAAAGTTCTTTGGGAAGGATGATACGGGATTGGCCGTCGAGCTGCGCTTCGGTTGCCCATTGCAATAATGTTCGCATCACAAAGCGATGTTTCGGATCGGAAGAAGACAGCTTTCGGATTGATTGCTCAAGCTTTGCCCATTCGTCATTCGGATAGATGAACAGACAGGACTCGAATCCTCGCGTGATAACAAAAAGATCGTTGGCGTCGGAAGAAACATTTTTCCGCATTTTTGCAGGAATGTTTATCCGGCCCTTGCTGTCCACCGAATAACTAAATGAACCTTTAAATGTCGACATTGCCTATCCCACGAAATAATTAAAATTGCTCTTTTTGATTCTTTTCCTTCCCACCAACCACCCACTTTTACCCACAAACATGCACGAAATGTACGCAATTCTCAGATAAAGTCAAGCGAAAAATATCAGATTTTTCGAGGATTGTTACGTGCAGCACAGAAAACCGGCGTCGGGGTGAACGAATAAGTTGTTACACCGATTATTTTAATTGATTACGAAATGGTGACATTGTTTTTACTTTGAAAACCACATTTGACGGTGGTTTCTTATTGGAAGGCTCTATCCGTGAAATATTATTGCAGAATGGCAGCCAGTTCGCTGCGGAGTTGTGCGGGTGTTTGAAAAATAAGCCCCTCCATTCCTACAGCCTGTGCTGCAGAAATATTTTCCGGTATGTCATCAATAAAAAGGAGCGATGACGGATCGGAATTCAAAGCGTTAATAACATGAAAGTACACGTGCGGGTCGGGTTTTACTGCGCCGATCTTATACGATAAAAAGTGAAGAGGTATCTTTTGAATGAGCGGTATTGTCAAGGCGGCGTATTTAAAGTGCGCTTCATTTGTATTGCTCAAGATTGCCGTACGGTATTGCTGCTGAACTCGCGCAACAATCGGCGCCATATCTTTCTTTTCGCCGCCAACGATGGCATTCCATGCTTCGAATAATTCCCGGTGAGAAAACCGTTTCCCGAAAAATGTACTAAGAGAGGCGAAGAATTCTTCGGTTGACATTTTCCCAGTTTCATACTTGAAAGCTAATAATTCAAGTTTTTTCTCCGAAAAAATTCCGGTGCCGCGATGATTCAATCGCAGTGCGCGGGAAAATGCCCTGAAGTCAATATCCATCAATACTCTGCCGAGATCAAAAATAACTGTCGTAATTGTGTTCATAAAAAAATTTTCTATCGTTATTTTAAAACTTCAAGAACAATCCGCGCTTCGCTGAGCCGTTCAACGCCGGATTCTTTTGTAAGGAATGCCTGTAAAAATAAATTCTTCATTTCCTGCTTCAAAACAATTGCGGGCGATTTTACTTCGCCGGCTTTTGTCATTATAGATTGGAATGCTCCGCTTTCGTAAAATGCTTTCTCTGTTTCTAACGGAAAGTGCAATCGTAGAGCCCGCTTGTTAAGCTCGACTTTTCGAAAACCAACCTGCGCTCCTAAAATCCGGAGCGACGCAAGAGCAAAAAGATTTTCCGCTTCTTCCATTGGCGTACCGAAACGGTCTTGCAGCTCAAGGCGAAGCTCGTCAACGGCACGCTGCGTTGTTGCTTTGTACAATCGCCGGTAAAAATCAAGCCGTGCCGAATCATCTTCAACATAAAAATCGGGAATGTACGCATCGAGGTCGGCTTCAATAAGTGTGTCCGTTTGCCGTGCGGCTATCGCCGGTTGGGCGGCAAACAATTCAGAAAATTCCTGTGTCTTTAATTCGCCCACGGCTTCTTCAAGAATTTTCGTGTACATTTCAAATCCCATTTCCATGATGAATCCGCTTTGCTGCGCGCCGAGCAAATTTCCTGCGCCGCGTATTTCAAGATCGCGCATGGCAAGATTGAAGCCGGAGCCGAGCTCAGTATATTCTTCAATTGCCTGTAAGCGCTGGAGTGTCGCTTTCGGAAGCGAGGAAATCGGCGGCACGAGCAAGTACGCATACGCCTGCACGTTCGACCGGCCAACGCGCCCGCGCAGTTGATATAATTCTGCCAACCCGAACCGGTCTGCGCGATTAATGATCATCGTATTCACGTTCGGAATGTCGAGTCCCGATTCGATGATCTTCGTTGCAATAAGAACATCAAATTTTCTGTCGAGAAAATCCACCATCACCTTTTCCAGTTCGTGCCCGTGCATTTGTCCGTGGGCAATGCGGAATTTCGCTTCGGGAATAAATTCCTGAAGCGTCGCAGTGAACATATCAATATTGCTGATACGGTCGTTGACGATGAATACTTGTCCGCCGCGATGGATTTCCCGCAACACCGCTTCTCGGATCAATTTCTTGTCGAACTGCGCGATCTCGGTATAAATCGGCAGCCGATTGCGGGGCGGTGTGTTGATAATGGACAGATCGCGCGCGCCCATGAGCGAAAAATGAAGCGTGCGCGGAATCGGTGTTGCCGTAAGCGAAAGAGTGTCAACGACAGATTTCATTTTGCGCAATTTTTCTTTTGCTGTAACGCCGAACCGTTGCTCTTCGTCAACGACCAGCAAGCCGAGATCCTTGAACGCAACATCTTTCGAAAGCAGGCGATGCGTTCCAATGACAATATCCACCGCGCCGGATTTCAAACTTTCCAAAATCATTTTCTGCTCTTTCGCAGATTTGAATCGTGAAAGCGATTCGATGTGTACCGGATAACGGCTGAGGCGATCAGAGAACGTTACGAAATGCTGCTGCGCAAGAATTGTTGTCGGAACAAGCACGGCTGCTTGCTTTCCATCCTGTACCGCTTTGAATGCCGCCCGCACGGCGACTTCAGTCTTCCCAAATCCGACGTCGCCGCAGATCAGCCGGTCCATCGGATTCGCTGTTTCCATGTCCGCCTTTACATCGAGCGTTGCCTTTGCCTGGTCAGGTGTGTCTTCAAAGATGAACGACGCTTCCATTTCCTTTTGCCAATGCGAATCGTGTGAAAAGGAAAATCCGGGTTCGTGTTTTCGTTTGGCATAGAGCAGAATCAAATCGCGGGCAATGTCCTTGATTTTTTTCTTGGCGCGCGATTTTAATTTTTCCCATTCTGCGCTTCCTAATTTATTAAGAAGCGGAATGCGCCCCTCGGCTGAAGAATACTTTTGAATCCGGTTGATGTAATTCAGATTGATGAAAAGAATTCCCTGCTCGGCATATTCCAGCTTCGCTGCTTCCTGTTCCGTTCCGCCAACTTTGATTTTTTGAAGTCCGATGAATTTTCCGATGCCGTGATCAACATGAACGACAAAATCGCCGCGGTGAAGCGACTGTAATTCTTTTTGCGAGATGCCTTTAAAACGCCGTCGTTTCTGAACGCCGCGCCGCTTGATACGCCCGAAAATTTCATGCTCGGTGAACAGCGCTGTGCGTGCGGAAGGAAAAACGAAACCGGAATGGAATGATTCTGTGGAATAGCGAATCGGAAAAGCAGGTTTGAGGTTTGTGGTTTGAGGTCTGTGGCGCGAATCCTGATATTCAGAGCTGAAGGACTGAGAGTTTTCATTTTCAGGTATCTCATCTCGGAACTCGAATCCCGAGCCTCGAACCGGTTCTTCTTCAATCAACTCCTGAATTCTGTCCAGTTCCTCCTGAGTATCTGATGTGACGACAACATCAAATCCTTTGGAAGTAAATTCCGCGGCGTGGCTTAGAAAAATTTTCACGCTGCCGTTACAAGTGGGTTGAGAAAGAGAATGAAAGTCAATGCTGCTGTCAGAAGATTTATGAAGCACCGAATGTACGCAGCGGGAAAATTTTTCCATCCGCGGCATGATATCGGCGAAAGAAAAATCCGTTGCTACGCCTTCGGATTCCAATTCCTGAAATTCTTTTTCAAGAAGCTGAGGATCGTCGAGAATAAAAAGCGCCTCTGAAGAAAATAATTCTGTCAGCGGTAATTTCTCCGAAGAGGCAGTGAGCTTGTTCATGTCGGGAACAATGCTGACTGACTGCAGTTCGCGAATCGAGCGCTGTGACAGCGCATCGAATTCGCGGATGGATTCAACTGTGTCGCCCCAAAATTCCAGCCGCACCGGATGTTCACCGATAAAAGGAAATACATCCACAATTCCGCCGCGCACAGCAAAATCGCCGTACGATTCGACAAGCGGCTTGCGCTCAAAACCGCGTTCGGTAAGGCGGTCAAGAAACTGTTGAAACGGAATTTCCGAATGAACGCTAAGCTCAATCACCGATGCTGAAAAATCTTTTTTTCCCGGAACACGATATGCCAGCGCGGTCGCATGTGTCACATAAATGCCAGCCGCGTTTGCACTCAACGCGCGAAGCGTTTCCACCTGATTGATTGGCGCAGTCATATCAAGTGATTGTGCATCATGAAGCGGTTCGAGAGCGTACAAATGCACATTTGAATCCGGCAAAAGCTGTGCGCAATCGTCGCGTAATTGTTCTGCCACATCTTTTTCCGAAGCGACAACCACGATCTGTCCGGAAAATTCTTCAAAGAGAAATGATGCAACAAACGCACGTAACGAGCCGGCAGCGCCGCGCAATATGACCGGCTCATCGGTGGAAAATGAATGCTGCGCGAGTTGTGCAAACTCCGGAGCAGAAAAAATTTTCTTCTTTATCTCATCAAGCATAATCTAACTGAAGCGTATAAACAAACCTACCCCTGCCGAATCCGCCTCCGGCGGATTCAGCAAGGTTGAAAATCCGCCGTGTTCGAAAGGAACTTCTTTGGAGCCTCATCTTTTGGCGGAATGGAAAAAGATACGGAAAAATAGGCGGTGTTCAAAAGGATAACGGAGTAACCAGTTGCTTGTCTCAGCGAATGTTGGTACAATGATGCGTTGTTGAAAACCCTTAAAGAATGCTTTCCCAAAGAGAAAAAAAGCAGCTTTTCGTTCTCGCATTTGCATGTTTTGCGGTGCGGCTTTTTGCCGCCTTCTTCATTCACGCAGAACTTGCATCGGATGCCGCTGACTATGTACAGATCGCATACAATATCATGCAGGGAAAAGGATTTTCACTTGACGGGCATTTGACCTCATATCGCCCGCCGGCGTATCCGTTCTTCCTTGCCGGAATTCTTTCAATCTTCCCAACACTCCAAGCCGCAATAATCGCTCAGGCAGTCTTCGAAACAATCACAGCAGTTTCGCTTTTCTTTATCGGAAAAAATATTTTCTCTGTGCGCACCGGATTTCTGGCAATGCTCTTCTGGACATTTTTTCCGGCCAGTTTTTTACAAGTACCATTTCTTTTTTCTGAGCCGATGTTCACAGCAATCATCATGGGAAGTTTTGCACTTCTTCTCCGCCAGCAAAACTACAAACTGTCTTTGTTCCTTGTCATTGGAATTCTGTGGGGAATTGCCGTCCTCATAAAACCGCAGAGCATCGTCATTCCCGTTTTGTATTTTGGATGGCTCACAGTAAGAAAAGAGCCGCGTTTGCCCTTGCTCAAAAAAAGTGCCGCGACACTTGCCGGAATAATTCTTCTTCTCTCGCCGTGGATTGTACGAAACATGGAAGAATTTAACCAGCCGATCATCGTGTCAAACGGCGGTGTCAATTTTTGGATCGGCAACAATGAGCACGCCACCGGCGGATATTATTTCCCGGCAGAAAATAATCCGTTGGCAAACGTAAGGAGTGAAATTGAACGCAGCGATCTCGGTTACGCACTCGGCATACAATTCATCATGCATCATCCGCTGCGCGCTGTATATTTATCCGGTATGAAACTTGCGTATCTTTTTTCGTTAGAATCGCCGCTGGCAATTTCGTTAACAACAAACGGCAATCTCTACAAAAAATCTTTTTCGGCAAAGTACAGGGAAACGCCGCTGCCACTTCTCGCCGGAATTAACATGCCGTACATGATTTTTCTTCTGGTTGGGATTTACGGTTTCGTCCGCATGCCGATGCATCGTTCCACCATGCATTTGTTTCTGCTTGCTTTCGTTATTGGATGGGCAATGGTGCACATTCCGTTTTTCGGCATCTCCCGGTACCACTATCCGCTGCTTCCAATTTTTGCTGTATCATCCGCGTACGCAGTTGCAGAGCGGAATGAAATAAAAAACAATCTTACGGCACAAAGAAAAATAATAGCCGGAGCAAGCGCGCTTTTTCTCGTTATGGTTTGGATCGGTGAAATTGTTACGGTTTATGTGCGGTGAGATTTAATTTTCTTCGTGACTTTGCGGCTTAGTGGTTAAGCAAACGTATTTTTTCTCTTATGAACTTTTCCATCCGATTTTTGTAAACTGCCCGGGAAAATTTCAAGGCGTGAGCGCGAATTGTTTCATGGTTGAAGAAAGTTGACGATGCGCGCTCTACCGCCGACGCGAGTGCTTCTCGAGTTTGTTCATAAAAAAATGTACCGGTAACTCCTTCAACAACAGTTTCAAGGGCGCCGCCTTTTCCGTATGCGATAACGGGTTTGCCGCACGCCATCGCTTCAAGAGGAACAATGCCGAAATCTTCTTCTCCCGGAAAAAGAAGCGCGGTGCTCCCTGCATACAGTTCTGCAAGTTCATGATCATCGCGCCAGCCGAGAAATTCGATATTCGGTTTTGACATTGCGCGCAATTTTTCTTCGTCCGGGCCCTTGCCGACGATTAGCAGACGCTTTCCGTTTTCGTTGAATACTTTGATTGCGAGATCAACCCGTTTGTACGGCACAAGCGCACTGACGATGAGATGATAGCCACCGTCCTTTTTTTCAGCCAGAAGCTGATCAGACTTAGTCTGAGAAATATGAAACTGTTCAGTATCCACTGGCGGAAAAATCACATCGGCATCGCGGCGGTAAATGCGTTGAATGCGTTTCCGGACATTATCTGAATTTGCGATGAAGAAATTTACACGCTTCGCTGTTCTCACGTCCCACCGGCGTAAGTACGGCGCGATGATTGACATCGCGGCACGTGTTACAATTCCGGCGCGTCCCTTTCCAAAATATTCATCATACATGTCCCACACGTACCGCATCGGTGTGTGGCAATAACAAATGTGCAATGTGCCGGAAGGAACGATTGCTCCTTTTGCAGCACAATGGCTTGAAGAAATTACGACATCGTAACCTGAGAAATCGAATGATTCGATTGCCCGCGGAAATAAAGGGAGGTATGAGCGGTATTTTTTTTCAAGATTAGGGAAGCGCTGCACGAACGACGTATGAATTTTTTTCGATTCAATCAATGGCGACATTGCTCCCTTCACATGAAGCAGCGTGTAGATCGGCGCATCGGGAAAAATCTCGCATAAAACTTCGAGACATTTTTCGCCGCCGCGCATTCCTGTAAACCAGTCGTGAACGAGAGCAACGCGAAGAGGTTTCATGGATTCCATTCGAAAAGTTTTGAAATATACGAAGAACCGTTTCAGATTCAAAACCAGCTTGCTTCGGGAACGAATACTGGTTATATTTTCCCGAATTCAATTCCCATTTTTCCAACGGATTTTTGTGATGGCAGGTTACAATCTCTCTCTCTATCGCTCATGGTTTTCACATGTTTCAAACGGCTCAGTATGGATGAATCATGCGGCGATCAGTCCTCTTTCAAGCCGCGTTAACGCTGCTGTGCAGAAATATCTTGAAGCGCGGACAACCGGCGATATTGACGTTTATCTTTCGATGCTTCCAACGGTTGCGCAACTAAAACAAAACATTGGCACGCTTATTAACGCTGCGCCGGAACGCATCGGCTTTGTTCTCAATACGTCGGAAGGCTTGAGCGTACTGGCATCGGGATTGGAATGGAAATCCGGTGACCGCATATTGCTCAACGACAGCGAATTTCCGTCAAACGTTGTTCCATTTCTTAATCTCAAACACCACGGCGTGGAAATTGATTTTATTAAATCAGAATTGGGTGTAATCACGCCGGAAACAATTGAACAGCACCTTACTCCGAAAACAAAACTTGTTTCGATGAGCTTCGTGCAGTTCTTGTCCGGTTTTCGCGCTGACCTTGCGGCGATCGGCGAGTTGTGCAGAAAGCGCGGCATTATTTTTTCTGTGGATGGAATTCAGGGACTTGGCGTTTCGCCGCTTGACGTGCAGAAAATGAAAATTGATTTTCTTTCCAGCGGCGGCAACAAATGGCTGATGGGTTTGATGGGGCTTGCATTCATTTATGTTTCAGAGGAATTGCAAAGCCGTATTCACCAAGCACACATGGGTTGGACGAGCAACAAAAATTTCTTTTCGGACTTTTTTAAGTACCGTGTTGACCTTGATGATACTGCACGCCGCTTTGAAAACGGGACGCAAAATTACATTGCTATTACCGCACTGGATGCTTCGCTCGGAACATTGCTTGAAGTCGGAATCGAAAATATTCAATTGCATATAGCGGAAATAACAGACAAGATAATTGCGGTTGCTGATGAAACCGGCTACGGCCTTATCACACCACGCGGCAGGAATGAACGTGCCGGTATTGTTACGCTCCGCTGCACAAATGCCGACCGCCTTTTTACATTCCTGAAAGAACGCAGCATTACCGTTTCAGTACGTGAAGGAATGATCCGCGTATCGCCGCACTTTTACAATTCATTGGAAGATACTGCTGCCTTCCATTCAGCACTTCTTGCATACAATTTGAAAATCCCATCGGGAAAATCAGGCGGCACATGAGTTTGCTTCTCATACTTTTTATTGCCATCGTTCTTTTTCTTATCACGACATCGCTCGTGCTGCTTGTTATCGGGCCTGTCATGATGCTGAACCCGCACCGGCGCGGCAACGAATATTATGCGGAACGTAGTCACCCGCTCTCGCCGGCAGATATGAAATTGCAGTTCAACGATTTCTGGTTTCAAAGCGCAGGCACGGCACAGCTTCACGCGTGGTTCATTCCTGCGGAAGAACCGGCGCGGGGAACGATTCTCTATCTTCACGGCGTCGGCGATAACAAAATCAGCGGACTTCCTCTTGCAGAAGTGTTTCACCGGCACCAATTCAACGTGATGCTGTACGATTCACGCGCTCACGGAATGAGTGAAGGAAAATATTGCACCTACGGTTATTACGAACGGCACGACGTTAAAAAAGCGATTGATATTTTACTGGAACGGCATCAAACGCCAACAGAAAAGATTGGTGTGTTCGGAACTTCAATGGGTGCGGCGATTGCAGTTCAAGCCGCCGCAATCGAACCACGCATTGCCGCTGTAGTTGCCGAAGGATGTTTTACCAATCTTCGCACGATCACCGTGGATTATCAAAAGCGATTAATCCGGCTGCCGTGGCATTTTCTCCGCAATCTTGTGATGAAACGTTCCGAGTTTCTCGCCGATTTTGATCATCACGAGGTTTCACCGCTACGATCGGTGAAAAATATTCATGTCCCGATTTTGTTTATTCATGGGAAAAATGATACATTTATTCGGTATCAGTACAGCGAAGAATTATACGCTGCGGCGAATGAGCCGAAGAAGTTGTATCTTATTGAGAAAGCAAATCACACAGATATTCATCAAGTCGCGCAGCGGGAATATGAAGAGAGGGTTGTGCGCTTCTTTGAACAATGGCTGAAATAATCCGTTGCCTCGCACAGTTTTTTTGACACATACGTGACAATTCTCAGCCAAAGGCTGATCCGCCTCTGGCGGATTTAGCACGTTTCTGAATTCATTCCATTATTGTAGTAGGGAACAAATCAATTCACGTACTACAAAAGAGGCTGCTATGAAAAATCGGACATGGTTACCCACAGTTATCGGTTTCGTTTTTCTCTTGTCGTTTCCTTCCTGTAGATTGGAGACAACCACGGGCCCGCAAACCGGCGAAGGGACGCCGCCGCCGGCATTCTACCTCAATCAAAACTTCCCCAATCCTTTTACAGACACAACAACAATTAAGTTTGGCGTTCCAAGCACAGGCGGATACAATTCACTCGTATCAGTTATTGTGTATGACCGTTTTCACCAAGAAGTACGAACGATTGTGTACAACAATTCTCTTGCGCCGGGGAACTATGAAACAAAATGGGACGGAAAAAACGCGAAAGGATCAGGAATGCCCGGCGGCATGTATATCATTGAATTACGCGGTTACACACCGCAAACAACAATCATTCGCATCTCTGCATTGAAGAAATAAAGGGCAAAGCCATGAAAACTCTCATAGTGTGTTTCTTCATCTTTGTAACAAGCGCACATGCGCAGACCGGCGAACGCGATACTCTTTTCGATCAATCAAAAGAAGTTGACACGCTCTTTGCCAAAGTGTCATCGCCGGTATTCAGCATCGGAATTTCCGGCGGCGTCACGTTCATCAATCCCGATGTCATTAACGATCAGATCGAATTCAACAATGGAACGTTCGATTCCGACCAGCCGCCGATTCGCACACCGGGGCAATTTGCTTTGTGGGTTGCCTTCCGTCCTAAAAATGTTCCGACGTATTTTTCAGTCCGCGGCGAGGTTGTAACGTCATCCCGCACGTTTCCGTATACCGGCGTTACGACTAACGACACGGGCGCCACAACGGGCACGTTCAACAGCTCTGCCGTTTCACATTATTCGCTTTATCCTCTTTCTTTCAATGTCGGTGGTGTGTTTCCGAAAACACGTATAAAAATGGAAATCGGATTTGTGTATGCATTCGCCGTGTGGACAGATAAAACCGATATGGGACCGTACGGCTCGACGGAAACTTCTTACGAAGGCGAAGGATATGGATTTCGTGTTGCGGCACAACAGGTATTACCGATAGATAAGAACTTCGGCATTACGATGGAAGCTGGTTACCGTTATCTCAAGCTCGATCAGTTTCGCGATGGAACCGGGCGGCAGCTCGAATCATTCGAAGCGAATTACAACGGCGTCACTTTGATGATGGGAATTTCGTACGGGCTGTGAAGTCATATTGTTCCTCGATTGCTCTAAACAATCGGATTGCTTAACTTTGCCACACTCTCAATATGAAACGTGTGGGGAAACATATCCACCGGCTGAACTTTTTCGATTGAGTAACCGAACGGTGCCAGCATCTTCACGTCGCGCGCAAGTGTTGCAGGATTGCAGCTTACATACACGATGCGTTTAATTTTCATTCGTCCTATTTCCTCAACAGCTTTCGGATGCATTCCGCTGCGCGGGGGATCAATGATGAGCACATCAGGCGGGAAGTTGTTGTTCATCCACGCTGTATCCTTCGTCAGCAAATCTTTCAAATCCCCGGCAATGAACTCGCAATTCTGAATGGCGTTGTGTTCTGCATTGTGCCGAGCGTTCTGAATCGAGCTTTCAATAATATCAATTCCCACAACTTTCTTTACTGCATCGGAAATAAAAATTGAGATTGTACCTGTTCCGCAGTACAAATCATAGACAATATCGGATGGCTTCAGCTCAGCGTATTCTTTCGCAATTGAATAGAGCCTCTCAGCGCCGCGTGTATTTGTCTGGAAAAAAGAATTCGCGGAAATATCGAATACGTGCGAACCGATTTTATCTGTGATGATGCCGCTTCCGTAGTACACTTTCTCAATTTCTCCGACGGCAATTTGCGCTTTGCGAGTGTTGATGTTATTGACAACCGTTGTGATTTCGGGAAATTCCGCTGACAACTGTTTCGCCAATTCTTTCACTACTTCAGGACGATCTTCGAAGGTGACAATATTCACCATGACATCACCGGTGTTTTTCCCTTCACGGATAACAAGATTGCGCCAATATCCGGAGTGTGATTTTGAAGAGTATGCCGGAAGATTACTCGCAAGCGAATATTTTTTGACGAGGCGGAGAATATCGTTGCTGAGATTTGATTGCAGCTGGCATTCGTCTATGTCCAGCACTTTGTCATAACGCTGCGAAACATGGAAACCAAGGAAGACCTTGGCTTCCGCAGACATAAAGTCTGCGGCTACTGATTCTGTTTTTGTTTCAGGCGGCTTTCGGGGAGGAATCATCGTCCACGCTTCATCGCCGAATGAAAACTCCAATTTGTTTCTGTAAAAATACAAATCATCGGAACCGACAATCGGCAGAACGTTCACTCCCTTGAATCCGCCGATGCGTTCCAGCGCATCAACAACATGCTGCTGCTTGAAGGCGAGCTGCGCCTCGTATTGCACGTGCTGCCATTTGCATCCGCCGCACGTGCCGAAATATTTGCACCGTGGCGTTGTGCGCTGCGGTGACGCCTTCAACACTTCAATAACTTTAGCTTCGATGTGCTTCTTCTTCGTCTTGAATACTTTTGCCCGAACAACATCGCCGGCCATGGCCCCTTCAACGAACACAACCATTCCGTCGGAATGCGCAATGCTCACTCCTTCAAATGCGGATGATTCAATCGTTAATTCAAGTATGTCGCCGCGTTGAAACATAAATAATTTCTTTCGCTGTTTGAACTTCACAAAAAACAACCGTTATCTCTGCCCTTCAATTTCTTCCGTCAATGTTCCCCATTCCCGATATGACAGCTCAAGTGCTGTCTGTAGTTCTTTATATTCGTGCGTTATCTTTTTTGTTTCAGCGCCGTTTTTATAAAACTTCGGGTCTGCCATCTGCATTTCAATTTCTTTCTTCCTTTTTTCCCGCTGTTCAATCTCTTTCTCGACTACTTCTAATTTCTTTTTCACCTGGCCAATATTTTTCTTCACCTTTGCAGAAACAGGGTCACGTTTTCCGGCTGCCTTTGCGTGCTGTACGTTTACAGCAGCGCGTTTTTCTTCACTGTTTTTGACCGCTGCTGCTTCGCCTTTGATGATCTGTCGTTCTTTCTTTTTTGCTGAAAGATATTCGCTCACGTTGCCAAGATACGTTTTCACGCCCGATGCACTCACTTCGAGTACTTTATTTACGATCGTATCGAGAAAGGCGCGGTCGTGCGAAACGATGAGATACGTGCCGTCGAATTCTTTCAGCGCTTCCTGCAAAACATTTTTCGAACGCATGTCGAGATGATTCGTCGGTTCATCCATAATGAGAAAATTTGCCGGAGCGAGAAGCATTTTCGCAAGTGCAAGGCGGCTCTTTTCTCCACCGGACAGAACGTTCACTTGTTTGAAAACATCATCGCCGCGGAATAAGAACGAACCGAGAATTGTCCGTAAACGCGGGCGAATATCTCCCACCGCAACTTCATCAACCGTTTGCAGCACTTCTTTGTTCATGTCCAATTCTTCTGCCTGATGCTGAGCAAAGTACGACACGGCCACATTGTAACCGACAATCCGTTCGCCCGACTGAAACGGCTCGATGCCTGCCGCAATTTTTGCCAACGTTGATTTCCCTGCGCCGTTCACACCGACAATCGCAACGCGGTCTCCGCGTTCGATCACGTAATCCAGCTTTTCATACACGACATGACTGCCGTACGCTTTGTGAATATTCTGCAGTTCAAGAACCACACGCCCGCTTTGCCGTGCCTGCGGAAAATGAAAATGTACTTCCTCTTCTTCATCTTCCACTTCGATCAGCTCAATCTTTTCCATTTGTTTAATGCGGCTTTGTACCTGTCTCGCTTTTGTAGATTTATAGCGAAACCGTTCGATGAATGCCTGCGTCTGTTTCATCATCTGCTGCTGGTTGCGCATTGCATTCAGCGTTAATTCTTTGCGCACAGTTCGTTCTTTTTTGTAGAAGGTATAATTGCCGGCATATGTTTCCATTTTTCCCAAGCTGAGAGCGAATGTTATTGTTGTCAGCGAATCAAGAAACGCACGGTCATGCGAGACAAGGACAATTGCGCCATTATAGTTGTGCAAGTATTCTTCCAGCCACTGGAGCGATTCGATATCCAGATGATTTGTCGGCTCATCAAGCAGCAACACCGACGGTTCGAGCAGCAAAAGCTTCGCCAGCGCAATGCGCATTTGCCAGCCGCCGCTGAATGCCGCAGTCGGGCGGTGAAAATCGCGAACTTCAAATCCCAATCCCATCAGAACCGTTTCGATTTTCGACTTCAACCGGAAAGCATCTGCATCTTCCTGCTTGTGCTGAAGCTCGCCGATGATTTCCAGCAATTCCCGGTATTCGCTCGATGAATGATCAACATCGCCCAGCTTTTTGTATGCTTCATTTAATTCCTGTTCGATCATCAACACGTTTTCGAAAGCAGATTCCACTTCTTTATAGAGCGACTTCTCCGATTCTACAACGGTGTCCTGCGGCAAATAACCGACCGTTACAAAGTGCGCTTTGTTAACCGAACCTTCCATCGGCGAAACGATTCCGGCGATAATTTTCAGGAGCGTGGTTTTGCCTGCGCCGTTCGAACCGACAAGTCCGATACGGTCGTGGGGATTGATTGTGAACGAAAGATTTTCAAACAAATATCGTTCACCGTAATTAACAGAGATATTATTAACAGCCAGCATACGTTTGCTATTTCCAGCCGAAGAAATAAATTCGTCTTCTTAATTGCCCGCCCCGATCCGGAACCAATCTGCATTGCAGATGGAAACGGCACGGACGGAAGACTTTAATTGCAGTGAGAATATACGAAAATGGGCGTGGAGAAGGAAGGAATCCGGACATTCTTCCTGCCTTGCTTTTTAGCACATTTTCGGGTAGGTTGTTGGTGAAAATTTGTTGAATTCAGTCGCACTTTAACCGTTCACATTAGTTTTCCCGAGAAACTTTTTTTCCGAAGGGATTTTTCAATGTGGGATGTCATTCATCAACGCTCATCGCTTATCCGCGAACCAAACGAAGTTCGCATTCTTCGCCTTGTTCGGGACAGAGGGCCAATCTCACGAATTGAACTTGCACGGCTCACCAACCTTAACAAATCCACCGTAACCGATCTCGTTGTAAAATTAATGCAGACCGGATTCCTGGAAGAAACCGGCATCAAAGAAGCGCATGAAAAAGTGGGCCGCAAAAGAGTTCTTCTGAAATTCCTTCCGCTGGCGGGCCTTGTTGCCGGCATTGATATCGGAATGTTACATACAACAGTAGCGATCACCGATCTGAACGCCCGCATTCTTCAACAAGGCGCGTTTTCTTATTCGCTCAGTACTTCTGCAGAAGAAGTCATCGCGCAAGCCGCCGATACAATTCATTCGCTGTTAGCCGCTGCGGGTTTTCCACCAACCAAGCTCGTCGGCATTGGAATCGGTGTGCAGGGATTGATTGATTACTCGACAAATGCATTGCTGTTTTGTTATAACAAACCGTCGTGGCACGGCAAGTCGCTCAGCGCACATCTCGAAGCGGAATTCAACGTACCGGTGATTGTTGAAAACGATGTGAAGACGATGACGCTCGGCGAATATCTGCTGGGAGCGGCAAAGGGAACAAAAAATTTCGTTCACGTATATGTCGGTGACGGTATTGGCGCAGGCATTATCATCAACGGGCATTTGTACCGCGGATTCACTTCCAGTGCCGGTGAAATAGGATATACCGGATTGGATGTTCCTTCGTTCTACAAAGAAAAATTTCCTTTAACGTACAGGGGACAGTCCATCTTCGGAGAAATTCTTACCAACGCAAATTTCATTGAGAGCTATCTGAAAAATGCGCCGCTTTCAACCGACGTTGAACCTGCCGTTTCTGCAATCGCACAAAAAGCAAAGAGCGGCGACACCGCGGCGATGCACGTCATAGAAGAATTCACGTCGCTGCTCAGCATACTCTGCATCAACATTGTCAACACATTGAATCCGGAGATCATTATTATCGGCGGTCAGCTTATGCAATATTATCCTCATGCTGCTGATATGCTTCGGGAAAAAATCCACAAAGATTTATTGGCAATACCCGCAGAAGCTGTTCGCGTGACAACGGCAATGCATGGGGAAAGCGGCATCGTGCTCGGCGCCGCCGGTTTGATTTTGTATGAATTGTTTGAACCGCTGCATACCGTTTCTCTGCGGGCAACACGGCGATTACAACTTACAAAACCCGGTACGATTGAAGCGGAATGACCGGTTCTTCACCAAATCTATTTCCACCTTTGAAGAAGAAAAATTTAAAAGGAACTGCCATGAATAAGGTTCGAATACTTTTCCACAAGGAACGGATGAGCCTATGGCTCATTCTTTGTACAATCATTGCCGCCGCACTGCCTGCACAATCTTTTGCCGCCGATGAAAACATTGCCGGCATTTGGCAGGGAACACTGAAAGTTCAAACGATAGAGCTGAGGATTGTTTTTCACGTAGCAGCCGATTCAAGCGGAGCATTCAAAACGACCATGGACAGCCCTGATCAAGGAGCAAAAGGAATCGTTGTCAATTCCACAAGTGTTAGCAGCGACAGCGTAGTCTTTGCCATCTACATGATCAACGGCACGTATGAAGGAATCAGGCAGCAGGGGGATTCGCTCATTATCGGAACATGGAAACAAGGAAGCGCATCGTTTCCGCTTGACCTTCGCCGCGTGAAAGAAATTCAGGAAGCGCGCCGTCCGCAGGAACCAAAGCCGCCGTTTCCGTACGACGCTGAAGACGTTTCCTTCGAAAACAAAAATGCAGGTATTACACTTGCGGGTACATTCACGAAACCGAAAACGGGCGCACCGTTCACAACTGTGCTGCTGATTACAGGCTCCGGCCCGCAAAACCGTGACGAAGAACTGCTCGGACACAAACCGTTTCTCGTTCTTGCCGATTATCTCACACGCCGCGGCATTGCTGTGCTTCGTGTTGATGACCGCGGTGTTGGAAAATCAACCGGCGTCTTCGGAACCGCAACGACGGTGGATTTCGCCGGCGACGTTCGCGCGGGCATTGACTATTTGAAAACACGAAATGACGTTGACGCAAAAAAGATTGGCCTAATCGGCCACAGCGAAGGCGGAATTATTGCGCCGATGGTCTCCGCCGATTCGAAAGATGTTGCGTTCATTGTTTTGATGGCAGGAACATCGCTCACCGGAGAAAAAATTCTTTACATGCAGGATTCACTTATTTCTCTCGCAATGGGACAACCACCGAAAGAAGTTGAAAAAGATTTGTCAGAAAAGCGGGCAATGTATTCACTTCTGAAAGAAGAACATGACACAACGAAACTTCAACAAGACCTTCATTCTATTGTGGACAAATCACTGGCAGAAGATTCTTCGTTGACAGACAAAACAAAGGAGATTGTCATCGCCGCCACTATGAAACAATTGTTGTCCCCATGGTTTCGTTTTTTCCTGACGTATGATCCGATGCCTGCATTGGAAAAAGTAACCTGTCCGATTCTCGCGCTGAACGGAAGCAAAGATATGCAAGTTCCGGCTCAGGCAAATCTTGAAGGAATGGAACGAGCGTTCAAAACGAGCGGCAGCACACGAGCAACAACAAAACTGCTTCCGGGACTTAACCACCTTTTTCAAAAAGCCGATACCGGTTCGCCGATGGAGTATGCAAAGATCGAAGAAACCATGGACCCAGAAGCGTTGAAAACAATCGGCGATTGGATCGAAGAAGTGACGAAATGAGACTTTCGTGTGATCACATGATCGGCCGGCGGCTGACTAAAAGATTGACAACGCATATTTTACCGTGAACCGGATTTATAGTGAGGCGCCTGAATGATTGAAACACATAACCTGTCGAAAAACTATAACGCCAAGAACGCCGTGAACAATGTGACTTTGACAATTCAGGAAGGAGAGATTTTTGGCTTTCTTGGCGCGAATGGCGCGGGAAAAACAACGACAGTAAAAATGCTGACGGGAATGATTTTTCCTACAAGCGGCTCTGCGCATGTTGCCGGTTTCGATGTCGTTCAGCGAGGAATTGAGGTTAAAAAAAGAATCGGCTATGTTCCGGAAAACGGTGCACTTTTCGAAAGTCTGACCGGGTGGGAATATCTTCAGTTCACTGCCGACCTTCACCATCTTGACCCGCACGTTTCTCTGAAACGCATCGAAGAATTCCTGACGCTGTTCGGGCTGTGGGATGAGCGCAACGGAAGAATTCAGCAGTATTCCAAAGGAATGAAACAAAAGATTCTCATCGCTGCCGCGCTCATTCACAACCCACAGGTACTATTTCTTGACGAACCGCTGAACGGTCTGGATGCGAATGCGGCGCTTGTATTCAAAGAGCTTCTCAAAAAACTTTCCGGACAAAAGAAAACCGTTTTTTTCACATCACATGTTCTCGATGTTGTCGAAAAGCTCTGCACACGGATCGTTGTCATCCATGAAGGAATAATTATTGCAGACGGCACTGCGGCTCAGATTGCACAGTCAACCGGACAGGCTACGCTTGAAGAAGCGTTCCATACATTGACCGGCGTCCGCGATGCACGCGAGTCAGCGCAGGATTTTCTGGAGGCGTTGGGCAGGGAATGATCCAAAAGATATTCTCATTCTACGGCATTGATTTCAGACAATGGAAAACGCTGACGCGGCTGTCGTTTCAGTTGGCAAACCGGCAGGTTCCTGCATCATCATTCCATGCACAAAGCACGCGGACCAATAACGCATTGATCTTTTCTCTGATAATGTACTTTGCGCTTGGACTTATGATGCTGGCAATCGTTTTTGCGCTCCCCGATCTTTTTTGGTCGTCGTTTGTTATCTATTCTTATGTCTTGCTCATGATTGGCTTCCTGATGCTTGTAGAATTCGGCAGCATTATTGTTGCGCCAGACGATTACAACATTCTGAGCTATCAGCCCGTATCATCCCGAACATATTTTGCCGCAAAAACAACTTTTGCCTTGGTGTATGTTCTTTTATACACTGCAGTGCTTGGGCTTCCAAGCAGCATCGCCTACGGCTTCAAAAACGTTGACGGACACACTTCGCTTGCCATTCATTGTACGGTCGCGCTCGCCGCATTAATAGGTTTTTTCATCACGGGTATCGGCATCGCCTTGGCGATGATCATTCTGTACACTTCAGCGCTCCGCTTTGTCCGCTACCGGCGATTGAAGAATATCCTTTCGTACGTTCAGGCAATGTTGTCGTTTTTGATCATGGGCAGTTACGCGCTTCTTCCCTCCTACTTGGAAAAACTCTCGGCACGCCTGCCGGCACAGAAACCCTGGTGGATCTTTCTTCTTCCGCCAAGCTGGACCAGCACACTAATCTCTCTTGCTTCCGGCACCGTCACTTTTTCTACTCTTGCAGCAGGTTTTCTTTCCTTAGCGGCTCCTGTTTTGCTCATTCCTCTTGCAGCGTCAAAAATTTCACTCTCTTATGCTGAAAATCTTTCTGCCGCATTGAACGAGACAGAGAAAAAGGAGAAAGATAAAACAGGAGACGCGAAAAAAACTACATGGCGATTGAAGCGTTTTGAGGACAGGGCTATTATTACGCTCATTCGCGCACAATTCAAACGCGATATGCGATTCAGGTTTTCGATCCTTGCAATTATCCCGATGACAATTTTGTACGGATGGATGGGCTTACGCGGTAAGGGCGCAATGTTCAATCCGTTTCATCCTGCATGGAGATCGCTGGCAAGCTCATCACTATTGTACCTCGCAATCATCATTTTCCCTGTATCGCTGGTTGAAGCTGTAAGCCGTTCGGAATCGTATCTTGCGTCATGGATTTTTTTCTCAACGCCGGTGGATAAAGTCCGCTTAACATTATCCATTAAGGATTTTCTGTATAAGTTTTTCATTGTTCCATACATTGTGTGTCTGGGCATTATGTTTTCATTTTTCTTCGATACGATGCTGCACGTCGTTATGCACACGGCAATCTTGCTACTGATTAGCCGTTTGTTCTTGCAGCTCTTTTTTATTCTCCGGCCGCAACTGCCGTTCTCGCTTCCCCAGCATGTCGGTGATCGGGTAACGGTTTTGGGAAGCCTTGCGTTTTTCCTTCCATTGATCATGCTGATCGGCTTGATGATTCTTATCTTTTTCGTCTATACCAATCTTGTGTATTATGCGCTCTCCTTTACTCTGTTAACTTCCCTTACACTTCTGATGGATGCCCTGCTTAACCAGCGGGTGAAGAAAAAGATGAGCCGGCTTGAATTTGCCGGCTAAATAAAAGCGTAGCCTATCCCTTTCTTGTTGCCGCAACGCCAAATGCAAATTACTGCGGCATCGACAATTTCTTGATACTTATTTTCTGTACTGTTTCTTTACAGCCGGAATCAAATACTCGTTGAATGCGCGCGTGAAATCGTATTCCGGTTTCCATCCCCACTCTTTGCGGGCAAGTGAATCGTCAACATCGGCGGGCCAACTCTCGACAATTTTTTGCCGCAGCGGGTCGGGCTTGAATTGCACCTGCGCTTGCGGAAAAGCTGTTTTGATCACATCGTAAAAATTCTTTGCAGACACGCTGAACGCGCCGATATTGTACACCACCTGCGTCAATTGTTTTGCAGGAACGGATTCAAGTTTCAACAGTGCATTGATGGCATCGGGCATTGCCATAAAGGGAAGTGTCGCGTTTTCCGTGACGAAACAATCGTACGCTTTTCCCTGCGCCGCCATATGCATCATCTCGGGACCGTAATCGCTCGTACCGCCGGTCGGCAATGTGACCGCGCTGATCAATCCCGGAAAACGAAGAGAGCGAAAATCCACATGCCCTGCTGCCGGCTGCGGATCAATTTGCCGGTAGTACCAATTGTAGTACCGCCCAAGCTGTTCGCAATAATACTTGTTAACGCCGTACATCGTTCGAGGAACCAGCCAGTCGGCTTCTTTCAGTTTGCCGGCTCGCATTTTTGTTTCGAGATCGGGCAAGCCGTACACCGCAATCGAACTTGGAAAAAGAAATTTCACATTCTCTCCCGTCGCGCGCGCCTGACGCGCCGCAAGTTCAAGAAGATTCAACGTACCGTCCACGTTCACGCGATGGCCAAGCACCGGCTCGCGTTCTGCTTTCGTGGAAAGAATTGCGGCAAGATGATAGATCGTTTCAAAATCATAAAACGCGGCAAGCCGGTCAATCAGCACTCTGTCAAGAATGTCGCCGGCAATTGTTTCATGGCAGCGCTGCTTTAATTCTTCGCTGAGCGGATGAACATCAATGGCAACAATGCGGATTGCCGGATGTTGTTCCGTAAGACGTGCAATAAGCCCGTGGCCGATTTCTCCGTTCGCTCCGGTGATGAGCACAGCTTTGGTGGACATGCAGAAATCCTTTCAATTCATTTCAACGAAATAAATATACGGAATTTTTTCCCTGCCTGCCGGACAGGCGGGGAAAAGAAAAAGCGATTGTAAAGGCCAAAAAGCTGCACTTGACTGACAATCACTTTTACTTTACTTTGCTTGGCGAGTTGTAAGCGGATATTGACAACCATGGATGATCAACTTCCAATTACGCGTTCTTCATACAATGATGGAACAGCTGCGGTCGGCTGGCATTGCAGTCACACTTGACCTGCAAACATATCCAAATGGAAAGTTTGCGCGACTACACGATCCTGTAGGCAATCCCATTGAACTATGGGAACCGCAAAAATCACGAAGCGATTCAAGGTGAACGCCTTCTTGACCCTGCATAACGTTTTATTTACTTTACTCCAAGCATTTTTGATCAGATACAATAGTATTGAGAGAACAATTATGTTGAAAACACCTAAACGGAGGCACAATGACAAAGCATCTATCGTTTACACTGGGAGGATTGATAATCTTTTTTATCGCAACCACAACCGCAGGAGTTACAAGGCACGTGTTCACTTCTGATCCCACACAGAATACCGTTGCAGCGGGCATCATGAGCGCAAACCCTTTCACACAGCCAAGTTCTCTTCTTTATCAGGCGCCGCCGTTTGACCGGATCAAGGATTCGGATTACCAGCCGGCGCTTGAAGAAGGTATGCGTCAGGAGATTGCAGAGATCGAAAAAATAGCCGACGACCCGTCGTCCGCGTCGTTTGAAAATACTATTGTCGCAATGGAACGCTCCGGCACCTTGCTCACGCGAACCGAGAAGGTTTTCTTTGCAATGACACAGGCGAACACCGACGATGCTCTGCAGAAAATCCAGGAGGAAGAAGCGCCGCGTCTCGCCGCACATGCTGACGCAATTCATTTGAATGAAAAACTTTTCCTGCGTGTCAAAGAGGTGTACGACCAACGTGACAAGATCGGCCTTAACGCAGTTCAAAAAATTCTCGTCGAACGTTATTACAAAGACTTTGTGCGGTCTGGTGCACTTCTTTCCGACGCGGATAAGAAAACGCTTCGCGAGCTGAATCAGGAAGAATCGAAACTGGTCACACGCTTTCAAAACAAACTTCTCGCCGCAACAAAAGCCGGCGCGCTCGTCATTAATGACAAAAAGGAGCTCAATGGCTTCAGTGATGCGGAAATTTCCGCAGCCGCTGAAGCCGCTCATCAACGCGGACTCGACGGCAAGTGGGTGCTGGCGCTTCAAAATACAACCCAGCAACCGTCACAAGTTTCATTGCACAATCGGGCAGTGCGTGAGCAATTGTTCCGCGCATCCACCATGCGCGCCGAGCACGCCGACAGCAATGATACGCGCCAAATTATTCTTCGCCTCGCTGAATTAAGAATAGAGAAAGCAAAGCTGCTTGGTTATCCGAGCTATGCAGACTATATCCTCGCCGACGACATGGCAAAAACTCCTGAAGCTGCAATAAAGCTTCTCACCGATCTTGTTCCCGCAACCACGAAGAAAGCGAATGGCGAAGCGGCAAAAATGCAGGCGCTGGTTGACAGCCAACATGGCGGCTTCACGCTTGAACCGTGGGACTGGCAATATTATGCCGAGCAGGTGCGCAAAGCGGAGTACGCTCTTGATGATAACCAGATCAAACCGTACTTCGAGTTGAATCGTGTGCTTGAAGACGGCGTCTTCTATGCCGCAAACCAATTATATGGACTGACGTTCAAGGAACGGAAAGATATTCCCGTGTACAATCCGGATGTCCGCATCTTCGAAGTGTTTGATGCGAACGGAAAATCAATCGCGCTCTGGTACTGCGATTACTTTAAGCGTGACAATAAGAGCGGCGGAGCGTGGGAAGATACGTTTGTTGACGGAACAACCCTGCTTCATACGAAACCTGTTGTGTTCAATGTCGCCAACTTTTCGAAACCGGGTCCCGGCCAGCCGGCGCTGCTGACCTATGATGATGTAGTGACAATGTTTCACGAGTTCGGCCACGCATTACACTCAATGCTGACAACTGTGGAATATCCGCGGCTTACCGGCACGAACGTCCCGACAGATTTTGTGGAATTTCCTTCACAGTTCAATGAGCACTGGGCGCTGTACCCAAAAGTTCTTGCACATTACGCAAGAAATTACAAAACGGGCGAGCCTATGCCGCAGGAATTGGTAGCAAAAATCAGAAAGGCAAAGACGTTCAATCAGGGATTTGCAACAATGGAATACCTCGAAGCCGCGCTGCTGGATATGGCATGGCATACACTGAAAGAAGGCGCACGTCCGGCAAATGTTGATACATTTGAAACGAATGCTTTGAAGAAATTTGATGTGTACATGCCGCTGATACCGCCGCGGTATCGGTCTACATACTTCGCGCACATTTGGAGCAGCGGTTATGCAGCAGGCTATTTTGCGTACATGTGGGCTGAAGTTCTTGACGACGATGCGTTTGCGTGGTTCACCGAACACGGCGGTTTGACGCGGAGGAACGGTGAGCGCTTCCGCGATATGATTCTCTCTCGCGGCGGCACGGAAGACGCGGGCGCAATGTATCGCGCATTCCGCGGCCGCAATCCCACTGTGGATGCATTGCTCAAAGAACGCGGCTTGACGGAAAAGTAGGATAGGAAAGGTGGAGGGCGGGATGAAATCTCGCCCTCCACTCACCGTGAAAAGAACTGAGTATAAAACAGCTTGCACACAGTTACAAAAACCACAACGAGAAAAACAGGCTTGATGAACCGCACCCCTTTTCGTATTACTAACTTTGCGCCTAATCGTGAGCCGATGATTTGTCCTGCCGCCATCACAATTCCTGCTTCGAACCACACAACGCCGCCCGCAATGAATACGGCGAGCGAAATAATATTGCTCGTGAAGTTCATCAGCTTCGTGTAGCCGGTTGCTTTCTGCAAATTGAACCCGAGCGCAAGCACGAATGCTACCGCCCAAAACGAGCCGACACCGGGACCGAAAAATCCGTCATAAAATCCGAGTGCAAGTCCGGCAGCGAGGTAAAATATGTTAGGTGTCGTCCGCGCATGTTCATCACGCTCGCCGAGGGCCGGCGTCGCCGCAACATAAACAAGAACGACAACGAGAAGAACCGGGATCAATTTTCCGAGGAAGGCGCTGTCAATGTGCTGCACGGCATATGCACCGGCGGCTGCACCGGCGGCTGTGAACAAAATTCCGGAAACCGCTTCGCGCCACTGCACAATGCGGTGGCGGCTGTAATAATAAGTTGCGGTGAAGCTGCCGAATGTTCCCTGAAATTTGTTCGTTCCCAGCACAATATGCGGAGGCATCCCCACGCCAAGCATTACCGGAATCGTGATAAGCCCGCCTCCCCCCGCTATTGAATCAACCAGTCCTGCGGATAATCCCGTGAGAAATAAAACCGGATACAGCCACGCGGAATGCAGCATGTCACCTCAAAAATAAAATCGCAACGCCGGCAACAGCAATACAGGCGCCCGCAACGGCTTTCCACGAAAGCGATTCTTTATAGATATAACGCACCAACGGCAGCATCAATATCGGCACGGTTGCCATGAGTGCCGCGGCAATGCCGACTTTCGTATTCGCTACCGCAATCAAACTAAACGTAATTCCGAAATAAGGGCCAAGAATTGCGCCAATAAGAGTGAAGACTAATGTTTTTTTCCGATGAGAAAATATTTTTACCGGATTGATGTATCGCCGCGTTAAAAAACCCAACGGCAAATACACTGCCATAGACGATGCAACTCTGACAAACGTTGCGACGAATCCGTTGATCGCTCCTTCGTGAAACGCGAGTTTTGCAAAGATCAAGCCGACACCTTGCCCTAACGCTCCGAGAAATCCGTACACAAGCCCGATTTTGGAAATTGTATATTTTTTAGATGAAGCATCGGGTCGTTCAAGCACAACCAAAACAATCCCTGCAATCGTGACAAAAATTCCTGCGATGCCCCATAGCGACAATACCTCGCTGAGAAAAAAATATGCAAGCACCGTGCTGATTGCCGGCGCAGTCGACATGATAAGCATGCTCAAACGCGGGCCGATTTCCTGATACGATTTGAATAAGTAGGTATCCCCGAAGACCAATCCGATAAATCCACTGATGACAAGATAGAATACCTGCAGCGAGGAAAGCGATATGTTCATTCCTGCAACAAGAATTGTGACAAACAAAAAAATTGTTGCAAACACAAGGCGGGAGATGTTGACTTGTACAGATCCGATTGCATTTGTTGCTGCAGCAAAAGCAATGGACGACCCCGACCAGCACACAGCGGTCAACAGCGCACTTATTTCACCAAGAAATGGCATAGAGAAAGAAGTCAGTAATCAGTAAACAGAATCTTGTACCTGAATACTGGGGACTGATTACTGACTACTGCACTACTTCACTTTCATCAATTCCACATCGAAGATCAATGCCTCATTCGGTCCGATGCGCTGGCCAGCACCGCGCTCACCGTATGCCAGATCCGGTGGAATGAACAATTGCCACTTCGAGCCTTCTTTCATCAATTGTAGTGCTTCTATCCATCCCGGAATAACGCCGGAAACAGGAAATGTAACCGGCTCGCCGCGCGCGTATGAATCGTCGAACACGGTCCCGTCAAGAAGCCGTCCTTGATAATTCACAACTACCGTATCGGTTTTCGCAGGTATGCGGCCCGTTCCTTCGCGGAGAATTTTGTACTGCAATCCGCTCGGCAGCGTAATAACGCTGTCTTTTGTTTTGTTTGCAGCAAGAAATGCGTCGCTTTCCTTCTTATTTGCTTCTGCTTGTTTGCTGAATGCCTCAGACTGTTTCGCCATCATTTCTTTCTGAAATACCGTCATCACTTCTTTCATCTCGTCATCGGAAAGAAGATATTTCTTGCCTCCCAAACCATCTTTGATTCCTTTCAACAGAAGCTCGGCATCAACATCGACGCCCTGTTTTTTGAAATTTTCGCCGATGTTTGTTCCGATGATATAGCTCACTTTGTCCTTTTGCGTTTTCAATGTCGCCTTTGGCACCATCTTCGATTCGGTTTTGGCGGCTTTGGATGCCGTTTTCTTTTGAGCGGAAAGCGGGCTAAACGCAATTCCGATACACACGACCATTGCAAAAAATAATTTCATTAAAAACTCCTTTGGAGAGAATGACCTTGTCCCTCACAGGCACTTCCTGTGGAGACGAATAGATTAAAGGTAAGAATTTTTTTTCTCAACAAAAAATGAAATTCCGGCAGGACAGCGCAAAAAACATGAACTGCATAGCTCTGCTACTTCACCAGCATCAGCTTCGCTGTGCGCATTTGATTTCCGGATTGCAGAACGCAGAAATAGACGCCGCTCGGGTACGCCGCGGCGTTCCATGGAATATCATACTGTCCCGCTTTCACATTTTCGGAAACCAGCGTCGCAATGTGTCTTCCAAGCAGATCGAACACCTTCAACGTCACGAACCCCGAAACCGGAATCTCGAACCGTAATTGCGTCATCGGGTTGAACGGATTCGGATAATTCGACAATGTAATATCCGATGGAATCACGCCGTTGTGTTGTACCGCAACTTCCATCGGCAAATACGCATTTTTCAATTGTTGAATATGATTGTATGCGTCATCAATTCTGCTCTCGGCAATAACGCCGCTGTTCACCATTGCTTCCACAGTATCGATAATTTTTTCGCATAACGAAGCGTGGCTCACTTGGTCTATGTTGAGTATGTACAGAAGCATATCGTTTCCGCCATTGATGGCGTGCTGTACGGTAGTGCTGAAATCAAAATTCGCCGTGATCGCTTCCATGTTATACAAATCATCAGTGATGACCGCGCCGTTGTATCCGAGCGAATCGCGCAGCAGTCCCGTGATTGTATTGTATGAAAGTGATGATGGATAGAGACTGTCAATCTTCGCATTAAAAAGATGGCCGACCATAACGAGATCAACTTTGTGTGCCGCTAACAAATCTCGGTACGGCACAAGTTCGGAATCCGCCCACGTTGTTGTAATATCCGGCAGATTGAAATGTGAATCTGTTGCCGCGCTGCCGTGGCCGGGAAAATGTTTCAGCGTTGTGATAATATGCTGTGCATGAAATTCATCAATGAACCGTTCAGCGTGTTCGGCAACAACGGCAGGAATCGGGGAAAAACTTCTGTCATACGCTCCGATAGCGGGACTTGACGGATTCACATCGACATCTGCCACCGGAGCAAAGTTGACATTGATGCCGCTTGCTTTCAGCCACGACGCCATGAGTGCGGCTTGAGCCGCTGTGGAATCGAGCGATTGAAATACGCTGCCAAGTTTGTACGCCGTGTACGTTGAAGCAAACCCGTTGCTTTTGTTGAGCCGGGCAACTTTTCCACCTTCCTGATCAATGGCAATAAACGGCGGCGTCATTGCGGCAGAGCGAATTGATGCAGTCAACTCCTGAAGCTGCAGCGGCGAAGTGCAGTTGCCGCCAAGCAAAATAACTCCGCCGAGATTGCGCTGAGCAAGATCAACACGAAGACTGTCGTCCAGCGTTGTGCCGTTAAAACCAAGAATGACCATTTGGCCGATTTTCTTACGAAGCTGATCGTCCGCACGAGACAAGCTGGAAATAATCGCGAGAAGAACTATAACAAAAATAATTTTCTTAAAGAGAGATATGTGCGGACAGCGAAGAGAAGTGCCGAAGAAAAAATTCATGTGGTGAGTATCAACTATTCCATAGTATTTCAGTAAAAAACTGACGAATTGTTCGCAATGAAGATACGTAATTTTGTTTTGGAATGAAACAGCAGGAAAATGAATGGTAATGATGCATTTTCAAAACGTACCACTACCCAATAAATTAGCTATTCTCGCAAAAAAGACTTATCTTAAAGTGTTGCAAATAGCAACGCCGCAATCGGTAACTGTATTATCGGGAGCGGACATTTGAGACCCGCTCTCTGATGATAAGAGTTACGGCAGCCTTCAGAAAAAGAGTTCTCCAGAAAAACTCTCCATTCCTCGGCACGTTGTTGACTGACATCCAGCGCGTAGAGTCTCCCAAATTTTTTTAAAGGATGTTTCATGTCATTCTCCACACTTGGTCTTTCAGACCAACTGATGCAGGCAGTTCATGCGTCAGGGTATACCGTGCCTACGGAAATTCAATCCCGCGCAATTCCTATCGCACTTGAAGGCAAAGACCTCATCGGCCGCGCTCAAACCGGCACGGGAAAAACGGCAGCATTCGTTCTGCCAATGCTTCAGCATCTCTCATCAACACCGCGTAAAAGCAATACCCGGGCACTGATCCTGACACCGACGCGCGAGCTTGCGCAACAGGTAGAAGATTCCATCGCCGGCTTTGGACGTTTTCTGCACATCACAAGTCTTTCGGTGTACGGCGGCGTCAATATGAGCAATCAGATCAAACGGCTCAGCCGCGGCGTGGATATCATCATTGCAACGCCGGGTCGTTTACTGGATCATTTAAAAAGAAAGACGGCCGACCTTTCTGCTGTCGAGATTCTTGTTCTCGATGAGGCAGATCGAATGCTCGATATGGGATTCATTTATGATGTGCGTACAATTATTTCGAGAGTCCCGGCCAAACGGCAAACAATGTTATTTTCCGCAACGATTTCCGCTGAGATAAAAAAACTCGCTGCAACAATCCAGAAATCGCCGGAACTTATTGAGGTTGGCGAACAACGGGCGCCGGCGGAAGGCATTACTCAACATTTCTATTCCGTACCGCAAAATAAAAAAATAAATTTACTGCTTCATATTCTTGAAGCGAAATCGCTCGACAGCGTTCTCGTGTTCTCCCGTACCAAGCACGGCGCTGATGCCATTGCGCGCAGGCTTGCACATAAAGGAATCTCCTCAGCTGCAATTCATTCCAACCGCTCGCAGTCACAGCGCCAACGCGCGCTGGACGGCTTCAAGCAGCGCCACCACAAAGTGCTGGTAGCTACGGACATTGCCGCCCGCGGCATTGATGTCGAAGGGATTTCACACGTCATCAATTTTGATGTTCCTGCGTATGCAGAAGACTACGTTCACCGCGTCGGACGAACGGGACGTGCAGATGCAACAGGCGACGCGATTACATTCGTTTCCCCTGCTGAACAGATGCACATGAAAAAAATCGAGCGCTTCATTTCCAAACGGTTTATGCTGGAACGTTTTCCCGGTTTCGATTACTCGCAAGACCCTGTTGAAAATTCGCCGCGACGGGATGAATCATCCCATTCACGTTCAAGTCATCAGAGCCGCTCTCATTCCCAAAGTGGAAATGACGCCAGAGGCGACAGAGATTTTCAACAGCGAACTGAACAAGAAGGAAAAAGCAAATACCGCAAGGCAAAAAAACGGATACCCATTCATACATACCGCAGAGGGTACGGCAACGAGTACCGGAATCTTTCCAATAATGTTCCCGAAGTTCCGAAAAAAAGAGTTCACAGCCACGCACCGACTGACGCTCAAGGCAGCGACTGGGGAACGTTGGCTGACGATTCGAAAGATTTTGAGAAAGGGTTTCTTAAGAAACTCTTCAACCGCGACCGCTAAGAATAAACTTCCGCAGCCGCATCATTGTCAAAGTCCGCACATAGAATGGCGGACTTTTTTATTGACTTTCGTACAGTGAATGAAGAGATTGTTGAAGAGCGAATAGTTATTTCATGAAAAACTCAGACAAAAAACTCCAACGTATGCACCGCGGATTGCTGTTTTTCCTTGTATTGTTTCTCTTGCTCCTTCGAGCATCGGGCAGTATTGAAGCCCAGGAACATCCGAACAGTCCGGTCTTCAAGGATTATAAGCCACCGAGCGCGACGGCACTCATTAAGCCGTCAGATTTGGATTACGAACTGTGGGAAAATTTCATGCTCATCCGCAGCGCCAATGCCGGCGATGCTGCGTCGCAGCACGAGCTTGGCTTGCGCTATTTTCTCGGAAAGGGATTTCCCCGCGATACTATTCGTGCGGCATACTGGATTCATAAATCAGCCGAACAAAAATTTCTCGTGGCTGAATACAACTATGGCATTTTTCTAAATAACGGCTGGGGCGTTGACTGGAACCCGTTCGAAGCGTACAACTATTTCCGCAGCGCGTCACAGCGCGGAATGGCGGAAGCGGAGTTTATGTACGGCCTTTTTTTTACCGACAATCTCGCCGTTCAGAGAAACCTGAGCACCGCGTACCACTGGATCAGAAAATCTTCCGGCGCCGGCTACGAGCCGGCAAAAGAAGTTCTTGCCCAGCTTGAAAAACGCGGTATTCATGAAGATAACGATTCAACCTCAAACGATACCCTTGCGCCGGCAGCTCCACCAAAGCAGCTGTCGTCGCAAAAAACCGCACCGCAGGTTCTCGAACCGGTGCTTCTCGATTTTAACAGCGACACTGTCTCACATGTTGACGATCTCACTCTTCTCAAAGAAGCGCTGCGCGAAGGAAGCCCGGAGTTCAGAAATGCGCTCGGCATGACAAATATTTTTGAAGATAGTTCGCAAATTGCAAAAGGCGACACTGATTTTTCAATTCTCGCTGTCGTCCGGCGCGCCGCAGACGAAGGAAGTCCTGAAGCACAAACGGTGCTCGGCAGAATGTATGAACGGGGAATTGGAGTGCGCAAAAATTCACTTCGCGCGGCAATGGAATATATTAACGCGATCCGTCTCGACTCGCGCCGCGCTCCTGCGCTGTTGTGGCGATTGATGCACACGAAAAATTTTATGGATGTGGTGACAGCAAAAGCAGTGAAGAACGACCCGGAAGCAGAATATGTTCTTGCCGGATTGACGGCTATCGGCTTCGATTATGATTTGAATGGAACACAGGCGTTCCAGCTTTTACAAGCGGCGGCTGCGCAAAATTACCTTCCGGCAATTGTGGAAACCGGCAACTGTTATTTTTCCGGACGGTGGGTAACGCAGGATAAGAAGAAAGCAATGGACGTGTGGAATTTTGCCGCTTCTCTCGGAAGCGAAGAAGCCCGCATCCGTTACGCCGCATCAAGCGTCGTTTCTTCCTCCGGCTCTGATGTTGACAGCCTGGCCATTGCATTTCTCGATTCGGCATCGCAGAAGGGATCGGTTCTCGCTGAAGTGGCGCTTGCGTACTGTTACGAAACGGGAAGCGGTGTTGTAAGGGATACCGGAGAGGCAGTCCAATTATACCGCAGTGCCGCGCAACGCGGAAATCAGTCTGCGTACCGCGGCTTGCAAAGAATGTACGATACAATTAGACCAAAAGGAAAGGAATTTCAGGTAGTAGAAGAATAATTTTCGTATTTTGTTAAAAGTGCTCAATGAATTATAAAGAAGAGCCTTAATGCTACAAGATTTTTTCATCACGAAAAATTTCTCTATAAAATTTCTGCTGTTGCTTCTCATCTTTCTTTTCAGCACAACATCGCTCTTTCCCCAAAGTTACGATATTCTTAAATGCGACGTGAAGGCAAGAATTGACAGTGTGTGGGGAGCAGGATATTCTGCAGAAGAAGAGCTTCATATTTTCGACTCAGTGTGGACATTGATTGATCAAAAATATGCCTGTTTCCAAAACTTAGATATTGACTGGAATGCAATCAAAGAAAAATATAGGCCTGAAATTGCGCAGGGAGTAAGTCGTGGGCGATTTGGGGCAATCATCAATTATTTAGGTCTAAGCCTTAAAGAGCCTCATACTTTTTTATATGAAGAGAAAGTCTCAAATATTCCTCAACCTACCTTGGGCATGCCGCTGCTTTTTTCTCGTGACAATTGGCGCTTTGGGGCCGGCTTGTCCCCACTACCAGATAGTTCACTTTTAGTGTACAGTGCAATAGAAAACCACCCCCTTGGCATTTCCGCTGGTGATATAGTGCTTGGGTACGATGGCATACCTTGGAAAAAATTATACAAGAAACTGCTTGGTATGGAATTGCCGATTTATTCTGGAACATCTATCGGCGGAAATGATTTTGCGTATAACTTTGATTGGTTACAAGGAGCAGGTGGTAACTGGCATCTTTTTGATACAATTGACATTATCAAATATTCCAGTAAAGATACCCTACATCTTTCAACAAGCCCACTGAGTACCATTAAAGAACAATCAAAAAATTTCCTTGATCAATTGCCTGTGCCTGGGGTTCCTGTTCCACTTCATCCTGGGGGACCTTCAACAAGTGTGGCATGGGGAATTGTTGAAGGAACAAATATCGGTTACGTGTATGTCTGGAGTTGGTTCGCAGATTCGTCAAGCATTGTTTTCCATAACGCAATAGACTCCCTCACTAGAATTTATAACGTCACCGGTTTGATTTTCGATTTCAGAACGAACAACGGCGGCTATGTTCAAAATAGCGATGCTGGGTTGAGGTTACTCTTTGATTCAAACCCTCCAGAATTATTCCTTGCCCAGCGTAGTAACCCCTTCGATCACTTTGCAATGCGTACTTATTCTGGCTTTTCTCTCTTAGATGATAGCTCACGATCTTTTAACAAGCCAATTGCAGTGTTAACAGGTCCGCATTGTATAAGCGCCTGTGATTTTATCTGTCTTCGAATGAAATCCCTGCCTCAGGCAAGATTCTTTGGACTTTCCACCACCTCCGGCTACGCATCATTGCAACAGGTTCTCCTTGATTCTGGTGTTGTGGCACGGTATGCATACCTAAACGGTTTTGAAGATGAGAATGCACCGCATTATCTTACACATGAAGAATTTCAGGTTGATGAAAAAGTATGGCATACACCGGATGATGCGGCTAAGGGAGAGGACGCTGTGGCAAACGCTGCAATTGCATGGATAAAATCTACTACTGAAGTTGCCGCAGAAAATTCTAACTCCACTCCGAAAAGCTTCGTACTACGTCAGAATTACCCTAATCCATTCAATCCAACAACAACAATATCCTACAGTTTACCACACAACACTCATATTACATTAAGTGTCTTTGATGCTATGGGTAGAAAAATAATGGTATTGACAAATGAGGAAAAAGCAGCAGGAAACTATTCTATAAAATTTGACGCTTCTAATTTATCAAGCGGAGTATATTTTTACCGACTGAACGCAGGAAGTTTTGTTGACACCAAAAAATTAGTTTTAATCAAATAGGAATTTCTTTCCCAACTTCACAGTCCGTATCTTTTCAGCACCGGTTCCAATTCTCCCCGCCATAACTCATATCCTTTTGCATTTAGATGCACGCCATCAATTGTTAATTCATCTTTCAGCGTATTGTGTTCAGCAAGAACGCGATTCAGATCAATGAAAAGAATTTTCTCCTTATGCGCGTACTCCATCAACATTCTGTCCAGGTTCTCCACCTCCATATTTTTCTCCGCAGCTTTTTTCCACTTCGGTGAAACAAAAAGCGTTGACTGAATAACAGGAATAATGTTGTGCGCACGGAGTGAATCTATAATGCCGGTATAATTTTCGAAAATCTTTTCTACAGAGATGTTTTCGTAAATATCGTTGATGCCTCCCATGATGAGGCACAGTTTCGGATGCACATTGTACACATATTCCAGCCGATGCAAAAAACCCTGTGTCAAATCGCTTCCGATGCCGCGATTCACGATGTTTGTCCGCCCCATCAGCTCGTTCCAATTCACGCCGAATGTGATGGAATTTCCCAGCATCACCACGTCCGCTTTCTCCGTTTTGTAGATGGAATACAAATCGGTTTGAGCTTTGTAGTTTTTATTCCGCAGATACAACGTGTCGGGAACGGATTGTGCAAACAAAACACCGGCACACGTACATGCAGCGAAAATTATGAGAGAAATACGCTTCACGCGAAACGAAATCACTTTACACTCCTAAATGTTTTTTGAGAAAAGCGAGCGCGCGGGCATTCGCATCGGCGGCGGCTTCTTTATCAAATTTCGGATTGCTCGGATTGGCGAACGCGTGAACCGCGTCGTAGCTTTTCACTTCAAGATGTTTTCCTGCCGCTTTCATATTTTGCTGAAAAGTATCAACAACTGCCGGCGTGATATTCTTATCTTGCAATGCAAAAAGTCCAAGCACATCGGCGTGGAGTGTTTTCAATTTCTCGACGTTTTTCTCCGGCATACCGTAAAACATCACACAGCCAATCGCTTGTTTTCCTGCCATTAATGATGCCTGCAGCGACCATCCCCCGCCGAAACACCAGCCGATAGTGGCAATCTTCGCTTTCGGACCCACATGCTCGATCGCTCCTTCAATGATCGCGCGAATCCGTTCTTCTTTTGCCGCCATCATAATTTTCGCCGCTTCATTCGGTTCAGACGCAACTTTTCCATCGTATAAATCGAGAGCATAAGCATTGACGTTCCCCAATTCTTTTTGTAATTCCTCTGCTTTTTGTTTGATGTAATCGTTCAATCCCCACCATTCCTGAAAAACAAGCAAGACTTTGTTCGTCTTCTTCGGTGAGCGGACAAAATACGCCTGTCCGTCTTTTCCGTCACTGGTTGCGAAGGAAATCATTTTCCCGTTTTCCAGTTTTCCGGTAAACGGAGCAGGCGCTTTATGCAATGATACGAACATCACGTCCCCGCCGAGCGCCGCAAATTCTGCTGTTGCCGATGTGGTTGAACAGCAGGAAATCGTTTCCTGCGCATTGTACACGCCGGTTGAAAATCCCATTAGCACAAGCGCGAACAATAAAGCAATTGCCGTTTTCATACTAGAGCCTCCTCGAAAAAAGTGGATTAATGGATTGGTGGATTATTGGATTCTTAAAACCATTAATCCATTTATCCAGTCATCCACCAATCCGTTTTTTATATTCTTACCAAATCTTCACTCTCAAACTATCCGGTCGCCACATCGCGTCTCCTTTCTTCACGCCGAACGCCTGGTAAAACTCCGGCATGTTCGACAGCGGACCGATGACACGGAATTTTGCCGGCGAATGTTCGTTGCTCTTCACCTGTGTTGCAACCGCTTCTGGCCGCTCATTCACCATCCACGCGAGCGCGTAACCGAGAAAAAATCTCTGGCTCGGCGTTAAGCCTGCAATCATCTCGTCATTCTTGTACTGAGATGTTTTCTTGAACGCTTCATAGCCCATAATAATTCCGCCAAGATCGGCAATATTCTCTCCTTCTGTCAATGCGCCGTTGATGTGCAGGCTGTCCACTGCAATGTAATTATCAAACTGCTGCACAATTTTTTTCGTCCTTTCATAAAACTTTGCACTGTCCTCCGGCGTCCACCAATTGTCGAGATTTCCTTCTGCGTTGTATTTGCTTCCCTGGTCATCAAAACCGTGTGTGATCTCATGCCCGAATGTCGAGCCGCCGATAATCGAATAAAGAATGGCATCATCTGCCATTCTTCCTTCGTAACCCGGAACAATAATGTTGCAGCCAGGAACGACAATTTCGTTGTTCGACGGATTGTAGTACGCATTGTACGTCTGCGGCTCCATGTCCCATTCTGTCCGGTCAACCGGCTTCCCGAATTTCGAGATCATATAATTGAAGTACCACCGGTTCGCATTCATCACATTGTGGAGATATGACGTCCGGTCAACTTCGAGCGTGCTCAGGTCCTTCCATTTATCAGGATAACCGACTTTCATAATAATCGCATTCAGTTTCCCCAACGCTTTTTCTTTTGTCGCTTCGCTCATCCAATCGAGCGCTTTTATCCGCTTCGCATACTCTTCCTTAATTGCATTGCCGATTTCCAGCAGTTTTTCTTTTGTGCCTTTTGGCAAATATTCTTCAACATAAACCTGGCCGACAAGATCGCCAAGCGACCAATTGGTTTGCTCGACAACGCGCTTCCACCGCGGCTTCGGTTCTTCTATTCCGCGCAGCGTTGTGGAATAAAAACCGAACGACTCCATAAACGTTTTGTCATCCATGTAACGCGCAAGTCCGTTGAGAAGATGAAACTTGAGATAATTTTTCCAGTCGCTGAGCGGAAATGTTGTGAAGTCGCTGTCGAGCGCAGAAAGAAATTCCGGCTGGCCAACGATGACAGTATCCACATCATGCAAACCAACGCCGCTAATAAAAACATTCCAGTCAATGTTTGGTGTGGAAGCATTCAATTCTGCGAAAGGAATTTTGTTGTAATTCTTCACCGGGTCGCGCGTGTCTTCACGCTTGCGCGATGCTTTGGCGAGAGCGGTTTCAACTTTCATCAGTTCGTCCGCAGCATTTGCAGAAGCGGCGCTGTCATATCCCATAATCGTAAACATCTCCGCGGCAAAGCGAACAAATTTTTGGCGGATCGTTACGGCATGTTTATCAGTATCAAAATAATATCTGCGGTCGGGCAGACTGAGTCCGCCCTGCGCGATAAAAATTGCATTCTTGCTGCTGATTCTATCATCTTGCCCAACGCCAAACCTGAACAGCGGCGCGCCGGCAACAGCGTGAACATACGCCGCGGCTTTCACGATTCCTTTCACGTCCGTAACATTATCAATCATATCGAGGTCATTCTTCAATCCCGAGACGCCATTGCGGTTAAGCGAAACGCTGTCCATGCCGGAGAAAAAGAAATCGCCAATTTTCTGTTTGTTGTTGAAAATCCCCTTGGGACTTCCTTTCGGCGCATGCACAATTTCTGCGGAAGTTTCACAAATATTTCGCACCTGCGCGTTAATCGTATCCTGAATGACCTGCCAAATGCCGTTGCTTTGCTCATCGGCAGGAATCGGATGTTCCTTGAACCATTTTCCGTTGGCGAAAAGAAAAAAATCGTCGCCCGGATTTACTGTGGAATCAATGTGCGAAGCAAGCGCGTCGGCAGACGGCGGCATCCCGCCTTTTGGCTGATTGAACGAACAGAAAAAAAAGAATGTCGTAACGGCAATAAAGAACAAAGCGCTCATTTGTTTCATAGGATAATCTCTTTCAGAATTTTATGAAAAACTTGTTTAAGGATAAAAAACTCACGATAACAGCCACTCACGGGCTTTTGTAAAATCACGAAATACTTCTGCCTGAATCCCAATTTCTTCCGAACCAACCGTACCCTGACGCATTAAACCGTAGGGAAGATCATCCGGAGCGACTAAAGCGACGCGGTTGTTGAAGCGCTTTCCGAGCGATGCAATAAACAGTGCCATGTTTTTTACTTCGTTTGAAGTCCTTTCATAAATGCTTTGCGATTGATCCAAATTGATTGGCAAAACGGCATTCGCAGGGCAGGCAGAATCGGCAAGCGCGCTGAGAACAGCCGCGCGAGGTTCATCCGTCGAATATTCACCGACCATTTCTATAATAATGATGTTCGAATCGAACCGATATTGCACAGGCATTTTTGTAAGAACCCGCCTTTCACACCAGTGTAACTAATTTTCTTCGGATTCACTTCGTATTTTTATTGCCGGACAACAAAAAATTCTTTATGATTTCATTCGCGAGCGGTGCGCGAGTCAGAAGAAGCCCGTGGCTTGCACCGGGCACAATGCACAGCTCGGCATTGGGGAGCGCATGAAACAAGCTCAGTGTATGTGTATCTATGATAATGTCGTGATCGCCCGCCATCACCAACGTCGGAGATTTGATAGAATACAATTGTTCAAGCGTGATGTGCGGATGGAGAAGATCCAATCTGTTCAGCTTATCATAAATGAGTCCGGCTCTTTCAGGAAAATGTGAGTGCGCAATAATATTGTGCTGTGCTGCTGAATCAAGTTTTGCAAACGAAGAATTTTTCATTTCTTCTATCATCGCAGCGGGCAAAGCGGTGGAATCGGGAACGTAATTCGCGCCGACAGCTATCAACTTGGCAACTTTCGCGGGATACTTCAGCGCCAATTCAAGTCCGACAATGCCGCCGTCGCTCCAGCCGAGAACATACGCGCTGTCAATGTTGAGTGAATCGAGCAGTTGATCGACATCCGAAGCCATCAGCGAAAACGACAGCTCCTGATCCGAGTCGGTTGATAATCCCTGCGCCCTGCTGTCAACCGCAATCACTTTGAAATATTTTGCAAACTCCGCAATCTGAAAACGGAGATCGTTTATCCACCCTCCGTTGCCGTGCATCATTACAAGCGGATGGCCGCTTCCGTACACCTCGTAATACAAACGAATATCATTGACGTGTACATAATGCCCCGCTTCGGGATTTGCGCCATAGACGATTGGCTGCTGCGCGAGCGCACTTGAGGTTATGAAAGCAATTAAGCAGAAAGTAAATTTCATTCTGAACATATAACAGTTCTCCTGATTTCCAACTGGTCCCACGCAGAACCATGGGAATAAGATTTCATAACATATAATTTACTTTACATATCTTTGTATTTAAGAAATATATCGCCCGTATCAGATGCATGTCGCCTTTTTCGGAATAATAAGTCTTTCAAATCTATTCTATTTTCTAATACTGCTACTAAATCTGCACCATCCATTAACAACATTGTCTTCATTGATGTTGCCTTGCTTTCGTTGTAATCAGGAGTAAATCCGTTAATAGAAACAGCAAGACCTAAAGTTAGCTTGAGCCTACCCTCAATTTTCCCACCGAACTTATAGAGATCACCTAAATCAACAGGTTTTTCTTGCCATTTAGCTTCTAGAAGAAAATCGTTTCCATCAAATGTAAAAGCTCCATCAATTTGTTCTCCTACAATTCGGAATGATTCTTTCGGCTCAAGATCAAACAGTCTAAACAAACCGTTCAGAAACTTCTCAAATGAGAATCCCCTTTTTTGCGCATTTGTTTCTGTTACGAGCCTCATGAAATCATCTCGCAACACACTAATCATATTTGTAAAACTTTCTTTTTCCTTTTGTATACTAGTGAAAACATTTCTTCGCTCTTCTGCCTTTTCCTTTTCTTCTTTAAGTTGAAAATAGCCGCTGGCATGTTTACGAAGTGCCCCTACAGAGTCCTTTGCTCTTTTAACTTTTGTCTCTGAGTCTTCCCATTGTTTAAGATGACTGAAGTCATCGAAATGCATAGTAACATCAAAGAGTCTGAGCAAGTCACTTTCATAAAGATCAGGGCGAGCAACCATTCTGTCTATCAAAATGCCCGCACTTTCCGCTTTTTTGTTGTTATCCCAATCTATAGTTGATATAAAGACTTTGTTTTCAACTGTATGATAGACAAATGTCCTTAAATCTTGTTTTTTCCAGTAAATATGAGTAAGCGCTTCCTTGAGTGCCATAATTGCATTTGGGGAAAACCTCTTCATAATTATTTCTCCTGTACTGGCTGAGCTGATTAACGGACAGATGCTAAGTGCATGCGAATATTCCTGCGGGCTAATTATGGCTTCAAAATAGTACCGCAAACCATACATTTATTAAAATGAGATGGATTTAGTGTGCTACATTGGGGACATGTTATAATACCATTATTAACTTGAGGCTTTGCCCTGTTATCAAATTTATTCTTTTCCTCACCAATGATTTTTTGAATTTCTTCTTCTGAAAACTTCCTCCCGCAAAATCTACACACCTTCGCTTCAAGTTTTATCTTTTCGGCGCAATCTGGGCATTTTTTCTCGTATTCATCTGGATTAAAAATGTCAGATAAGGGGTTGATTTCTTTTGTTTGCAACTTTGAGACAACTAAAGCAGCTATCAACCCAAAAATGCCGAGGAAAAAGCCAATGAAAAACCAACCAAACTTATCTCTATTTTTTCCTTTAACTGCTAGGGATGAAAGAAAGCCGAAGATAAAAGCGTAAATAAAAAACCACATCAAATACATTTTTTCACCTTTTGATTTATACGGGCCACTGGCTAGTACTAAACCAAGTTGCAACCTACTTACAAGTGGATAATGTTTTACACCTCGTTCCCAAACTCTGTTTGGGAACGCTAACCTATGAAGCTCCGCTTCACAAGAAACATCCTATAACAGCCGGACACCGCTCGGCTTGCGCCACCCACGCTTTAGTGCAAGCAACAATAAAAAATGTCAGAGAATCTAAGTTATTCTCACTCGCCTGTCACTGGCATAAATCTCCCGTTTCTTTCTGTCAAAATCAAGCCTTAGAAACTGGCAAAAAATAAAAAAGGATAACTATCAATTTCTGATAACTTGCCCTCTTTCTTGCTCCGCAGGTTTAGCTCGAAGCTACTGCACGGCGGTTATGGCATCCGTTGTTTTCGCGGTAAAACCTTCCGCCTCCGGTGCCGAAGAACTTTCAGCACATCTTTCAATTCCCAAATACTTCAACAAAAACTGAACGCGGTCTGCACCTAAAAATTTTACCGGTTCTCCTTTGAAGTTGATTCGCTTGTGAAAATCAAGCAGCTTTTCACATCCGGCTTCCCGAAACGCGGCACGAAATGCCTCATTGGCGCCAAGCTCTCCCGTCGCGAAACTGCTGAGCTTATCCATTGCGAGATATTGCTTGTCGAGCTTGTTAATATGGAACAGTTGATCCAGTTTTTTTCCCTCCGGCGTTCCGCTGTTTGTTGCTAACAAAAATGTGCGGATGAGAATAACACCATTTGTTAATCCCGCAATAAAATAACCTATGGTAACGTTATCAACCGTTACAGGAAAAAATATTCTCCCTCCGTCGTCCGTGAACAGCCTCTTGTATGTAAGAGACTCGAAAACGAAGTACGTTGTCAAATATTCTTGCAGACAATCTGCACGCTCCTTAAAACGATGAAGGGCGTGCATTTGAATATAAACCTCAAATAGTTTATTGGATTTGTTCATTCCAAGTTCTGATGACGTTAACCATGCGTAGAGTAAACCTTTCCGCTCCCCAACAGGAACTCCTACGCGAACTGCGCTGCGGGCTGCTCCTTCGACGGAAAATGTTTTGCGCTCCGCTTGAATCGGGTGCACAATGACGGTATTATCAATGCCTATAGTGCCGGTGCTCTTTGCCGTCTTTACATGTTCCAGCCAATACATTGTGGAATCTAACGCAGAACTCAATATCGCCGTTATATTCAATGCAGTTCGAATTTTGTACTGCATCCTTCCTATTGAAGCTTCACATGCAGAAAGTGGAAGCAATGCCTCCTTCACTTTTTTCGCCAGCGGAAAACTTCTCTCTTCCAAACCCTCAAGGAACAATATCACGGGATACGCAACCGTGTTATAGAACACCAAAGAAACTT
Source organism: Bacteroidota bacterium (assembly GCA_021796275.1). GTDB lineage: Bacteria > Bacteroidota > Ignavibacteria > UBA10030 > UBA8401 > JAJYOI01. The sequence continues at coordinate 52,405 of JAJYOI010000009.1, forward strand.
CAGGTCCTTTATCAAACAAAGCGATGTGCTCTGATTTCATCATTCCACTGATAAGACGCCGCATAGTATCGAGCAGCTCCGGAAGAATGGCAGTGTTTTGCTCTGCACGGCAGTGGAACGGCAAATTCCTCATCGCATACAATTCTGCCAACTTCTTCTTCGGGATCATTGCAAAAATTTCCGGCGAAGCAACTGCCGAGCACATCTCCCGCACGTCGGCAAAAAACTGATTTTTATGCTGCGCTTTTTTTATTTTCCACTCGCGGTAACCTCCACTCTTCTTTTTCTTAGACATATACTTCCCTTTTTTCAAATTCCCTCTCTTAAAACAATGACAAGAAAATTAATTTGCCCTGAATGGGTGGGAGCCGGCTGTATTACCCGCAAAAAAAATTTGCTCCCCATCTATCTCGTTGCAGCCTCGTACAAAATATACGCCAGAAGGGCAATAAACGGCGAAATCAACAGAAGCGCTTTCCAAAAATTCTTTTTGAAATCCGCCGCACTGACAGCCGGAAACGGCGTCGTGTCCGAATCAACGCTCACATGCAGCTCCGAAAGAATTTTTTGGGCACGAGGCACCGCGTTCTCCGGAACATACACGTGCCAGCGTGTGCCGAAGCCGGACGCCGGTGAAGCCGGAAACGCCGCTCTCACGCCGGCAAGATTTTCCGTCTGCACATAAAACGGAGATCGGAA
>JAJYOI010000142.1 GCA_021796275.1 Bacteroidota bacterium
TGCTGTATCCGGCGTTGCCGATTATGCATTCCTCACACCGGCACTGCCGCTGCGCGGATTCAATTACAACGCTCAGAACGGAACGAAATTTGCTCTGATGAATTACGAGCTGCGCTTTCCGTTGATTCGCTATTTAGTAACGGGCGGCGTGCCGCTTGCGTTTCAAAATATTACCGGTGCGGCATTTCTTGATGTCGGCTCGGCGTGGACAGATTCGCATGCATGGCAGGCATTCACCAGCGACCCGTACACAGGCACAATTACGAAAGATTTGTTGATCGGTACCGGCTTCGGCGCCCGCCTGGTTCTTTTCGGCTTGCCGCTGAAGTTCGACGTTGCGTGGTCGTACGATGTCGCCGGATTCTCGGTGCCGAAATATTACATTTCGTTAGGCGAAGATTTCTAAGAGATCCCGCTGTAGGAAGAAAAAAAGCCGCGCGTTTAAAACGTGCGGCTTTTTTGTTGTGTGTTGAATGATGGTATGCAGAATGAGTTGCTGAAATCTTTTTCCCCTAAAAGAACAGATCACGCCGCTGTTAACATTTGTTTCTTCCAATACAAATAGAACGGAATTCCCGCTGCGACAAGAAGCAATCCCACCATCGAATCCGCGGTTTGCTGAACAATGGTGTTCAACACAAACCAGGTGGCAACAATAATGAAGACGATCGGCACATACGGATAGCCGGGAACTTTGTATGGACGCGGCGCGTCAGGCATTTTTTTCCGCAGGATGAACACTGCGGCGGCGCCCAACGCATAAAAAATCCATCCGGCGAAGATGACGTACGTGAAAATTTGATCATACGTTCCTGTCAGCGTGAGAAGGGATGCCCACACGGCTTGAATAACCAGCGATTTTGCCGGTGTTCTGTATTTCGGATGTACCTCGCCTAGTGACGCAAAAAACAATTGATCTTTTGCCATTGCAAAATAGACGCGCGCTGTCGTCATCGAAGTTGCGTTCACCGTGCCGAAGGTTGAAATCATCACCATCGCGGCAATAATTGCGCCGCCGTAACCGGCAAAAATTCTCTCCATCGTATCTGCTGCAACAAGTTTGGACGTTGCAATTTCACCGATGGGAAGAATATACAAGTACGCGAGATTGGTCAACACGTAAATGATGATAACGGCAACCGTTCCGATAACAAGTGCGCGGGGAATGTTGCGCTGCGGCTCTTTCACTTCACCCGCAAGATATGTAAGACTGTTCCACCCGTCGTATGACCACAGCGTAGCGATCATGGCAACGCCGATGGCGCCGAGCAGTGCGCCGGAAGCCGGCGTTCCCCACAACGGAAAAAAATGCGCCACGCTTCCTTTCCCTGAACCGAATGCAAGAACAATAATGCCGCCAATGGCGGCGACTTTCAAAAAAGTAAAAATGTTTTGCACAAATCCGCCGAACTGCACACCGAAATAATTCACTACCGTAAGCACGAGAATTGCTCCGATCGCCACCATCGTCACGCCGATGTCGTTGAATGGATGAATGTTGCCAATGAGCGGGAGCGTCCACGCTTCGAGTGCAGGACTGAAATGCGGCAGGTGAATGAAATAGCCGGAGTAGCGTCCGAATGCGACAGCGACTGCTGCAATAGAACCGGTTTGATAGACAATGAAAGTCGTCCAGCCATACAGAAATGCGGTAAGCTCACCGAACGTAACGCGGAAAAAAACATATTGCCCGCCGGCTTCCGGAACCAAGCCGGCAATTTCTGCATTGGTCAGTGCACCGGCGAGCGTGAGCATACCGGTGAGTATCCAGACAAAGATCATGATGCCGGGAATCTGGACTGTGGCGGCAATGCTTTGCGGCGTCAGAAAAATTCCTGAGCCGATCACAGAGCCGATGACAACCATGATTGCAGATGTAAGTGTCAACCGGCGTGCAAGCGTGGTTTCAGATGAAAGAACAGTATGTTGTACCATAGTTTCCTATTGTTGTAGGGTGATGTGGCTGGATTGAACAGCGGAAAATACAGATTCATGAATGAAGAAGCAACAGGAGCAGCGGCTTGATATCAGACGTTATTCTGCGGGCAGAACGCGCATAACCCGCACGACGTGCTTTCGTGAACACGCCGGAAGAATTTAAAAGAGCGGCAAAAAAAAATTACTATCCGGCACGTTGCGAATTTGCATGAGATTCTATACTTTACCTGTGCCTAATCACAACCTGTTAACATAGATTATAACACTGCCGGTGAGAGAGCCGCTGTGTACTTTAACGTACACACGGAGAAATCAATCGCCTCTGCTCGTATCTGCAATAAATGAAATTTAATAAAATAAAATCTGTGAGAAAGGCTCTATGAGTAATACCGCCACAACCCCGGAACAGCAATCAAACCAGGCAAAGTATCGCGTCCTTTGCGACCTCGAAGAAGCTGTCCAGAAGCTGATCCAACACCACGAATCGAAACGAACGCTGTGGTTCTCTTCTGATATTCTTCCTTCCGATGAAGGTTCACCGAATGATATAGTCATCGCTGAACTTCGCGACCGCGCACGCGGCATTCCGGATTGCATTCGCGTCGCTCTTGCACTCAACATTCTCACAGAGGAAGGATTGCCGCACTTTCACCGGTTGATTGCGGATAACCTCGGCAGCCGCACACACTGGAGTCAATGGAACAATTTGTGGACCGCAGAAGAAGACCGCCACGGAAACATCCTTCGCGATTACGCGCGGGATTCCCGCTTGTTGAATTTCCGTGTTTTGGAACGCCTTCAGTTCAATTATCTCCGGGCCGGATTTAATCCGGACTGGGGAAGAGACCCGTACAAAATTTTCATCTACACGAGCTGCCAAGAGAAGGCAACACAAATATCGCATCTAAAAACCGGCAGGATCGCAGCGTCTTCTGAGCCGCTGCTAGATTTCATTACTCAAAGAATTTCGCAGGATGAGGCGAGGCATTACGCATTTTACATGAGCGTGTTCAAAGAAATCATTGAAAGAGACCCGAACGAAGCGTTAGCTTCAGCCGCCGCAATTATGCCGAGCATCGACATGCCCGGAATTTCAATCACCAACTTTAATGATTATGCCGATGTTGTCCGGCGCTCCGGTATCTATGGTCCGCGGGACTATAAACGCATTGTTGAACAATTGATCGAATCATGGGGAATCGAAATCATGATGTCGTTGAATGAACTCGGACGTAAAGCTCAGGATAAAATTATGGCAATTCCCCGCAGACTCGAACGGATCGCTGAATACATCGAATCGAAAAGTCAGAAAAAAAGCTTTCGTTTTGAGGTTGTGTTTGGGAGAGTTCTCGAAATGGCATAACGGCAGTGCATCGATGCCGGCACTCTGCACACAATGAATGACAATAGAAATTCATTCACGTCCTGCCCAACATAATTTTTCTGCACCTTTTTCTGTTCCCCTGCATCTCATAATCAGCAATACACGGCGCTATCGGCGCATATGATGCGGTGCAAAGCAATAGCACCTTCGGAGCTTCGCTGGCAGTGCATCTTCTCTGCAATACAAATCAAAAAAAGAATTTTTATGGAGTTATTACTATGTTAATGAATAAGCAGGCAATTATGGAACGTGTGGGAAAAATGCCCGGCGGTATTTATTCTCCTTCTAACAGATACTGGTGCGTCACATGCAGGCTTCTGTTCAACATTGACAAACCGGTTTGTCCGTACATGACAAAGATGTGCATCAACACGCCGATTCCCATCGAGGCTATGGCGCCCGAATCGACCATGAGCATAGAAAAGTTCGGACTTTTTTATCCGAAGATTCCGCAAAAGATGATGAATTTTCTTGCTGAAGACAACCTGGAAGAGACCGGCAAAAAATGGGCGGCTGCATATCTCAACTTTCTTAGGGAATGGAAATTCGAATACAAGCATGAACCGTTGCAAACGTTGAAGAGTTTTATCATTACGGTAAGCGGAAGTGAAACCGCCGAAAGAATCGTGCAGGGCAAAATAATCT
>JAJYOI010000075.1 GCA_021796275.1 Bacteroidota bacterium
ATATTCTCTTTTTTCTCCAATATGTCATCAATATCCAACCAGATGTTTTTGGGTTCTAGGTAGGCCTTGGGCATTGTGCGCTCGATGTTCTTCTGCTTATCTGGGAATTGCACTAGCTGCTGTTTTCATTAAACCCAAAATTTCCTTTGGAAAAAGATCGGTGATAGGTGTTTGTCTCGTTGGCCTTGCGGCAATAGATCCAATTTTTCAGCTCTTAGGTTTTTACGAAAGCATCAATTCTGTGCGTTTAATAACAGGAATCGTTGGGGGTGTTGGTGCCTTTATGTTTGTTTATCCAATCCCAATTCAATACAAACGAAAGTCAATATGAAAAATATACGATATTGTTTTCTAATTTTATTTCTCTTTTCATCGTTTGGAATCTCACAAGAAAAAATAAAAATCCCCACATCAACGATTGTTGTCGTTAAATCGTTAAACAAACTTTCGAGCGCCCAAATTACTACAGGTCAACACATTATCCTCAGCGTTGCTTCTGACGTCATTGTAAAGAATAAGGTAGTGATTAAAAGCGGCACACCGGTAATTAGCATTGTAGAATCAGCAGAAGACGCAGGAATGGTTGGCCAATCAGGAAACCTCGCTATATCTATACAAAGCACTACGGCCGTTGACGGAACGACGATTGCTTTAATTGGAAATTTTTTTACAAAAGGCGAGTCAAAAATTGGCGAAAGTGTAGCTGTGAGCGTTTTATTGTGTCCACTTGCGCTCTTATGTAAAGGAGGGGAAGGTGAGATTCCCGTTGGAGCACAAGCACGTGCTTTAACGGCTAGCGAATATGAAATTACATTAGTCAACAAATCGTTAAGCGATTCTTCTATCGACTTAAACGAGAAAAATGATGTAAGCACATCAAATGAGACAGAAACTCAATTTCGATCATTTTTTTTGTCTGACTTAAAGTCGGGCAATCCTCAGGTATTATTTGGAGGTAAGGTGTCGCTCACTTATGAAAGTTCTGGGTGGGGAAAATCATTACTTAAAGCAAAAGGGATTTTAGGATTTTCAAACAGTGTCTACGGTCCTTTTGAATATATGTCTATTCAAGTTGAACAGGGTAAAACGTTATACATGCAAATTGAAGGTACAACAATATATCGAATTAATGTTGTTCGAGAAATCAGGAACGAATTGACTATTGAGTTTACGAAAATGTAAATTTATTATTTTTTGCGGAAACTCTGTTTCCGGCATTTCATCTTACATAGCTCTGAGGAAGAAGCAGAGCTTCTTAGAAAATACGTTCCCAACGAGACGTTGGGAACGAGATGAAGATCGTTAGCCCGCAAGTATTTTCACAATCTATAAAATGAAAAAACAATGCAACTTACCCTTAATGAAAAGCAACAAGCCCGTTTCAAGTCGTGGATCGACGAACACAATATAAACCCTAATTGCCCAGCTTGCGGTAAGAATGACAAGTGGGCTGCTGGTGCGATAATAGCTACACCGATGCTTGATGAAGACAGTTGCCGTGTCGAAGGGCTATCGGTTCCAATGGTTCAACTCGTATGCAACAATTGTGCTTCCGTTCTGTTATTTCTTGCGCGCCCAATTGGTTTAGCGAAGTGAACGTGTACAAAGATCCTCTTTTTTTCTCCTATGCCTCGTTGAAGACCCAACGTGCGAGAAGCTTTGCTTCAAAAAAGTAAAATATCATTATAAAGCAGAGCTTCACTATCTTGCGTTCCAAACAGAGTTTGGGAATGAGGTGATGTTATGCCGCAATTATTGTAGGACAATTAGTTATGGTGAAAAAGAATAGAGAATGAAATAAATAAAACGCGAGGTGAAAAATGCCGAGCCACTTAATGCCAGAAAAGAACGCAATTGCATTACACCTGTCTGATTCTCCGCCAGTGGATTTTCCAAACGGAAGAAAATTAAAAATAATTTCTGGATTTGCTGCGTGTTTAAAAGATACAAGAATATCAACTGGTAGGGACCCGCAATCTGGATTGGTTGTCGATCCACAAAAGACTGGATCATGGCTCGGCAGTATTGGTTATATGGTTCTGCTGGATCAAATTGGCTCATGTTTTAAGCCGAAAAATGTGCCAATGGTGCTAGGCAATTCAATCTTTAGGGCACTTAGTCATTTTACAAAATTAAACACCACTGAAAAACAGATCATTTATGCATTGCGCTGTGCACTTGCGCATGACTACAGCTTATATAATATAAAAAAGGGGGAGCCAAGGTTAACGCACAATTTTGCATTGACGAAATTATCTGGTATCCTTATCAGAATGCCTGAAGCTCAATGGGACGGAAATTATCTAAATAGAACTACAGATAATCGGACTGTAGTTGATCTTCAAGAATTAGGCGATTTAGTTGAAAATATATGCAGGTGCCTCTTTGAACTGGCAAAAAGAGATGAATTGGAAATCATACTTTCTAATGGCAGCGATGAACTCATCCAAAGATATACCTTTCAGTATTTCGAGAGTTAGTCATCTCGTTTCCAATGTCTCGTTGGGAACGTAGCCCGTGACAACCTCTACAGATAGATTCCCGCCTTCCGCCAAAAGATAAAGCATGGCGGACAGGCCGCGGGAATGACGGAGCGGTGAGGGGGACAATCACGAGAGAAGTAAAAAACTGGATGCTTCCTCTTCGCTGCGCTCAGAGTCAGCATGACAAATGTGCAATGTTCTGTCTGAGTGAAATGAGGAAAAATATATGGCACTTGTGAACGCAAAGTATGTTCATACAAATCTTATCGCGCGGGATTGGAAAAAGTTATCGCAGTTCTATCAGGAAGTTTTCGGGTGCGTGCCTGTTCCGCCGGAGCGCCACTATAAAGGGAATGATCTGGAGCGGGGAACCGGAGTGCGCGGTTCGGAATTACACGGCAAACATTTGCGGTTTCCCGGGTACGGGGATAATGGCCCAACATTAGAAATCTACTCGTATTCTCTTTTCGAGCAAGGAATGCTTCCCGCTGTGAATCGTCCGGGATTCGGACATATTGCATTTTCTGTTGATGATGTTGAAGATGCGAGACGCACGGTGATTGAAGCAGGCGGCAAAGCCGTAGGAGAAGTAGTGGCATTGCAAACAGCAACCGGCGATTCAGTAACGTGGTGTTACGTGCGCGATCCAGAAGGGAACAATATAGAATTGCAATCGTGGGCGAAAGCTGCTGGATAAGCGTATTGGTTCGCATTAGCACGGAACAGGTCGTTCAAAGAATAGCATCGCCTGGTTATTTTCTGCGAAGTGAAGAATCAAAATAACTAGATACTTCGCTGACGCTTAGTGTAACAAGTGTTCGCTCTCTGTGCAATTAGAAAGCCAAGAAGAAGCTTACAAGAAACTGGGGTATTCCCATTTTTATTTAGTGGAAAAACACGTCACATAACTCCATATTACTGGAAAAAATGAGATCGTTTCCTGATTTTGGGAAGACATTTGCATACCAGTATAAATCTCACGAAATTGCTCACGGAATTGCCGTTCCCAAATTTGGCAATGATGGCATAATAGTTGAACCTATGAAAGGAAAATCAAACAAAAACCCTCAACGTATGCCGGTAAAATATTCAAAAGTCGGTCGCGTTTTTGACCTTCTGCCTGACTTGATTTTTGTTCTTGACAAGAATGGCAGCGTGGTTGACAACAATACCGCTGCCGCCGGATTTCTTTCGAACGGCGGCGATGAAATTCAGTTAGAATCGATTTTTGAAATTATGGATGAACCGGCACGAGCCGAGTTGTTGAAAGCGATGCACGGTGCTGAGGTCGAACATCAGTTCAAGACGCAATTCATTCTTCCACGCGGACGAACAGCCGACGTTGAATTGACGTTGAAAAAGTTTGACAGCATTGCGCTCGACTATTATGTTCTGATCACAAAAGATATTACCGAACAACAAAAAAAAGAGCTTGATCTTCTTCGCTTCTCGGAAGTGATTCATCACACCGTCAATCCAATTGAGATTACGGACGCAAAAGGAAAAATTATTTATGTCAATCCTGCGTTTGAGCGCGTCACCGGCTATTCTAAAGAAGAAATTATTGGGAAGAATCCGAATCTTCTCAACAGCGGAATGCAAAGCAAAGAATTCTGGCGCGGCATTTGGAATCAGATCCTTACCGGAAAAGAATGGGTCGGGAAAATTCAAAATCGCCGCAAGGACGGGCAATTAATCTATACTGAATTGGTGATCTCACCGATTATCGATGCACAAGGAGTTGTGGTAGGATTCCTTGGCGCGCATCGCGACATTACCGAGCAAAAAATGCTTGAGCAGCAGCTTGTGCGCTCGCAAAAAATGGAAACGTTTGGAACACTTGCTGCCGGCATCGCACACGAAGTCGGCAATCCGTTGACCTCCATTTCTTCCATTGTTCAAGTTATTCAGCGAACGACAAAAGATAAATTTGCACAGGACAAGTTGGAATTAGTAAAAAATCAGGTGAACCGCATCGCGAAGATCATTCGCGAGCTGGTAGATTTTTCCCGGCCGTCCGCGTATGAAATTAAGCATGCCGATATCAATGCGATTCTTCGCGATGCATTGAATATTGTGCAGTACGGCAAGAAGGTTCATGATATCGCGTTTGAAGCGCACTTCGACGAAGAACTGCCGCTGGCATACGTTGTTCCCGATCAGCTTGTTCAGGTTTACCTGAATATTTTAATGAACGCGGTCGACGCATGCGAAGGCAGATCGGGAACAATCAGTGTTGTCTCGCAGATCAATAACAATTTGATCGAAGTGAAAATCAGCGACACAGGAAAGGGAATCATTGAGAGCGACATGGAAAAAATCTTCGACCCTTTTTTCACGACGAAAGAAGTTGGAAAAGGAACCGGTCTTGGCTTGTGGGTGAGTTATGGAATAATGAAAAATTTCGGCGGCGATATTGTTGTCGAAAGCAGGGAAGGCGAAGGAAGCACATTCACTGTTGTTTTGCCTTTGAAAGGAACACGCAATGTCTGAACGCATATTAATTGCCGACGATGAAGAGTTGATCCGCGAATCGCTTTCGTTTGTTCTTCGCAAGGAAGGATACGAAGTGGATGAAGCGGAAAACGGAAAGCAGGCATTCGACAAAATCACGCGGTCGCCGTACGATATTGTCATCACCGATATTGAAATGCCCGAAATGCGCGGAACGGAGCTTCTGGAAAAAATCACGCAGCGTTCGCCGCAAACATTTGTCATTATTGTAACGGCGTACGCTTCCATTGAAACCGCGGTTGACGCTCTGCGCAAAGGCGCGTATGATTACATTCTCAAGCCCATTGAGTTCGACGATTTGATTCTCCGCATCAAAAAGCTTCTTGCTCATCGTGACTTAGCGCTTGAAAACACTCTTCTCCGTCAGGAATTGAACCGCCACTACGATTTCGACAAAATCATCGGTCAAAGTGCGGCGATGCAAAAAGTATTTCAGACGATTCAAAAAGTTGCGTCGAGCGACGGAACCGTATTAATCAGTGGAAAAAGCGGAACGGGAAAAGAGCTGGTGGCCCGCGCAATTCATTACAACAGCCGTCGTCAGCATAAACGTTTTGGCGCCATCAACTGCGGTGCAATTGTGGAAACATTGTTTGAAAGCGAGTTGTTTGGACATAAGAAAGGCTCATTTACCGGAGCGGTAGCAGACAAAGACGGCATTTTCAAAGTTGCGGAAGGCGGGACGCTGCTGCTTGACGAGGTGAGTGAGATTCCGTATCATCTTCAAGTAAAATTACTGCGCGCGCTGGAACAGCGTGAAATATTTCCTGTCGGTTCAAACGATCCGATTAAAATTGACGTTCGAATCGTTGCAGCAACCAATCGCAATTTGCGTGAAGAGGTTGCCAACAACAAGTTCCGCGAAGATTTGTTCTACCGTTTGAACGTTGTAGAAATTCATCTGCCATCGCTGGTGGAACGCGTGGATGATATTCCGCTGTTGGTGAATCATTTTATTGAAGACTATCGCCGGCAAATGGGACGCGATGTTAAAGGTATCACGAATCAGGCAATGAATCTCCTTATGCGGTATCATTGGAAAGGCGAGGTGCGTGAGTTGCAGAATGTCATTGAGCGTGCAATGATCTTCTGTGAAGGTGAATATATTGATGCGTCGCATCTTCCGGACTATATGCAGAAATTAGGTTCGAGCTCAAGCGGCGAACAACTGTCGGCAAGTGTTTCACTCAAAGACGCTACGAAAAACTTCGAGCGTCATTACATTGAACAAACGCTGCAGCGCCACAGCAACAATAAAGAATCTGCGGCACATGAACTTGGCATTAGTTTGTCGTCGTTGTATAGAAAGATGGAAGAGTTGAATATTCCCGTGAAGCAATCATCAATTCCTCAAGGTACAAGCGAATGAAAAGCATTGCGTTTTTTGAAACCACAAAGCGCGAAGAGCAATTTCTGCGAAAGAAATTCGGCAGGAATATTTCCGTTCAATTTTTTGAGGAAAAAATTCAGGATGTGCCGGTACAAAAATTTATAAAAACGGATGTAATTTCTGTGTTCATTTATTCCGTTGTGACAAAGGAATTGCTGGCGAAGATGAAAAACCTCACGCTCGTAGCGACGCGCAGCACCGGCTTCAATCACATTGATGTAAAGGAGGCGGCGAAGCGAGGCATTACGGTTATGAATGTTCCGTACTATGGCGAGAACACGGTTGCCGAGCATACGTTTGCGCTGATTCTTTCGCTCTCACGCAACATTCACAAAGCATATGTTCGCACACTGCGCGACGATTTTTCTCTGAAAGGATTACAGGGTTTCGATTTAAAAGGAAAGATACTCGGAGTCATCGGCGCAGGAAGCATTGGGCTGCATGTTATCAAAATGGCCCGCGGTTTCGGTTTGAAAGTGATTGCCTATGATGAAAGACAAAATCATTTTCTTGCAGAGACGCTCGACTTCAACTACATTCCGTTGCAGGAGTTGCTGGAGCGTTCAGATATTATCTCATTGCATTGTCCGTCGAATGAACGCACGCATCATCTTTTGAATATGGAGAATATTTCTGCGGTGAAGAAAGGCGCGCTTTTCATTAACACCGCACGCGGAGATTTAATTGAAACACGTGCGCTGCATTATGCGCTCAACAATGGTATTTTTGCCGGCGCCGGACTTGATGTATTCGAAGGCGAGGAATTAGTACAGGAAGAAAATCAGATGCTGACACGCAACGTGCCGGTAGAAAAATTACAGGCGCTTCTCCAGAAAAACATCCTGCTGAAGATGGAAAATGTAATTCTCACGCCGCACATGGCATTTGACAGTGTAGAAGCGGTCGAACGCATTCTTCAAACGACAGTTGATAATATTTTTGCATTTGAAAGCGGATCGCCGAAGTATGTGGTGAACGCGGTATAAGAAAAAGGAGATATCGGTGCAGAAATGTGCGGCGCTCATGTTGAGTTCCGCACATTTTTGTTATGGGGAATTCTGAGGTTCTGTTTCGCTGTCAACAGGGAATGAAGGATTTTCTTCTGCCGGCGCCGTTGTTGTCTCAGGCTGTTGTTCGTGCCGTTTCCTGTACACTTCATACATCACCAGTGCGCCCGCGACAGACGCATTGAGCGAATCGAATTTTCCCGACATCGGAATCCTGACAAGGAAATCGCATTTTTCACGCACGAGCCGCCGGATACCTTTGCCTTCGTTGCCGATGACAAGTGCAAGCGGCATTGTGTAATCAATTTCGGTGAAACTCTTTTTTGCCCGCGGGTCCGCACCGACGACCCAGATTCCTTTTGCTTTCAACTCGTCTACAGTGGTGGCAATATTCGTGACCTTGGCGACAGGAAAATGTTCGCTGGCCCCGGCTGAAGTTTTTGCGACAGTCGGACTTACTGATGCGGCATGATGCTTCGGAATAATGCCTCCGTGCGCACCAACGCACAAAGCAGAGCGGATCAAGGCACCAAGATTGTGCGGGTCTTCTATTTCATCAAAGATGACAAGAAAGGGCTTCTCGTTCCGGGTTGTTCCGACTTCGAGCATTTCATCAACGGTAAGGTTTTTTTTCTCGCCGACAACAGCGAGCACGCCCTGCGTCTGTGCGTTTTGGAATAATTGATCAAGCAATTCCTGTGGAACTTCAGCACAGGGAACATTTTTCATCCGCGCAAGCCGGCGGATATTATTGATTGGCTCGCCGTGGGCTCCACGCACGATGTAGATTTTTTCGATCGGAGTTCCCGCTTTGAGCGCTTCGATGATGGGATTGCGTCCCGCAATAAAGTCCATAGTTCAAAAAAGTTTAGTGTGTAAGTAAGAGTAATTGGTTGTTATTTATTTTCGCTGCGAATCTCTTCATGCGGCGGCTTGTGTAATAATCCGATAATACCGAGAGCGATGAGGGGAAGCGAAATGAGCTGCGCTTCCGACAAACCGAAAAGAAGCCGCGGGTTGATCCGGAGAAATTCAATCGTGAACCGTTCCGTGCCGGCTGCGACAAGGTACCACATAAACATTTTTCCTTCGCCGAGAATTTTTGTCCTGTTCTTCCACATAATAGCAAACAGAATTGAGCAGATGATGAATTCATAAATCGGTGTTGGATGACAAAGTGTATTGTCGGGAACAATGCCGTGCGGGTAGTGAGCTGTAATTTCAGGAAAACCGCGAAATGCCAGAGAAGGCGGGTACGTGCCGTGCGAATAATCGGTACCCCACGGCAAGGTTGTCGGAAATCCGTAGTCGCCGTCTCCGGAAAGGTGGCAGCCGATGCGTGCGATGCCATAGGCAAGCAGCAACCCCGGCGCTATCGCGTCGGCAATTTGGAAGAAGCGCACCTTCTTTTTTTTCACATAGAAGTAAATGAGAATTGCGGCGAGGAGAAAGCCGCCGTACCATGTAAGTCCGCCGGGAGAGAATGCCATACCGAATGGATCGGCAACAAAGAACGGCCAGTTTTCTATGAGGTAGAGAATTTTTGAACCCGCCACTCCGCCGATCAATGCAATAAGCGTAATGGTGCTTCCCATTTCGGGATTTAATTTTTTGCGTTTTAATTCATGAGTGAGCAGCACGCTTGCGATGATAAATGAGATTCCCATCATCAAGCCATAGCTGTACACCGTGAACGGGCCGATCTGAAAAAGTCGTGGGTACATTATTTCTTTTTTGTGGCTGAATGTAAGATGAGCCGTTTAATATCCGGCTTGTGGACCGGACGATCTAATTCTTCGTCCCGGTTTTTCTCGAACTCATTTCCCGATGTATAGATTGAGGCAAACGGATCTTCCGGTGAAGAAATGATGGAAACGGAGGACGGTGATATTCTTAATTCAAAATGGTTTTCTTCACCGTCAATTTTTCTAAGAATGAAGGTGTGCTTTCCTTTTACATCAAAATAGACTTTGCGAAAGTGTGCCGCGCCGAACGACGGCATGCTGAGTTCCGGCGTGCGCAGCCCATGCAGCGACCAGATCGTGGTGTCATCCAGCCGATGATCTTCGACAACGACCTCGTAATTGAAATTGCTGAATTGTTTCACAGTTTCAATAAGGAACAACGTTCCGGCTTTCTTCAATGTTTCATCAAAAGTCGGAATTACGAGCACGCGATACTCGAGGCTTTTATGTTTCTTTTTCGTCATGGAATACCGGCAGCCGTCATTTTTCTTGTGCGATCATTCGGTTAAAATTTTTGCCAGCGCAGCAAGTGGAATTTCCCGTTCCTCTTTCACGCGCAAATTCTTCAACACTGCTGTTTGCTTGTTCAGTTCCTCCGCGCCGACGACAAGCACAAACGCAGCATTTTGTCTGTCGGCTTCGCGCATTTGTGCTTTCAAACTACGGTTAAGAAAATCGGCTTCAGCGGCGATTCCTTGTGTGCGCAGTGCTATTGTTTTTTCAAGCGTCCATGCACGCGACGTTGTGTCGGCTGCCGCTAAAAAAATTGTCGGGTGAATGTCGAGATCGTTGAGCAATTTTTTTTTCTCGATGATCATCATCAACCGTTCGATTCCCGCTGCAAAACCGATGCCCGGCGTTGGTTTTCCGCCGAGTTCTTGCGTAAGAAGGTCGTATCGGCCGCCCCCGGCAAGTGCATCCTGCGAGCCTAATTCGTTGCTTGTTAGTTCAAATGCCGTCTTTGTGTAATAATCCAGTCCGCGGACAAGGCGTCCATCGACAATATAGGAAATGTGAAATGATGTCAGCAGCGATTTGACTTTTTCAAAATGAGAAGAGCATTCTTCGCACAGATGGTCCGTAATCAACGGCATGGATGCTGTGAGCCGGATATCGTTCTCATTTTTTGAATCGAGCACGCGCATCGGATTTTCCTCAATGCGGCGCTGGCTGTCCGGAGAAAGCTGCAAAGCGATCTTGCGCAATTCGGTTTGAAGAGTTTTTTTGTAGAGAGGTCTGCACTTTTCACAGCCGACGGAATTAATTTTGAGTTCACAATTCACAATAGAAAATTGTCGATAGATTTCAATTGCCATTGCGATAACCTCGGCATCCGTTTCTGCAAACGAAGAGCCGATGGCTTCCGCGCCGAATTGATGAAATTGGCGCAGCCGTCCGGCTTGCGGCCGTTCCTGCCGAAACATCGGCGAGAGATAATAGACTTTGACGAGCGGCTGCGATTCGCCAAGATTATTCTGGATGAATGCCCGAATGACCGATGCTGTACCTTCCGGTTTTAATGTAAGGCTGTCGTCACTGCGGTCGGTGAACGTGTACATTTCTTTGCCGACAATATCCGTCAACTCACCAATGCTTCGCGCAAAAAGCGAAGTCTGTTCAAAGACCGGGGTGCGAATTTCTTTGTAGTTGAAACGATGGAATACGGTGCGGACAACGGATTCCACATACTGCCATCGCGGTGTTTCCGACGGCAAGATATCTTTCGTACCTCGAATAGATTTAAACGTCACTGCATGCTGCCTTTAGAACTCGTGTGTCGTGCAGAAATACTTACTCAAACAGAGGGCTGTTTGGTGTGGCGCCGGAGCCACAGGCATGGCATTCCTGTTGTATCAAGCGTCTAAATATGTTGCTTCCTCGTTTTTGAAAACCTCAAGTACGTCTGAAGGGGAAGATGCTTCAAGCAATTTTTTTCTGAATTCTTCTTTGTTCATGAGACGGGAGATTCTGCTGAGGAGTTTAATGTGCGGGCCAACCATATTATCTTTACCGACAAGAAGGAAGATGAGTCGTACCGGCTGTTCGTCTAACGATTGGTAATCAATGGCTTCTTCTGTTACAGCGAACGCCGCAACAATGTCGGACACTGCATCTGTTTTTCCGTGAGGGATGGCGAAACCGTTGCCGACTCCGGTCGACATAATTTTTTCTCTCTCGAAAATTGCCAGCCGGACTTTTTCTTTGTCGGTAACCTTTTTTGAATTCCCAATGATGTTGATCATTTCATTGATGATCTCATCTTTTGAATGCCCCGGCAATTGTGTTCGAATCATCGATTCGTCGAGGATGTCGCTTATTCTCATGACAGCATTGGTCTCCTAGTGCATATCAACTGACGTGCTAATATACACTTTTGAGTCTGAATTGTAAAGAGAATACATTATCGTCAAGAAAAGAAATCTTCTGTGCGAATAAAAAAACAGGAACACGTTTACTCTTTGGCATCTCTCCAGGAAAGAATATGTTCTTCAAATTGTGCGGCAAGCAGCGTTGCCGTTTCTTGTGCCGCAGATTCTGAATTGACATGAAACAGCGGCCGCGTACGATCGGGCCACACCAAGACCGATGTTGACGATTCATCATTCTCATAGAGAATTTTAACGCCGTCGATCAGCAAACGGTGTTTGCCTTCAGTTTCTTTCATCACGTAGCGCATCACTTTGCCCTTGCGGTCCCACGGGCAGTGAATGCTGCGTTCTACACGGTGCAGCCTCGGAATCTGTTTGTCCAATGCGCCAAATCGCTTTCCGGCGAGTGCCATCAATTCCAGAATCTTCGCTACGCTGTACATGCCGTCGCTGGCAAAAAGGAAATTGGTGAAAATGAATCCGCCTTTTGTGCCGCCGACGAATTGCACGCCTTTCGTCGTTGCCGCTTCCATGAGCGCGAGATGGCTGTTGCGCGTTTTGATGACTTCGACGCCCATTGCCTGTGCGATGAGATCAATTTCCGCAGACGCAGTGATCGGGACGGCAATTTTCTTCACGTCGGTGTTTACGCTGAGAAATAAATATGTGACAAGCGTCAGCAAGCGATCGTTATGAATGAAATTTCCATTCTCATCCACAACGAAAGTCTTTTCTCCTCCGGCATCGATGAGAAATCCGATATCGTAACCAAGCGACGTTACGATGTGCGTAAGGTGAGACACTGCGGTGTCGAATTCATTCTTGTTGCGTGTCAGTTTTTTGTAATCGAGATATGCGTTTTGAGCCAGCACCTGACATTGCAGCGAACCGAGAATTGTCGGGAAAATTGTGGATGCAACTCCGTTTGAATAATCGATGACGAGCTTGAATTTTGCCTGCGAAATCGCCTCGGTGTTGATGGTGGAGAGAAAATCTTTAACATAACTTTCCTGTGCCCGCTCCGGAAATCCGATGCCGCCGACGCGGTCATATTCAGCCCGCGGGAAATCTTCGCCAAAAAATAATCGCTCTACGGATTTTGTTTTGCTTGCCGGAAGATCTTTTCCGTTGGAGTCAAAGAAAATAATATCGGTCAGGTTCTTATCGAACGGCGACTTGCGCACATGAATGCCGCCCGTCATTCTGCCGCTGCGCAGTTCATGACGAAGAATAGGAATGGATGAAGCCCGAAGATCGCTGACTTCGATGCCGGCGGACATTAGACCGCACATGATTGCGCGATTCATCATTCGCGACACATTATCGGAATCCCGGCTTGTCAGCACTGTTTTTCCTATTCCGACAAACGCTCCGAAAGCGGCGCCGAGTTTCGCGCCGAACTCCGGATTCATTTCAATATTGGCAAGGCCGGTAATCCGCGCGTCGGAGAATAATTCGCGGAGCCATTTGTCTTCCCACACTAAACTCCGCGTCAGCACCGCACCGTCTTCCACGACTTTTTCGGGCCACAGTTTGATGTTCGGAGCAAGCCGGCTTTCTTTTCCAATGGTACAGTGATCGCTGATGAACACGTTATCGCTGATGTTCGCTTCATCGCCGACGGTGCTGCCTTTGCCGATAACGCACGAGGAAAGTTCGGCGTATTTTCCGACAGTGCTTTTTGACCACAAAACGGAATTACGAATTACCGCGCCGTCCTCGATCACGCATTCGTCGCCGATCGCAGATTTAATGATGCGGACATTTTTTCCAATGCTGCAATTTTTCCCAATGAGTACCGTACCCTGAAGATTTTTCGAATCTGTTTCGATTGTCGAACCTTCACCGATGTAGCATGCCCCGACTTTCTTTCCGTCGAATTTAAGCTTGACCGAGCCATCCAACGCGTCAAGATGTGCTTCCTGATATTCACTGAGATTGCCAATGTCACGCCAATAACCGTCAGCGATATAACCATATAATCCAAGATCTTTTTCCAGCATCAACGGGAAAAGATTCTTGCTGAAATCATAATCCTGATGAAACGGTACCATGCCGAGAATTTCCGGCTCGATGATATAAATTCCCGTGTTGATGGTATCGCTGAATAATTCGCCCCACGACGGTTTTTCGAGGAAGCGCGTAACCTTTCCGTGATCATCTGTAATGACGACGCCGAATTGCAGCGGATTTTTTTCATGCGTCAGAACAATTGTCGCCTTTGCTTTTTTCTTTTCATGAAATTCCAGTGCTTTTGTCAAATCAAAATCAGTGAGCACGTCACCGCTGATAATGAGAAAACGCTCATCAAGAAAATCTGCAGCATTGCGAACGCTGCCAGCCGTGCCATAATCCGCTTCAGCTTTTCTGTATTGCATCGAAATTCCAAAGCGTGAGCCGTCTTCGAAAAAGGAAGAGATTTTTTCCGGCTGGTAAAACAACGTTGATACAATGTTGGTAATATTGTGCTGCTTTAGCAAGTCGACGATGTGTAGCATCATCGGCTTGTTCATCATCGGAACCATTGGCTTTGGAATGTTGCACGTAAGCGGCCGCAACCGTGTTCCGAATCCGCCCGACATGATGACTGCTTTCATAATGGCTGAAGTTTAATGAAGGTGTTTTCGATGAAAGGGACTTGATAGATAGTACTAATTTTTTTGGTTCACAGCAACTTTTCTAAGTTATTGTTCTCATTTTGATTAGCGATTTTTCACCTTGACTTTGGCGCTAAAATTGAATAAATTTTGCCATTCTTGCGGTTTCTTCAAATCCATTAGGACTCGAAATGCCAGATAAGGCGCATGAAATCGCCGTTCATCGGAAATTGTCGAGGTTGTTGTCGGAAGACGGCGTGATAGGTGGCATTGGAGTCCTTCTCTTTTTTTTAGGGATATGGGCGCATTCAACGGCGGCAAAAGTCTTCTGTTTCCTGACTGCTGTTGTGGCGTTCTATTTTGTTGTTCAGTCATACCGATCTCGACACAACAACACCTCTGGAGGCGAACGCAAGGAAGAGCAGACAGAAACAATGGCGAAGAAAAAAATTTTAGTCTTTGATGAACGAGGTTCTTCATACAAAGAATCGATTGTTGAGGAAGAACCTGAGGAAGATCCTGAAGAAGGACCTGAAATGGATGAGCAAATTCCCAGTGCACCGGCAGAACGTGATTCATTGCAACTTGAACACGAAGTTGTGCACCGTGAGCCACCGGTGAAAGAGCAGGGACCGATTACATTGGATATTTCGTTTTTCATTGACACCGAGCTTTCTTCACTTGATGGGTTGAAAGACCCTGAATCGGAATTTCATTATCTGCTAAAGAAGGTTCTTTCTGTTATCAAAGAAACGTTGTTTGTGAATACGGTGACGTTTTTCTGGATTAACCGGAAATCAAATAAAATAATTCTGGAAAGTTCGGTGAGCGAAAGTGAAACGCTCTTGAGCGAAAAACGTTTTCCTCTCGGCAGCGACATGGTAAGTCGCATTGCGCTGTCCGGTGAACCGCAGGTGATCAGCCAGATTGCTTCGAATGCTGAGCGCGACGCAATTCCATATTACACATCGCTGCAAAATATTCGTTCGTTCATCGGTGTTCCTGTTTTTTATTCCGGAGAATCTGCGGCGACAAATCCTGTGGCGATATTGGCAGCCGACAGCAAAATGGAAGATGCGTTCGGAAAAGAAACGCTGGTGCTGTTTGCGCATTATTCTAAGCTGCTGGCGACACTTCTGAAAAGTCACACGGAAAAGTACGATCTGCTTTCGGATGTTGCTTTGTTGAAAGCCGACAAGCACGTATGGAGCAAAGTGCTGGAGAATGCGGATGTTTCCGTTGTCATCAACACATTGGTTGATGAAGTTGCGGGATTGCTTTCGTGGGATGCACTGGCGGTGACGTTGTTTGATGAGCATCAAAAGCAATGGGCAATTGCATCGGTGCGTACACGGCGAAATGATAAATATATTGTGGCGAAACAGACTGTCGAGTTCAAATCGAGTATCGTGGCGGAAGCAATTAAGAGTAATGAGGTGCAGAGCATCTCCGATCTTTCAGCAACAAACGATGTGCGCTTTTTTGCAGGAGAACGTGCAATGGGAATTCCGCAGCACGGATCTTTCTTTGCCGTTCCCATTTCATCGAGCAGCAAATGCTTTGGCGTATTGAGTGCGGAAAAAAGGGAAGCCAATGGTTTTGAAAAGAAAGACGCGGCGGTCATTCAACACCTTGCATCAATTGCGGCAACGGCGCTTGAGGTTCACGAAGCGAATGATCTTCTCAAAGATTTAGTGACGATTGACGACGCGACCGGTGTTGCGACAAAGAAATTCCTGCTGGAACATTTGAAGGAAGAATTGGATCGCGCTGATGATTTTGGAACTGATCTTTCCTTTGTGCTGATGTCCGTCTCGCAATTAACTGATATCAATACGAGGTACGGGAAACAGGGAATGGAAACTGCGATCCGCAACGTGTCGGCGATCCTTCGCTCAAGTGTTCGTTCGTATGATCTTATCGGGCGGTACGACACTGCAGTATTTGGTGTTATTCTCGTCAATACAACGGCAAACGATGCATATCTGTGGGCGGAGAAAATCCGCTCTTCAATCGCTAGTACCGTCATAACAAGTGATCAGAAAACATTTTCCGTGACGGTAACAGGGGGAATCTGCGGAGCTTCCGAAGGAATGAAACAGGAAGAATGTGTTTCTAAAACGGAGCAAGTGCTGCACAAAGCAATCGAAG
>JAJYOI010000076.1 GCA_021796275.1 Bacteroidota bacterium
CGGACGGGACAATTTTGGAGAAGAATATTTTTGAGGGACAAAAGATTTCGGCAGGTCAAACGCTGTTCCGTGTTGCCGATCTTCGCCGTGTCTGGGTAATTGCCGATGTCTTCAAGATCGACGTTCCGTTTCTCAAAACCGGATCGCCTGTTACAGTTTCTTTCAATGGAGAAGATTTCGCTGGGCGAGTAAATTTTATTTATCCTGAAATTGATGCCACAGCGCGCAGCACAAAAGCGCGCATTGACATCAACAATCCAGACATTGCATTGAAGGTGGGGCAATACGTCAACGTCTCAATACACTCACTGGTCAGTTACGATGCCGTTGCAGTTCCCGCACAAGCTGTGATCAACACCGGGTTGCGGCAGGTTGTCGCCGTTGTGCTGGGCGGCGGGCGATTCGAGCTTCAGAATGTGAAGCTTGGCGCGTATGCTGATGGCTACTACGAAATTCTCGATGGCTTGCAGGAGGGACAAAGCGTTGTTACATCCGGACAATTCCTGATTGACTCCGATGCGAATCTGAAAAATGCAGGAGCGGCGCTGATGGCGGGGATGCCGGGGATGGAAAATGAAAAAGAAAAAACGGATGATGGGAAAGGGAAGATGGAAGAAGGAAAGAGGTCAGATGTCAGAGATCAGAAACCAGAGAAAATGAAGATGAACCACACGCATCATGAGAATTGATTGGAGCATGACATGTTAGCAAAAATAATTGAATGGTCAATCAATAACAGATTCATCGTCATTGTTCTTTTGCTCTTCGTGCTGGCGGCAGGATTTATCTCGCTCTCCACAAGCCCTGTTGATGCAATTCCGGATTTAAGCGATGTGCAAGTTATTGTGTATACGGAATACCCCGGTCAATCACCGACGGTCGTTCAGGATCAGGTCACGTATCCCTTAACATCATCACTCATTTCGCTTCCCAAAGCGAAGGTCGTGCGCGGTTATTCCTATTTCGGATTCTCACTCGTGTACATCATTTTTAATGACGGCACAGATTTGTATTGGGCACGAAGCCGCGTACTCGAATATCTGAACTATGCGGCAAACAGGCTTCCGCAAGGCATTATACCAACATTAGGTCCCGATGCGACGCCGGTTGGATGGATTTATCAGTACGCTCTCAAATCAAATAAGAGAAGCCTTGGCGATCTTAAATCAATTCAGGATTTTTATTTGAAGTACGGGCTTTCCACCGTGCCCGGGGTTTCGGAAGTTGCGAGCGTCGGCGGATTTGTGAAGGAATGGAGAGCAACACTCGATCCGCGCAAACTTCTTGCTTATCACATCTCTCCTATGCAGGTTATGAACGCTATTAAGGGAAACAACAACGATGTCGGCGGCGAAGTGGTCGAGCAGGCAGGATATGAATTCATGATCAGAGGTTTAGGTTACATCAAATCCCCTGACGACATGAAGAAAATTCCGCTTGGAGTTTCACGCGGAGAAAAGTTTTACCCGTTCGCTGCGGCCGGCAATCAGCAATCAGCGATGAACGATCAGTCGCCGGGCAATTCAGGTTCCATGAATGGAGAAGTTTCGCAACAAAGTAGTGAATCAGGAACCCGCAATCCGCAATCTGGAATCCGATATTCATCCTCCAATTTCTCATCCGGCACGCCGATCTTTTTAGGCGATGTGGCTGATGTTAATATTGTGGCGGCTCCGCGCCGCGGCGTTGCAGATTTGAACGGCGAAGGAGACGTGGTCGGCGGCATCGTCGAAATGCGGTACGGCGAGAACGCACTGAAAGTTATTGAAGGCGTCAAGAAAAAACTCCAGGAACTAAAGCAAGGGCTTCCTCCCGACGTGCAGATCGTACCGGTGTACGACAGATCCGATTTGATTCAGCGCGCCATCAGCACATTGGAAGACAAGCTCATTGAAGAGTCAATCATTGTTGCGCTGGTGTGCCTTCTTTTTCTCTTTCATTTCAGAAGCGGCTTTGTGGCAATCTTCACACTGCCGACGGCAATTCTTATGGCGTTCATTGTGATGCGATGGCAGGGATTAAACGCCAACATCATGTCGCTTGGCGGCATCGCGGTCGCTATCGGAGCGATGGTGGATTCGGCAATCATTATGATCGAGAACGCGCACAAGCACATCGAAGCCGACGGCGGGAAGACAGACAGATGGAAATTGATTACGGAATCATCGAAAGAAGTCGGTCCCTCTCTTTTCTACTCGCTTCTTGTGATCACCGTTTCATTCATTCCGGTATTTGCATTGTCCGATCAGTCAGGAAGACTTTTCAAACCGCTGGCATTTACAAAAACATATTCGATGGCGGCGGCAGCGCTTCTTGGAATCACCGTTGTTCCGATTCTGATGGGATACTTGATCAGGGGGAAAATTCCGCCGGAGGAGAAAAATCCGATCAACAGAATTCTTATCAGGCTCTACTCACCCGTTCTAAATTTCGTTCTGAAATTCCGATGGTACGTGCTCGCGGCGGTTGCCGTAATTCTCGGAATTACAGTCTATCCGTACGCGAAACTTGGCTCCGAATTCATGCCGCCGCTGTGGGAAGGCACGTTTCTGTACATGCCGTCGGCGTTTCCGGGCATTTCCGCAACGCAGGCGCGGCACACGCTTCAACAAACGGACAAGATCATCAAACAATTTCCTGAGGTTGAATCTGTCTTCGGGAAAGCGGGCAGAGCCAACACAGCGCTTGATCCTGCGGGCTTCGACATGTTTGAAACAACGGTGAACCTGAAACCTGAATCTGAATGGCGCAAAGGAATGACGCCGGACAAACTCAAAGTTGCACTGGATGAAGCGCTGCAGATTCCCGGCATGTCGAATGTGTGGACGATGCCGATCAAAAACCGTGTTGATATGACAAGCACCGGCATTAAGAGCCAGATCGGAATAAAAATTTCCGGAGCGAACCTCGACACGCTCCAATCCATCGGAGAAAATGTTGAAGCGCTTCTCAAGATGTTGCCCGGAACCAGCAGCGCATATGCCGAACGCGTCGGAAACGGAAATTATATTGATTTCACCATTAACCGAACTGAAGCTGCGCGGTACGGTTTATCGGTGAACGACATTGAAGAGGTCATTAAAGGCGCTATCGGCGGAATGCCGGTTGGACAAATCGTTTCCGGCATTGAACGTTATCCGATCACCATACGCTATGCGCTTGAGATGCGTGACAATCCGGATGAGTTGAAGCGCGTTCTCATTCCGACGCCCACCGGAGCGCAAATTCCTCTCGGCGATGTTGCCGATATGACAATCCATCAAGGTCCGATGTTTGTTCGTACGGAAGGCGCCGTTCCAACCATTTACGTCTTTGTTGATGCGAACACGTCTGACATCGGTGGATACGTTGCCAAAGCGAAAAAATATCTCGAAGAGAATTTGAAAGTGCCGAACGGCTACTTCATCACGTGGAGCGGGCAGTTCGAGTTTATGCAGGAAGCGGCGAAAACGCTGATGTACATTATTCCCGCGACGCTTGTTCTCGTGCTGCTGATCATTTATCTGAACACAAGGTCAATTACAAAAACTGTCATCGTCATGCTGGCGGTACCTTTTTCGCTCGTTGGAGCGATATGGTTCTTGTATATTCTCGGCTATAACATCAGCGTGGCGGTTGCCGTCGGAATGATTGCGCTTGCGGGACTTGATGCAGAGACAGGTGTCGTCATGCTTCTCTATTTAGATATCGCGTATAACAAAATGAAAAATACAGGACAGATGTTGAGCGTTAAGCATCTCAAAGAAGCAATTCACGAAGGCGCGGTGCGGAGAGTTCGTCCCAAGATGATGACCGCGTCGGCGATTCTTGCAGGACTTATTCCGATTATGTGGAGCTCCGGTTCAGGCGCAGATGTCATGAAGAGAATTGCCGCACCGATGGTCGGCGGTGTTGTTACAAGCGTGTTGCTCGAACTTGCGGTGTATCCGGTGATTTATTATTTGTGGCGCGGTAGAGAATTGAAACGTCAGACGCAATTCGAAATTGAAGATTCCTTTCAAAAGGAAGGAAAATAAAATGCAAAAACACCCTTTTGGGTTGGAAAAAATTCGCCAATTTCTAAAGAACATAACCATACACAAGTTCCGAAGGGACTCCTTCGGAGAAAGGAAATAAACAATGAACATGAAATTGAATTTTCTCGCGCCAGCCGTCGTTATCATGGTTATATTCGGCTCATCATCGTACGCACAAGGAATGATGGGCGGCAGTATGCAGCATCAATCCATGCAGCGGATGCATCAGAACATGCAGTCAATGCAGGGAATGATGAAGCGGATGCAGAATATGATGAACCGCCTTCAGGACATGCAAAAACAACACGCGGCAATGCATGATCAATCTCAAATGGGTTCGCATCATGACATGATGAGCAACGACCATGGAATGATGATGGGAAACGGACAAATGATGATATCCCACGAGCAGATGAACACGATGATGGACAATCTGAACGACATGGGAGCAAATATGCAGCAGCTTATGAACCAAACAGACAAGATGATGTCCGACAAAACGATGATGGACAATCCTGAGATGAAAAAGAACATGGAACAAATGCAGAAACATCTCGGCTCTATGATGGATTCGATGGATGACATGCTAAATACCATTGATAAAACTCACAATGAACAAAAAGAAAGCCCGAAGAAATGAACTCATCGGCAAAAATTTTGAGAATTATCATTCTCGGAACTATACTGAGTCTGTTTTCTGCCTTTACAGTTATTGCAGGAGACTTCGGTATCTCAGCCGGCATTGAACGGTACAGCGGTACATACACCTATCAAACAACGACTGCGACGTACGCACTCAACGCCGGCATGCAGTACGAAGAGGAAGATCAATTTTCTTTTTCTCTCACACTTCCTTTGGTGTTTCAGAACAGCGATTTGGTAAGCCGTGCCGGTGGAATGCTGCTGCCGCACGGCAAAAGCGGAAGTTCAATGTCAAATTCTCAATCCCACAATGGCAAAGGAATGATGATGAATGGCGATTCCTCTTCCTCATTCATGGCGGGATTGGGAGATATGCTGTTTGAAGGAAGCTACTATATTGCCGGCGAATCGGAGAGTATGCCGTCACTTGCCATAACAGGACAGATCAAAATTCCGACAGCGAGCACAAGTTTTGGAACAGGACAATGGGATTTTGGCGGCGGCGTTTCTGCAATGAAACAATTCGGTACAATCAGCGTTTCTGCCAATGCCGGCTTTCTTGTGCTTGGCGATCCTGCCGGAACAGTATATCACAATCCATTTACATTCGGAGCCAGTGTCGGAAATTCGTTCATGGATGGAAAACTTTCCGCAATGATCTCGTACCTGGCATACACGCGTGTACTGGATGGTTATGAAGCGCCGCAGCAGATTTCACTCGGTGTGCTTTCTCAAACTTCTTCAACCACCACGCTTTCGCTGATCGGCTCGTTTGGTTTGAGCAATACAGTTCCGGCGTTGGGAATTTCTCTGTCAATCGAAGTAACGTTGTAAGAGCAAAAGAAAGCGACGGCAAAACAGCAACGAACATCCGTGCAGCTTTCTGGCGCCAATAGAAAACAGCTAAAAATTTTTCAGAGAAAGTGAAATGGAACCTTTGTCCGTTTTTTGAAGTTGGAAGACATAATGCGTTCTGCATTTGCACTATATCTTATTCTTGTTCTCAACGGCTTGTTTCTCCTTTCAACCGCTGAAGTGTTCTCGTCTGAATGCGAGCATAGCTACGCTGCTGAAAGCCATTATTTTGTCGAGACAGATACTTTCACCATCAACGCCAATTCCCAATTAAGCCACACCGCTTCGACAAAGTGTTTTGCCTCGTTGTTTGTTTTAAGCGGTATTTTTATTCCCGCTAGTTGTTCCGCTTGTACTCTTTCTAACCAATCTAATCTTTTCTCAACACCGCCGGGCAGAAATCTTTGTTTAGAGATTTCTCCTCTCCGCCTTTAGCATTTCATCAGCCGTTCATAGATTTTTCTTCTGAAGAAATAGTTGTGCTATTTCTTCTCCGCCTGAGGCGGATCAGCCTTTGGCTGAAACTTTTTTTATATTTACAGCATTGGTGTTTTTATGAAACGATCGATCTTTTGCTCGATAGCCGTTCTGCTTTGTTCCATCTCTTCATTTGCACAGAATACATTTACCGTTTCTGTCGTTGACAGTGCCAACGGCGCTGCGATTGTCGGCGCGAATGTTTTTCTAAGCGGAACGACATTGGGCGGCGCGACGGATGCGAATGGAAAGACAACTATTGCAGAAATTCCGCGCGGTCATCAAGTGATAGTAGTTTCTGCGGTTGGATACAAAACGTATAACGTGAACATGGTTTTTCCTCTTCCGAAGAACTTTGATACGTTGCAAGTGAAATTGACGCAAACGAATGTTGAGCTTGAAGGCGTGACGGTAACGACGACAAGAACAAGCTATCATCTCAACGATTCGCCGGAGCGGGTCGAAGTGAGAGGACCGGAAGATATTGCCGAAACAGCGGTTGATCATCCGGCAAACATTTCGGAAATATTCTTGGAATCTACAGGCATACAAGTTTTACAAACATCTGCCGTATCAAATTATGTCAGCATAAAGCTGCAAGGACTTGACGGGAGCTACACGCAGATTTTGAAAGACGGCTTCCCACTTTACGGCGGCTTGTCGTCCGACTTGAGCATTACGCAGATTCCACCGCTTGATCTTCAAAGGATTGAAGTGATAAAAGGGCCGTCTTCATCTCTCTACGGCGGCGGTGCAATTGCAGGACTTATCAATCTAATTTCCAAAAAGCCTTCCGAAAAAGGAGAGTTCACGTGTCTTCTCAACGGGAACACTTCCAACGGCTTAAATGCCTCAGGCTTTTATTCAAAACAAAATGATGATGTGGGTGCGACTGTTCTTTTCGCCGGCAATTTGAACGCGGAATACGACGGCGACCGCACTGGTTTTTCGGATATTCCCGAGAGTCAGTACTTCACAATCAATCCGAAAATTTTTTATGATTTCAATAACGAAACGAAGCTGATGTTCGGGCTTTCGACAACGTATGACAATCTTGTCGGCGGCGACATGACCGCAATAAGAAATGGCGCAAATGTGTTTCATCCTTACATTGAGAAAAGTAAATCAAACCGGACGTACACGCAATTACAACTGAACTCGTCGCTCAGCGATGGCACAACACTGAGTTTCAAAAACAGCATTGGATATTTTTTGCTGAACAGTTCGGTTGAGTCGGATAAATTTTACGGCACACAGTGGACAAGTTTCAGCGAAGTATCCTTACAAACGCGTTCAGGCGAGAACACGCTGACCGGCGGGCTCAATCTGACGACGGAAAATTTTTTTGAAGACGTTTCTTACAGCGGTATGAACAGGAGCTACAACAGATGGACGGCAGGATTGTTCTCTCAGGATGATTGGCAGATTTCGCCGCCGTTGACGTTAGAAGCGGGGTTGCGTTTTGACAGGGAAAATGCTTATGGGTTTCAGGTGCTGCCGCGTGTTGCGGGAATTTACAGACTTACACATGAACTTGGATTCAGAGCAAGCCTCGGGTTAGGGTACAAGGTTCCGACAATCTTTTCCGATCAATCCGATCCTGATGTCATCTATTCTATGGCGCCGATAGGCAGCAATATAAAAGTTGAGAAATCTATCGGCGGCGAGTTTGACATCAATTATACCGCACTATTGTTTGATAATTTGTCGCTCGATATTGATCAGGCATTTTTCTATACGCGCGTTAATTTTCCACTTGTGCTTGATACTATGACGTCGTCAGCACAATATACATTGGAAAATGCGGACGGCTTTATTTTCAGCAGAGGAGCCGAGACGGATATAAAACTGAATTACGATGATCTCGAAGCGTTTCTCGGCTACACATACACAGATGCCCGTAGAAATTTTTCCGGTGCGAACGGACAGCTTTATCTTACTCCTCCCGCTAAGTTTGTCGCCGATATTATGTTTGATGCGGAAGATTTTGGTGAAGCGGGAGTCGAGATTCGGTACACGGGATCGCAACTGTTGCATGGCGGTACAATGTCACCGGGTTTTTGGGTCTCGGATATTTTATTTCAAAAAAAAGTATCACACATTATGTTCTTCGCCGCTGTCGAAAACTTGTTTAATTTTAAGCAAATCAATTATACTCCGGTCGTTACCGGCGGCGCAGCGAATCCGCGGTTCAACGATGTGTGGGCGCCGATCGAGGGACGGGTTGTGAACGCGGGATTAAGATTACAGATATGAGGGAGCGGCGGTATAGCGATGCGAAGAACGAAGCAAACGTTCCGGAAAGAAGTCAACGGCAAAGGTTACAGCGATGCCGTGAATTCACTTTTTGATTTGAAAACCAAATTTGCCAAAAGCCTAAAGATTTGGCAGATTTTTCTCATAAAAAAATCCGGTAATCTCTATTCCCCAGCCATTTATAAGGATTTTTCCTAAAATGCGATTCGCCATTGACTTCAATTACAAAAATTGCTAAGGTTGTAAACGAGATTTTCTGCCGGCGAAGTACATTTTTCCACAACTGTCAAGCAATATGTCGTGCTTCACATAATACTTTCAACGTAATGTCAAGGCAAGAATTTCTATAAAGAGGCAGCCTATTTTATTTTCCTCCCTCATTTACACAAAGGATGGGTATGGACACTCTTAAGTCAATTCTTCTCGTTGAAGATAATATCCGCGATGTCGAACTGACGCTCGCGGCGCTCGCCGAATACAATCTCGCTAACGAAGTTATCGTTACCCGCGACGGAGAGGAAGCGCTCGATTATTTGTACCGCCGGGGAAATTTTCGCCTGCGCGCCGTGGGAAATCCCGCCGTGGTGTTGCTTGATCTTAAAATGCCGAAGATAGACGGACTGGGAGTTCTTCAGCAAATGAAATCAGACGAAGAACTAAAAACTATTCCCGTTGTCATGCTGACGTCGTCGCGCGAAGAGCAGGATTTAATGAGAAGCTATCAGCTCGGCGTCAACGCGTACGTTGTAAAGCCGGTGGACTTCCAGCAGTTTGTCGATGCGATTAAACGGCTCGGAGTCTTCTGGGCGCTGATCAATGAGCCGCCCGCAGGCTCTGTTCGGAAATCACGGGCATAAATTTTGCAGCGGGGAATACTGCATATGAATTCGTCATTGACAATTCTTTATTTGGAAGACAGTGTTCATGATGCTGAGCTTGTTTGTTCAATTCTGGAAAACGAGGGGCTCCGGTGTGCCGTAACACGGGTAGAAACGGAAAAAGAATTCCTCAATGCTCTCCGCACCCGTCAATTTGATTTGATCATTTCAGATTTCTCGCTCCCGTCGTTTGATGGAAAAACAGCGCTGACGTATGCGCAGCAGTTCGCCCCCGAAATTCCTTTTGTCTTCGTTTCCGGCACAATTGGTGAAGATGCCGCGATTGAAAGTTTGCTCAACGGCGCATCGGATTATGTGCTGAAACAAAAGTTATCCCGTCTTATTCCTGCCGTTCGCCGCGCGCTGCGTGAAGCTGATACGCATCGCGAGCGCGAAGTCGCGGAGCAACGCCTTCGTGAATCTGAAAATCGCTACAGGACAATTTTTGAATCCACGGGCACTGCCATGGCGCTGGTAGAAGACAACGGAAATATTTCTCTCACAAATTCCGTTTTTCAGGCGCTGGGAGGTTACAGCAAAGATGAAATTGAAGGGAAAATGCGCTTCCGCGAATTTATTCATCCGGACGATCTCAACAAAGCGATCGGATTGTACAATCAGGTGAAAGGAGAAGGCATCGCCACTACGCGGGAATTTGATTTTCGTTTTATCGGCAGAGATCATGTGCCGAAAGATGTGGTGATGAATGTGTCCCGCATTTCGGAAGCCGGTACGTTGGTTGTTTCCATACTCGACATCACGAAGCGCCTTGAATCGGAACAGGAATTCCGCAGCCTTGTAGAAAGCGCGCATGATGCAATCTTTTCTCTTTCGCCAAGCGGAATCATTACGTCGCTCAATCCGGTGTTTGAAACAATGACGGGCTGGGCTATGAATGCGTGGCTGGGAAAATCGTTTACCGATCTTGTGCACAAAGACGATCTTCCCAAAACAATAGAAGACCTGCGCCTTGTGGCGTCCGGTTACATTTTGGCGCCGCAGGAAATTCATATCAAAAGAAAAGACGGCTCGTATGCGGTTGGAGAATTCACATTGACGGCGCTGGTCCGCAATAATGTTTTGCGCGGAATGTTCGGTATTGCCCGCGACGTCACAGAACGGAAACGATTGGAACAGGAACTTCGTCAGGCATCAAAATTGGAAAGCATCGGCACATTAGCCGGCGGCATTGCGCACGATTTCAATAACATCCTCGGCATTATTTTAGGATACATTTCAATTATTGAGAACAGCAAAGATGATGAACATTTCCAGCACAGCCTTGCGTCGATAAATACTGCTGTCCGCCGCGGCGCAGGACTGGTAAAGCAGCTTCTCACGTTCGCACGAAAAACGGAATCAAAATGCATGCGGCTTCATGTGAATGATGTCATTAAAGAATTGATTCCCTTTCTGCAGGAAACGTTCCCCAAAACGATATTGTTCAAACTTCACCTTGATAATGAAGTGCTGCCCGTCAATGCCGACATGAATCAAATGCATCAGGTGCTGTTGAATTTATGTGTCAATGCCCGCGATGCAATGCCCGCCGGCGGAGAAGTTACCATCGAGACGGCGAATGTAGAAAAGGAAACTGTGCAGCAACAGTTTCCGGAAGCAGCCGAAGACAGGTACATCTACATTGGAGTGTCTGATACCGGAATCGGTATGGATGATGATACGCTCGCGCATTTATTTGAACCGTTCTTTACGACAAAAGGAATTGGGAAGGGAACCGGACTTGGACTTTCCGTTGTGTATGGTGTTGTGAAATCGTGCAACGGCTTTATCAGAGTGACAAGCGCCCCTGCGAAAGGCACCAGCTTTCATTTGTATTTTCCGGCGGCGACTGCAGAAGAAACCGCTGAATCGGAAATCACAGCAGCGTGGAAAGAAATACCGGGAGGATCCGAAACAATTCTTCTTGTTGAAGATGAAGAAGCTTTGCGTGAGTTGGTGCGATCACTGCTGGAAGACAAAGGCTATCGTGTTATCACTGCGGTGGACGGCGAGGAAGCGATTGCGATTTATGCAAGCCGTCATCGGCATATTCATTTGATTCTTTCCGATATCGGGTTGCCGAAGTTGAACGGCTGGGATGTATTTTTGAAAATGCGGCAGATCAACCCCGCGGCGCGCGCCATTCTTGCGAGCGGCTATGTCGACAATAAAATGAAAGAGACAATGGCTGCAGCTGGAATGACAGATATTATACAAAAGCCGTACGCTCCCAATGAGATTTTTGAAAAGGTGCGGGGCGTGTTGGATCGGGAATAAGCGGCGCTGCCCGGAATGATAAAATACCGCAGAGACGCCTGACGCATGATAAAAAGAAATTAAAATTTTAAACAGGGTGTCGCTGCGTCATAGCGGTGAAGAGATGATGCAGTAACCTTCCGGTAAAGACTTTCCTACTTTCAGCAATCAGCAGGACAAATTCTCCAAGTTTGGAAATGGAAGGAATCACGATCTATCGTTATTCTCTTCCTCTTGCGCAGAAATGATGTTTCGGTTTCGCCGGGCTGCCCGCAAGGCTGGCACGGATATTGAAAATAATTTCGGAAATAAAAAATTTTCGATACATCATTCCGGATTGCTACATGAAATTATTGAGCCAAATGACGAGCGACGAGATCGTGAGAGAAGCGATTCGCTGGGAAGAAACGATGCTGAAATTTTATCAGCGCGTTCTTCACGAAGTTGCTCCCGATGCGCAGACAGTGATCGTTGGGTTGTGCAGCCAGCAAAAGGAACGCATTCAGCATCTGGAATCTCTTCTTGAAGACCTCGAAGAGCTGCGCGAGCTGACCGAAGCGATTGCCGATTAAAAATTCCTTGGAACTAATGCCTGCTTTTGCTGCTCACCGTTATAAAATTCGTACCGGCAATCAAATGATTGCAGAAGGCGCAGTGTTCCACTTTTATGCATCTGTCAGAACCCAGTGCGACAGAGAAAAGATTCGCTCATTTGTTTTAGACTTTATAAAAGCGCGACGGTTGGTGGTGAACGAGCTCGAAGCCAAACCGAACGCGATGTATGTTGCAGGATGTTAAGATGACGGAGAATCGATTATGAAAAGGCACAAGATCGCCTGGTTACCCGGCGACGGAATTGGAGGAGAAGTTCTTGAAGCCGCAAGAATTGTCCTCGACAAGCTCAACCTGAACGCTGAATACATTGATGGAGACATTGGCTGGGAATTCTGGCGCAAGGAAGGCGATCCGTTTCCTCAGAGGACGATCGATTTACTAAAAGGAGTTGACGCTGCGATGTTTGGTGCCATCACCTCCAAGCCGGTAAAAGCGGCAGAATCAGAATTGTCGCCGGAGCTGAAGGGAAAAGGTCTGATCTATCGCTCACCGATAGTGCGGATGCGGCAGCTTTTCGACCTCTATATTTGTTTCCGTCCGTGCAAAGCTTATGAGGGCAACCCGCTCAACTATAAAGAAAACATTGACCTTGCCGTGTTCAGGGAAAACACCGAAGATCTTTATGCCGGCGTGGAATTCAACACTGTTCCGGACGAACTTGCGAAAACCTTGAGCAAACTCTCGAAACCGTTTGCACCCTTTCAGTCACTTTCCCCGGATCAATATGCAATTTCCGTTAAGATCAACACAAGAAAAAGTTCAGAACGAATTGTGCGCGCAGCGTTCGAGTTTGCTAAGAAATTTAGACGAAAGAAAGTCACCGTTGTACACAAAGCCAATGTCGTCAGGGCAACCGACGGAATGTTTCTGGAAGTTGCGCGGGAAGTAGCTAAAGAGTATCCTGATATTCAACTTGACGATGCGAACATTGATGCGATGTGCATGTGGTTGCTAAAAAATCCATACAATTATGATGTGTTGGTTGCGCCGAACCTGTACGGCGACATCATTTCCGATTTGTGTGCGCAAATGGTGGGTGGACTGGGATTCGGTTGCTCCGGAAATATTGGCGACAAGCTGGCAGTATTTGAACCGACTCATGGCTCCGCGCCAAAGTATGCAGGGCAATATAAAGTGAACCCGATTGCCACCATCCTTGCTGCGAAAATGATGTTGGAATGGCTTGGAGAAACTGAGAAGGCGGAAGTCCTTGAAAAGGCAGTGAAGGAGGTTGTCAAAGAGGGAAAAGTGAGGACGTATGATATGGGCGGTCAGAGCAAAACACTCGACATGGCGCACGCCGTTGCCGCGAAGTTGTGAATGACAGACAACGCCGATAAGGAAATGAACAAAATCATCATTCATGAAGTTGGAATGCGGGACGGCTTGCAAATGGAACAACAGAATGTTCCGTTCGAAGTAAAAACCAAATGGATCGAAGAGTTGCTGGTTTCGGGAGTCGACATTATCCAGCTTGGCTCTTTCGTCAGCCCAACCAGAGTTCCTCAAATGGCGGATACCGACAGGCTCTTTACTTATTTCGCAGCACCCGGGAAAAAGCCGGCCAATGTAGTGCTGGCTGGACTTGTGCTTAACGAGAAAGGCCTGGAGCGAGGAATGGCTTGCGGTACAGATATGTTCTGCATGGGTGTCTCTGCCAGTGAAACTCACAGCAAGAAGAATACTGGCATGTCAATCGCGGAAGCGACTGAATCTATTATTAAAATGGCGAAGAAAGCATTGCAAGCGAAGAAGCGAGTTCAAGTGTCCGTCCAGTCTGCATTCGGATGCGGCTATGAAGGTCGCATATCGCAAGAGTCGGTGATGAAAATCGTTGTGCAATTCCTCGATGCCGGGCTAAGAAACATAAGTCTGGCGGACACTGCTGGTCACGCAGTTCCCGATCAGGTGACACGGATGTTCGAATCGATCTTCAAACTTGACCCAACCGTCGAGTGCACCTGTCACTTCCATGATACGTATGGATTGGGCCTGGCGAACAGCATGGCGGCGATGAGAGCAGGAGTGAAATATTTCGAGTCGTCGGTCGCCGGCCTCGGAGGATGTCCGTTTACGAAAATTGCGGGCGGCAACGTTTGCACCGAAGATTTTGTCCACTATCTCCAGCGGACGGGCAGAAGGAAAGACATCGACCTTGCGAAACTTATTGACGTCGCTGTCGAGATTTCGAATTTCTTCGGCCGACAAATGCCGGGAATGGTTTACCGCACAGGAGCAATTCCCTTCGAACCGGACGAAGCACTTTTGAACTGAACTGCAACTTGAGAGATTCGAGCTATGAAAGCTCTAGAAGGTATAAGAATTCTTGATCTTACCAATGTCCTTTCCGGTCCATTTGCGACCGAACTCCTTGCTCTCCTCGGAGCCGAAGTCATAAAAATAGAGAACCCAGTCGACGGCGATCTTGCGCGTAAATTGGGAAACGTTCCCAAACTCAACAAAGAACTGATGGGGACAAGCTTTCTTGCTCAGAATGCCAACAAAAAATCCGTCACTCTGAATTTAAAGCATGAACTGGGCCGAGAGGTCTTTAAAAAATTGACGAAGACCGCGGATGTCGTCGTGGAAAACTTTCGTCCTGACGTGATGACTCGCCTTGGACTTTCGTACGATGTGTTGAGCAGGATAAACCCGAAGCTTATCTACTGTGCGATCTCCGGCTTCGGGCAAACGGGACCGGATGCTTTGAAACCAGCGTACGATCAGATTATCCAAGGGTTGAGCGGTGTTATGGCGATTAACGGCGACGAGCGTTTGAGCCCGCTCCGCTGCGGATTTCCTGTGTGCGATACGGTTGGAGGGCTCAACGCCGCCTTTGCCATTGTCGCTGCGCTTTTCCATCGTGAAAGAAGCGGCGAGGGACAACGTATTGATGTCGCGTTATTGGATTCCATTATGCCTTTGATGGGTTGGGTGGTTGCGAATCTTCTTATAGGGGGGCAGGAACCCATTCCCATGGGGAACGATAATTTTACCGCTGCTCCGTCCGGGA
Organism: Bacteroidota bacterium; assembly: GCA_021796275.1. Lineage (GTDB taxonomy): Bacteria > Bacteroidota > Ignavibacteria > UBA10030 > UBA8401 > JAJYOI01. The sequence goes on from JAJYOI010000076.1 coordinate 15,009, forward strand.
CATTTGTGACCAAGGATGGATACATCAACATTGCGGCAAATAAGCAGGAACAGTGGGAATCCGTGACAGAAGTTCTTGGCTTACCAGAGCTGAAAACAGATGTGCGTTTTCAGGAACGCGATAACAGGAAGAAGAACCGAAAAACTTTAACGCCGTTGCTTGAAGCAAAACTCAGAGAAAAAGAGACGGCCTACTGGGTCGACGTGCTTAACAAGAATGATGTTCCTTCGGGTGCAATTCCGCAGCTTTCGGAAGCATTGAAACAGGAGCAGGTCAAACATCGAGACACGTTTAAAACAGTAACGGCTGAAAACATCGGAGAGCTCCAGCTGTTTAACCTCACAGCCAAGCTTGAAAAGACTCCGGGAATGGTCACGTGTCCTCCTCCGCGTCTTTCGGCGCACACAACGGAAGTGCTGACGGATCTCGGATATTCCCCCGAAGAAATTTGCGCTTTGAAACAGAAAGGTGTTGCAGGCTCTATGGAAATGAAAAAGGAAGTTGTCAAACAATGATGTCGGAGAAAATAAATTATGGGAATGACAGTCGCTGAAAAAATTCTTGCCCGTGCTTCCGGACGTACTTTTGTGAAGGCCGGAGACGTGGTCGAACCGAAAGTTGATCTTGCCATGTCGCACGAGAATGCCGCACTCGTGCTCAATCAGTTTTTGGATATTTATAAGGGAACTTCACTGGAGCCGAGGATATGGGATCCATCGAAGATCGTGGTCGTGTTCGACCACCGTGTTCCCGCGGAGTCTCCAAAAACTGCAACCAATCAGAAAAAGATCCGCAACTTTGTCGCTGAGCATGGGATTACAAAGTTCCATGATATACGGGGAGATGTGGGTGGAATATGCCACCAGATTCTTCCCGAAAACGGTTACGTTCGCCCGGGGGCAATCGTCGTCGGAACGGATTCACATACGACAAGTCATGGCGCGCTTGGGGCATTTGCTTTTGGAATTGGTGCCACAGAAATGGCAAGTGTGTGGGCTTTAGGGTCCGTCCTCAATGTTGAAGTTCCAGCGACCATCAAGGTCAACGTGAGTGGAAAATTCAAAGAGTATGTAGGTCCCAAGGACCTTATCCTCTACCTGATTGGCAAAATCACGGCACAAGGGGCAAATTTTAAGGTGTTAGAGTTTCACGGAGAGACAATCAAAAACATGCCGACGGCGGGGAGGCTCGTTCTCTGCAACATGTCAGTTGAGG
>JAJYOI010000010.1 GCA_021796275.1 Bacteroidota bacterium
AATCAAATACAACAAGTATTTTGTTTTTCATGCTGACAAGTTTTGTCAAATATGCCGAGCGCCAGAAAATCCATGTGCTGAAACCGCGTCCTTTGAATTGCGGTAAATCTGCAAGTGCACGACGGCTGCCAATGTATGCAAGCATGCCGCGATGACGGTAGTGAAAATTGTGAACCGGTTTGCCCATTTCCAGGCGGTTCAGATAGCGGGCGAGATACTGTCCGCCTTGCTGTGCCACTTGCGCTGTCGCCAAGAGAGGAAAATTCTCTATCGTTGCACAATCGCCAACTGCAAAAATATAATCAAATCCTTTTACGCGAAGCTGTTCATCGGTGACGATGCGGGAGGTTCGGTCTTTTTCAAAAGGAAGCGATTGAACGAACTGAGTCGGTGCATTACCGGTGGACCACACAAGCAATCCGTACGGGACTCTGGAGCCGTCTTTCAAAACTAAATGTTCTGCTTCTACCGTAACGACCGGTGTGTGCGTACGAACCGAAATACGCTGGCGGCGAAACAACTTCATTGCGTAATCTGCAAGTGCGGCATCGAACGAAGTCAGAATATTGTTTGCCGCTTCCAGCAGTGTGATCGTGACATCCGGAATACAGGAAGGGTAATTGCGCGCAATGTCTTCCGTGAGAAAATCATGAAGTTCGGCGGCAAATTCAACTCCGGTAGGCCCGCCGCCTGCCACAACAAAGTGAAGCAGCCGTCGCCGCTCGTTGTACGGAATAGATGGCGTGTTTGCACGCTCGAAATTCTCAATAATGCGCTGGCGGATTGCCCGTGCATCGGCGAGCTCTTTCAAATGCAACGCGTATTCTTTTACGCCGGCAATTCCAAATGTGTTGCTGATCGCTCCCACTCCAATGATCAGAATATCAAACGACAGCGAGAATTTCCTTCCGTCCAATGCGTCTTCGCAGTGAATGATTTTCGTTTCCGTCTCCAGAGCCGTACAATATGCAAGATAGAATTCGATGTTTTTTCTCACAGAACGAATTGGTTCAATGATCGAGCGGAATTCAATTGTGCCGACAGTTGTGCTGGGAAGCAGCGGTGTAAAAAGAAAATGATTGCGCGGACTGACGATTTTGACATCATACAATTCGGTATCAATATGCTTTACCAGACTAAATGATGCGAAGCCGGTGCCGAGAATAACGAGATGCTTTTTACTGGCATTCATATTTTTTAAGATACGTTTTCATCTTCAAAGCTGAAAGCTAACAGCGTGCGTTGGAAACCACGCAGCAGCAGGTGCGGCAAAACAGTCGCCACGCTTGAATTAAACCTCGTCATCTTTGCAGTTGTCCTATATTCAACGCAGCAAAATATCAACAATTATTAAAGGATACAGTGATGATGCAACGACAATTTCACCTTTCCAACATTGCGTTTGCAGTGTTAGTTTCGCTTGTGATGGCATTTTCACAGTCAATGCTGGCGCAAGGTTCACAAGACAGCGCTCGCGCCGCTCGTCGTGCAGCCGCGCTCAAAGACAGTCTCGGCTTGAACGACAAACAGACCACGAAAATTCAGGCTCTTTTTTTGAAGAGCCAGCAGCAAATGGCAAAAGAGCGGGACGCTCATCAAGGCGACCGCGAAGAAATGATGAAAGCGATGAGGCAGCACATGCAGGAAATGGACAAGCAAATCAATGCTGTTCTCACGCCGGACCAGCGAAAGAAGTATGAAGAGCTTATGAAAGAACGACGCGAACGGATGCGTCAAAGAATGCAAAATCGAGACGACAATCAATAAGAACTTTTGAACGCATTTCAGAGTTATTAAAGAAAAAGAGGAGAAACAAAATGAAATCATTTTTGAAAATCGGGATTATCGGCGCACTGATGATGTTGGCAACGCCGGTGTTTTCTCAAGTCCATATCGGGCTTGGCATTCGTATCGGTCCGCCGCCGCCCCGGCGGGAAGTGATCGTTGTCCGGCCGTATCGTGACGCAGTATGGATTCCCGGGTACTATCAATGGTTGCCGCGTCGGCATCACTATGTCTGGATCCACGGATATTGGGTTCGTCGCCCGCACCCGTATGCAGTGTGGGTTCCCGGACGATGGGAACGGCGGCATGACGAATGGATATTTTTTGAAGGACGCTGGGATGACGAAGATGCACATGCGAAACCTCAAGAGCACCGTCTCGAGAGAGAGCGCAGGGAAGGAAGCAGGCGCTGAGAAACGGAAAGAGTGAATGCGATCCCGTCGGGTTGATGGCGGGATCGCCTCCACGGTTTTTTCGTTGCCATGTGTTAAAGAAATTTCTGCTTTACTTCTCGCTCCGTAAACGAAGTGTCCATGCCTGTAATGCTTCAAGCAATTCGTGAACCTGCTTTCGAATCTCTTCATCAAGAAGATTTCCATTCGCGTCAAATTTTTGGAAAGCGTTCTGCACCATCACTTCCGGTTTATTAATTGGAAACATGTTCGTGAACACCGCGATTTGCCGGAGATGGTATTGCGCGCGCGATGTTCCGCCGCGAGAACCTGCGCCCATTATTGCGAGCGGCTTGCCGTTTAACGGCGAAGTTTTTGACGGCCGGGATGCCCAATCAATGGCGTTTTTCAGAACACCAGATACGGAATAATTATATTCAGGCGTTGCAATAAGCAATGCATCGGCAGCAGCAATCCGCGATTTGAAATGCTGAACAGCTTCCGGAAATCCGGCGGCTTCAACATCTCCGTTATAAAGCGGAATCGGGGAAAGATCGTACAGCTCCAGTGTCATTCCTTCAGGCAGTGATTTTTGTGCTACCTTAAGAAGTGCAGTGTTGTACGATCCCTTGCGAAGGCTTCCGGAGATTCCGAGAACGTGTAGTGTGTCTGACATAAATCTCAAAACGAATGGATAAAGGATTCGTGGATTAGTGGATTATTGGAATAATGGAAGTTTTCAATTTACTCATCCATCAATCCAATAATCCAACTATCCAACACTCCGGAGGTATGATTTGTTCTCCCTTAGTACAGTATTCGGGAGGAGGAAGACATTTTACTTCGAGTGTCCCGTTCCCGTTTTTTCGATTCTGTGTTTGATTTTTTCAATCGAAGCCTGCGCTGCTTCTTCCAATGTACTGTCTTCTTTGTATGATGCCATTTTTTCCAGCGCCGGCAAAACGCTGGCATCGCCAAGATTCCCTAAAGTACGAATGGCGACCCGGCGAATGAACGGTGTTTTGTCATCAAGCAAATCTGTAAGAGCTTTGAGGACGGCAGGATTATTTTTTCCGTAACGCGAAAGAATATTCAACGCTGCAAATCTTCCTCGCGGCGCCGCACCATATCGCACGCGTTCCAGCGCACGATTTACCGCCTGTGAAGAATCGAACGGCGCTAGCGCTTCGAACGCGGCACTCGCGACGACATCAAGGTACGATGCTGTGTTGAGAAAAGGAGTGATCACCTCTACCGCGTGTGCAGAATCTGTTTCCGCGTACGCGCGAATTGCGGAAGCGATTACACCATAACTTGAATCTGTTTCCATGGCATGCCGGAGTTCGGCAAGAACATCATCGCCTTTGTAGTGGCCGAGTTGCGAGACAGCGGCGCTGCGCACTTTTTGATTGTTGTCTTTGCTTACGGCAAGAAGCGCTTCTTTTATCATCGTTTTTGTTTTTTCACTCGTTACGGGAAAATGAGAAAGAGCATCCACCGCTTCCAGTCGAACGCCATAGAACGGATCTGTTTCTGCGGATTTGCAGACAAGTTGAATTATTCCCGCCGTGTCGGATTCCATTGAAAGGTCGTCAAGCGCTCGAATCCGGTCTATCGGATTCTTTGCAAACTGCGCCTGATACTTCCATTCGTCAAGCGGTTTTTCAAAATGTAGTTCCTTGAGAATTTTATTTCCTTTGTCGAAGATAACGAGCGTTGGTTTTTCGGCACACGGAATAACGTACGTTGTATCGGCAGTGAGAATTTTTTCGCGCGTCGTCGCTGCGCCTTTCGACGTTGTGACTTCAATATCAACAGGCATTCTGAACACGCCGGTGAGACTGTCCATCTTTTGTTCTTGCTTCACGGTGAGAAAAACAGCTTTCGCAGAATCGCTCCAGGTGTACGATACATGAAAATCCGGATAGCCCGCTTTGTACACCCATTCGTCGAAGAACCAGTACAAATTTTGTCCCGTTGCTTCTTCAATGGCAAGTTTCAGGTCGTTCGTTTCGACCGGAGTAAATTGATTTTTGACGATGTAGTGATGAATTGCGCGCCAAAAAAGCGTATCGCCAAGCACGAAGTGAAGCATGTTCAGCACCGCTGCTCCGCGCGGATAAATATTTGCCACGTACGTGCCGGGGCTGACGATCGGTTTCCGTCCGGTAAAATTATCGGAACGAATTCCCGCTTCCTGATCGTGATACATTTCAAGATCGAATTCATCTTCGCCGCGCGTGTATTCATGATACAGCGGATCGAAATAGCTGGCGAAACTTTCATTCAGCCAAATGTGGCGCCAATCTTTGCATGTAACGACGTCGCCCCACCATTGATGCGCCAGCTCGTGTGCAATAAGACTTGTCGGCGTTGAATAGTCAACGCGGGCACGCGCATCGTACACCGTGCGATTGTCAATGAGTGTTGTTGCGGAAGCATTTTCCATTCCGCCGTACATGAAATCGGCAATCTCAACTTGTGCGTATTTTTCCCACGCGAACGGGAAACCGATTTTGTCTTCAAAGAATTGAATCATCTTCGGAGTTTCCGCAAAGCAAACGCGCCCGTCTTTTTCCTGACCTTTGTACACATAATAATAGAGCGGGAGTTTTCCGGCATGATCTTCGAGAATGCTGTACTCGCCGACGGCAATCATAATGAGATAGGAAGAGATCGGTTTGTGTTCTTCCCAATGAAACGTTTTTGTGTGATTTTTTTTGTCTTCTGTCACCCTGAGAAGCTTACCGTTGGAAAGCACCGTGTAGTTGTCGCGCACGGTTGCGACCATTTCGGTTGTCGCTTTGTCGTTCGGGAAATCGTAGCACGGAAACCAGAAATGGTTGTCCATATCCTCGCCCTGCGACCAGATTTGATGCGGCTTGTCCGGATACGCGGAATCGGGCTGAATGAAGTACAATCCTTTTTTCGGAATACAGGAATATTCTGTAGTGATGGTAAGTGTATCATTGAAGGAATACGGTTTGTCGAGTTCAATATCCAATTTTTCCGGCTCGACGGTGAAATGAAGCTCTTTTTTATTCATCGTCACGTGCTTGATTGTCATATCTCCCGCATCGAACTGTACGGTGCGAAGGCTCGGCAGAAAAGGCACAAGCGTTGTCGTGACCGTGCCGAAGACTTCCTTCTTCGCTTCGTCAAACGACACCTGAATTTTGTAATGCACGACATGATACGTTCGGTCTCGCGCTTCGCCGCTGGTGTGGTCTTCAAACAACGACTGCGCAAAGCCGAACTGAGCGGCAGCCAGTGCACATATCCCCAGAACAATCCATCTCTCAAAGAACTTCATTGTACAATCCTTCCTTTTGTGAATGCATTATCCTGCTCTTGCGGAATCCATGCACGCCTCGGCGTGATGTTCCACTTACAGAACAGCAAAGTGTACTAAAAAATTTCTATAAAATCCTATTTGAGAAGCACCATGCGCTTTGTTAAAACAGAACTTCCGGTTTGTAAGCGATAGTAATAAATGCCGCTTGTAAGTGCGCTTCCGTCAAAATTCATTTCGTATGTTCCGGGAGATTTTTGGCCGCTCATCAACGTTGCAATTTCTCTTCCAAGCACATCAAACACTTTCAATGTTACAAACCCCGAAGCCGGAATCTCAAACCTGATTCTTGTTGACGGGTTGAACGGATTGGGATAATTCTGAGACAGACAAATCGTTTGAGGTGGAGAAATTTCATAATTAATAGAAGTAATCGTACCGTATTGCACCCCATTGATTATTGCCCCCGTCAGAACATAAACATCTGATGGCTCGACTTCTGATTTAATTAAACCAAGCCCAGCAGCCAAATGATCTGTACCAATTGTAAACGGCGGATCATTAGGAGAATTATAATATTGAAACCGTATTGCCTTTACAGTTGTGTAAGTGCTTTCACTTACAATTGCCTGATATATATAAGCTACTGTTGCAAAAACCGGATTAGTGATATTTACGAAACCCGCTTGCCATGAATCTCCGCTGTCTGCGTATAGTTTGTACCGGACATATTGAGGTTGCCAATCCGGTGTATATACATTACCTGAAGAATCAATTCTGTAATTGTATTGCCCTCCATTTTCATTGTGACAGAATGCAAAAACATCCTTTGAAATTGAATCAATAACCACGGAATCAATGTACTCCGTTCTTATAAGTTCGCCAGTAAACTGAGAGTGATATTGCCTTATATCTCCAGCATGAACAGGAAAATAGTTGAGATAACTTGGCGTTTGTGAAATTGCAAAAGAATTAAGCACAACAAGTAATAAAGCCATTCGAGACATTTGTTTCGAGTTCCTTTTTTGTATTGTCCCAGATTTCTATGGAAATTAGACAAGTCTACTTTAACAGTACCATGCGCTTTGTTAAAACAGAATTTTCGGTTTGCAAGCGAGAGTAATAAATGCCGCTTGCAAGTGCGCTTCCGTCAAAATTCATTTCGTATGTTCCGGGAGATTTTTGGCCGCTCATCAACGTTGCAATTTCTTTTCCAAGCACATCAAACACTTTCAATGTTACAAACCCCGAAGCCGGAATCTCAAACCTGATTCTTGTTGACGGGTTGAACGGATTGGGATAATTGCTCAATACGAAAGCAGTCGGCTGCTGAGAGGAAATTTTTTCTGCAGAAATTCCCGTGACAGTTGAATTCATTGTTGCCGTCATTGCAACCGTTGCCTGCGTAATGCGTTTCACCAATTCCATGTTGACCGTTTCAAACGTATCGGACGACGTGTGGTAGTACGGATTCGCTTTGTAGAACGTGCCGTTCACCCACGGCGGCGCATATTCAATCAAACAAATTGCGGGAAAACCGTTTTCCCAAAACGAAGCGTGGTCGCTCCAGCTTGCGCCGGGATCGACGGCATATTCCGCGTGATTTAATCCAAGGCCGATGTTGAAAGTGTCGTTCGCCGCAAGAAATGATCTCCACAATGAAACCGACGCTTCGTTTGCGATGATTGATTGATAAAGATACGCATCGTTGTATCCGACCATGTCGAGATTGACTACGCCGAGAAGAATTGCATTGCCCGCTTTTACGGCCGATGCAAAATGCCGGCTTCCGAAATGATGATCGCTGTATGCCGGTCCCTGTTCTTCCGCGCCGAATGCAACGAACTTCAACGTGTAATCGCTGTGAAATCCAAACGATGTGTCGCTTAAAATTCGTGCCGCTTCAAGCAGCGCGGCAACGCCGGTGGCGTTATCGTCTGCGCCGGGTGCGTGCAAAGTTTTCCACTGCGCATTCCAAACGGATGATCCCATTCTGCTCGCAGAGCAGTCGAGGTGTGCGCCGATGACGTACATCTTCGAGGCATCCTTTGTTCCGGTGATTGTTGCGACGACATTTGCGAGAGGCTGAGTATTCAGCGGCGGCGTTGCCGACGGAATGAAGAATGTATCGAGTGCCACAGAATCCAAATGCGGCATTGCGTCGAACGAGCGTTTGATGTACGCCACCGCGCTGTCATTTCCCGGCGTGAAATTGACGCGCGACCAATTGCCGCCGGCAGCTTGCAGCGTTTCAATATGTGTTGTGAGGTTGGGAAGCGACACGCTGTCAATCATTGATTGAATTGCTGACTGGGAAATTTGCGCCGAAGTGAGGAAGGGGAGAAGAAAAAGGAGCAAGATTAATTGTCGAAGTTTTTTCATTGTAATATTCTTGAAAATGTTTGTGACTGTCATTCTGAGTTTCGCCGCTTTTTTAGCGGAACGAAGAATCCATTGCGTTATTACAAAAGGAAAGGCTGGATGCTTCGCTGCGCTCAGCTCCGAAGGAGTCCTTCGGACATGACAAAAATTGAGTTCCAACGATAGAAATCTACTTTTCTACTATTTGAGAAGTGTCATCATGCGTGACTCGGAAAAGTGTTCGGAGTCAAGCCGGTAAATGTATGTGCCGCTCGAAAGCATGCTTGCGTCGAAATTCACGTCGTATGTCCCGGGTGTTTTCCGTTCGTTGACAAGCGTCGCAACTTCGCGCCCAAGAATATCGAACACTTTCAATTGCACAAATCCTGCGTTGGCAATTGTAAATCGTACACGTGTAGCCGGATTGAATGGATTCGGAAAATTCTGCTCGAGTGAGAATTGTTTGGGCGTAGTTTGGTTTGCACGGCTCACGGTTGTCGGCGTGTCGAAAAATGAGAGAACATGGCTCATCATTGCATTTCGTGCCGAGTCGGGATAAAATGTTTCAAACGGAATTCCAAGGTTCACAACTTTGCCTGCCGATGTTCCGCCGGGAAAAATTCCCTCGAAACTTATTCCGGCAGTGCTTGAAGCAACACCGGAATATGCAAGGCAGTTTATGCCGCCATTGATTCCATTGATGACATCGGGATATTTTACATTGATTGTTCCGTGCGTGCCGTTATCGAAGCTCATCACACCCAAACCGTCGAAAATTCCGCCGGCAACCAGTGAGGCGTTGTAATACACGCCGACTTGCCCGCCGGGATTGTCGGCAACGAACTGCGCTTTCAGATATTGCGCGTAAAAAGCTTTATCGGAAGCAGAACCTTTGTAATCCAAATCCCAGCCGATCTCCGAGCCGGAGGCGAATAATTTTCCGCCGTTCTTCAGAAAAGTTTTCACGCTTTCCTGCTCGGCGCTGCTGAATGTTTCGTCCGCCGTGCTTTCATCTCCCAAAATCCAGTCGGCAATCTGAAACTGAGAAAGAGAAATCAAGCCGTTGACCACCGCATCATTCGTAGCAGAAGCAAAGCGGTGGTTGTTTACAAAAAAAGCTGTGCCATGCTGACGGATAAAGTTGTACGTATTGCCGGTTGATGCGCGGTCGAATCCGTTGACGATGATCGCCGAGGGCGTTTCTGCCGAAGGAATTCCCGCGAGGACTTCGGAAAACAAAGAATATCCACTGGAATTGTGTGCGCGCAAACGGATGAAATACAGCGAATCGCTTTGAAGCCCGGTAATCACCGGATTGTTTCTGGAAAGGCCGGCCGAATCGGTAAACGTCAGCCCGTCGCGGCTGAGGTACGCAGTGTACTCTGTCGTATCGTTATCATAATTAATGAGAACGCGAAGCGACGAGGAACCCTCATTGATAATGCCGAACGATTTCGGCTGCGGCGGCATCGTGATCGTTCCCGACACCGGATATTTTGCGAACGGAATTGTTCCTTCGTCGCTCAGCAGAATTGAAAAAGCAGGGTCGGCAAGAATATCGGTGATTGTTGTTGAGGTAGTATCAACTTTCATTGCCATTTGCACTAACCGAATGCCGTGACTGTAATCGGCGTAAAAGTCGGCGTGGCCCGTGTAGAGCGGCTGGATCGGAACTCCATTGAGCTGGTGCCATCCGTAAATTGCAACTTTTCCGGTCGGCGTCGGATTGTTGATCTTGTTTGTAATGACAACATCTTTTTTGTCTCCGCCCACAAGCGCGCCGAGCGGATGCGCCGTGATCTGAGAATCGCGCTGTGATTTTACCATAAGATTGTGCTGGTAAAAAATCGGGACAGTGATCATCGTGTCGGTCGGAGGGATGGGCCAGGGGGAAAGCTTGACTGCGGCGGCGGCATAAATCTGGTCAACCATTTTTTTTGTCGGAAGATTGCAGTGAAGCGCTGTTGCCACAAGCTGGGCAAGCGTCGGTGTCATCGGCATCAGGAAATAATCGCTGTCGTTACCGATTGCGCAGTAATCGGGAATGACATAGTATGTTGCCGTGTGCGACCTGCCGTTGATTATTGCCGTGGATGTAACCGGCACGAGCGTGCGCATAAAATCGGGAACGTTGCCGCTGGTGATCTGCGCGTAAATCTCGTGCTCGCGGTCGGTCAGCGGAAGCGACCAGATGGTTTGCGCAAAGACACTGCCTGTCGGCGCATTTGCCGGACGCGGGGGAACGTCGAGCGTTTGCGAAAAGAGAGAAACAGAAAAAAGAAAGAACAACAACAGAAACGAACATTTCATACGCTGATTTCTCCTTGAAGTGATGCGGGAGTTTTGCCTGAGAGGGTTGCAGAATTCAGTTTTTGTTCAGAGACAATATAAAGGAGTTGGAGAAGAAAATCTATATGCTGAAAGTCACGACACGGTTCAACTATATTTTGCGGACTTGTCGGGTTGCAGTGTGCACAGATTGAGCTAAAGGTACCGAAATTGAGTCTGTTTATTAAACTATGTCAATTTAATGAAGAACAGGATTTTCAAATAGTTCTGTTTCCACAGCCAAAGGGATCTCTTTGTAAGGAGGGAATAGGGTGAATATTTTGCCATCTATTTCCTTAAAGTTTTGTCCAAGGTTTGATACAACTTATCCTTGAGCAGGTCTTTATTTGTTGCAATAATAATTCCTTTGCCATCAACGAGAAATTCTGTTGGTATTCCAAGTACAACTATTTTTTTTAGGTAGATGTTGTTAAGCTCGTCTGGCGCGAAAACATTTTGCCAAGGCATAGAATACCATTTCTTGCGAAATGTAAGCACCTTGCTCAAATCTTTATCTACTGTTACGCTAATAATTTCCAGTCCCTTGGCGTGATATTTTTTATACGCAGAATCAATATAAGACATTTGCTCAATACAAGGTTTGCACCATGTAGCCCAAAATGAGAGCAGATATGTTTTTCCCAGAAGATCTTTGTTTGAAATACTTGAAGAATGATTATTAAGTAGCGGGAATGTGAAATCGGGTAACTTCATTCCGGCTTCAAGCTGAGAACCTCGTAAGTCATATTCACTCTGAGAATTCTTGCTCGCAAATGTTTTTGCCATTGCCGCCATTTCTGTCCCGTTAAATTCCTCAATTATCTGTTGGGCATAAGCCCTCACCCGCAGGGAGTCGCTGCGAGAAACACCCATAGGCAGGTAATAGAGCATCAGCCAGCCTTTCGTCCAACGGTCAGATTGACTGTTGATTACCCGCTCGCAATAATCAAATGAATTTGTAGCATCCAGATAGACAAAGAGTGCTGAATTTGCAAATGACCACAACGGGCTTGCTGGCGGAATTATGTTAAATAGCTCTCTGATTTTTCCCGAGTCTTCAATACTGAAGTTCCGGAAAAAAGAACAATCCAATATTTGAGACATAAGATATTGCTGGATAAACACAGAATCGGCATTCGCCGAAATCAAAGAATCATAAACCTGCTTGTAGCTTCTCCAATCGGACTTTTTGTTTTCAGTATTTCTGTTCACATCCAGTTGTTTTTTTAGTTTATCGCCCGCTCTGTTTATTTTTGAAGTGAATGACGAATCGTTGGCAAACTTTATCACAACATCATTGGACTTTAACGGAGGCATAAAAACTGCAATTGAGCAGTTTTCCCAGAGAAAGACAGTTTTATAATATTCCTGATTCGACGAAGTTCTAAATACCAAATTGTAGGTGCAATTTTTTTTTAGTGATATGGTAAAACCTCCATTTGTATCTATTTGGCATGAATCAATATTTTTTCTGTAAGACCAAGGCTGGACAAAAACGGTACCGCTTTTGATTGCTGTTCCATTGGAACTGAAAGCCTTCCCGGAAAGAGTTACCACGTGATTTGTTTCATTTGAAAGGCAAACTACACTTAACACAAGAAACGCAAGAATGATTTTCATTGATCACCTCGGTTAAGTTTTGTGATGCTATAGGCTTACGGAGTCCCTTCTTTCTCGCTCCTAGACCACGGGCTGTAGCGCTATGCTTCTAGAACAACTTCTTTTGGTAAGCGTCGGGTACTCCTTGACAATTTCCTCTGAAGTGCTGAAATGATTTTACGCAGGAATTGTTTGAATGTCAAGAGGCGATTCAACCTTGCTTCTCCATCGTGTTTTGGGTAAATTTTTGATATGAAAGCACTGATTGTCCTTTTCCTTATCTGCGGAATTTTTTATGACGGTGCTGCGAAAGCGCAGACTCAGGGAATTCCTTTCCCAAATATTATGCCGTCGAGCGAAAATTCTACAGCAGTGAAACGCATTGAATCTCAGTTCCGCATTGCGCGGCTGAAATATTCCGGCGGCGGAGACTGGTATAACGATCCGACGGAAGAGCCGAACGTGCTGAAGTTTGCGCACGACCATGCCGGCATTGATGTTGATGCTACGTACCAATTCACGGAAATCTCCAGCGACAATTTCTTTTCATATCCGTTTATCTTTGTAACGGGCCACGGCAACATTTCTTTTTCCGATTATGAAGCGGAGCGGCTTCGCTCATATCTCGAGCACGGCGGCTTTCTCTACGCCGACGACGATTACGGAATGGACAAATCGTTCCGCCGCGAAATGAAAAAAGTATTTCCCGATCAGGAATTTGCTGAGCTTCCGTTTTCGTACGGATTGTACCATTGCCTCTACGATTTTCCAAACGGTGTTCCCAAGACACATAGCTGGGATGAAAACCCGCCGAAGCCGCCGCAAGGATTCGGCATCTTTTATAAAGGGCGGCTTGTTGTTTTTTACACTGCCGAATCGAATGTGAGCGACGGCTGGGATGATCCCGAAGTGCATCATGATCCGGAAGCAAAGCGGCAGGAAGCATTGCGCTTCGGTGTCAATATTCTTGTCTGGGCGCTGACGCAATGAACTTTTATATCTGGATTAATGGATTGGTGGATGAATGGATGATGGAAAAATGGAAGATGGGAGAGGTAAAATGAAATGTGAGACAAAATCGAATAATCCAACAATGCATCAATCCAATTCTTTTTCGGTGACTTTGTGGTAAAACAGGCAGAACATACTTCTTCTTCCACGCCGATTTATCATGAGATGAAACGGCGTCTCGCGCAGGTGCACGCGTTGTATTACCGCGAGAAAATTTTCTTCGGCCTGATCGTTGTTGCCGGTGCAGTTCTCGGTTATCTTACGCTGACGTCGTTCGCGGAAATGCTCATTCATTTCGGAACGGTATTGCGCACGATATTTTTCTTTCTTGCAGTTACAGGGTTTGCATTGCTTTCCGGATGGTTCATTGTTGTTCCGTTGTTGGAGAAATTCGGAGCCATCAGGAATCTTTCTGAAAAAGCAGTTGCGGAAAAAGTCGGCAATGCGTTTCCGCAAATCAAAGACCGGCTGCGGAACATTCTTGAAATTTTTGAAGAACATCAATCCTCGCCGCGCTACTCGCTGGAATTAATAGACGCGTCGTTTTCAGATTTGAAGTCGGCTTCGTCGTTGCTCGATTTCCGTCAGACGATTTCTTTTGAAAAACTAAAACATTTTACGCGCTATTTTTTGTTTGAAGCTGTTACTGCGGTAATTCTTTTTTCAATTCCTCAGCTCGGATTTTCTTCCGCGGCATTCCGCATTGCACATTTCGCTGAAGATTTTCGCCCACCCGCGCCATTTGCATTTTTCATTCAGCCGGGCAACACAGAAATCGTCAAAGGCGCCTCTGTGCCGATTCGCATTTCGCTTCAGCCGCTTCAAGCAGCAGTGATTTCTTCAAATCTTCCGAAAGAAATTCATTTGATGACGCGCGAAGAGGGAATCACGGCGTTTGAAGATATAACACTGCGCGCCGATTCTGTCGGAGGATTTTCGTACACGCTTCCTTCGGTCAAACAATCTGTTGCTTATTTTGCTTCGTCACGCGATGTTGAAAGCGATCATTATCTCATTTCAGTTGCCGATCGTCCGATTGTCAGTTCGCTTCGCATTCACATTACGCCGCCAGCGTATTCCCGGCTTCCTGCGCAATTTCTTGATGAAAATGTCGGCGACGTGTCTGCACTTGCGGGAACGAGCATCCGTTGGGAAATTTCTGTGAACAAAGAGATGCAGAAAGCGGCGATTGTATTCAGCGACGGCAAAGCGATTGGGCTGAATGAACACAGTGGAAAATTTTTGACTTCAATGAAGCTTCTCGCGCCGGCTGTCTATCATATTGCTTTGAAAGACCACGACGGAATTTCCAATGACGATCCGATTGATTACAAGCTTGACGTGGTGCCCGATCAGGCGCCGACAGTTGCCATCACCGATCCGGGAAGAAATCTCGACGTGACCGACGCCACTCAGTTGCCAATGCAATTTTCTTTACACGATGATTTTGGTTTTTCGTCGCTCCGCATTGCGTACCGTTTGGTGCAGTCGAAGTATGAAAAGCCGCAGGAAAAATTCAGCTACGTTTCTATTCCTTTGCAGCAAGGAAGCGGTTCAGCGGGCGCAGTACTTGATGAAGATATAAATTTTAACTGGAACCTCTCCGCGCTCAGCTTGGTGCCGGAAGATGTTATTGAATATCACGCCGAAGTTTTTGACAATGATGCGGTTTCCGGGCCGAAAACGGGAAAAAGCGAAACGTATCTGCTTCGCCTTCCATCGCTGGAGGAAGTTTTTGCGGATGCTGATAAAGGGCAAAACCAGTCCATTGATAAAATGGATGAATCCCTGAAGCAGGCAGAAGAGTTGAAGAAAAATCTTGATGATCTTTCGCGGGAGATGAAAGCGAATCAAAATGTTGATTGGCAGAAACAAAAAACTGCGGAAGAACTGGCAAAAAAATATCAGGACTTGCAGAAGAAAGTTGACGACGTCAATCAGCGTTTGCAATCGTCAGTTGAACAGCTTCAGAAAAACAATGTGCTTTCGCCCGAGACGCTTCAGAAATATATGGAGCTTCAGAAAATGTTCCAGCAAATCAATTCGCCGGAATTCCAGCAGGCGCTGAAGCGTATGCAGGACGCGATGCGGAATGTTTCGCCGGAACAATTGCTCCAAGCGATGAAGCAGGTGCAGTTCTCCGAAGAAATGTTCCGCCAAAGCATTGAGCGGACATTGAATCTGCTGAAGCGCATTCAGATTGAACAAAAAGTTGACGAGATGGTGAAGCGTGCGGACCAGCTTCAACAGGAACAGGAACAATTGCAGAAAGAAACGTCCAAACTTTCGCCGAATGATAAACAAAAAGCGAACGACATCGCAAAGCGGCAGGATGATATCAGCAAGCAGCTTCAGGAATTGCAGAAACAGCTTGCCGAAGTGAGAAAAAAGATGGAAGAATTTCCGCAGGAGATGCCGCTGCAAGAATTGCAGAAATCGGAACAGGCCGCGAATGATTCTTCGCTGGAGCATTCGATGCAGGAAAGCACGCAGCAGCTTCATTCGATGAACATGCAGCAAGCGATGCAGGCGCAGCGGCAGGCGAACAAAGGCATTCAGCAGGTGCAAAAAAGTCTTTCGGAAATGCAGCAGCAATTGTTCAACAATCAAATGATGGAAACGACGAATGCGCTGCGCAAAGCGACGCAGAATTTGCTTCAGCTTTCTGAGCGCGAGGAAAAATTAAAGAATCAGGCACAGTCGCTTGATCCGAACTCGCGGCAGTTCAGGGAAAATGCGCAGGGGCAGATGAACATCCAGAACGATCTGAATTCTGTGACAAACGCGTTGATGGAGCTTTCGCAAAAATCATTTGCCGTCACGCCGGATATGGGAAAAGCAATCGGTCAGGCGATGGGAAATATGAATCAAGCGCTCGATGCGTTGGTGCAGCGCAATGGCGCGTATGCGACTCAAAACCAGCAGGACGCGATGACGTCTTTAAATAAAGCCGCGTCGCTCACCGAACAATCGTTGGAAGCGATGCAGCAAGGCGGATCGAGCGGCAGCGCCGGTTCACTGCTTCAGCAATTGGCACGCCTTGCCGGCGAACAGCAAAGCATCAACATGCAGACAGAACAAATGGGGCAAGGGCAGGGACAAGGATTGACACAGCAGCAAATGGAACAGATCGGACGGCTTGCCGCGCAGCAGGACGCAGTCCGAAAATCGCTGGAGCAATTGAATAAAGAAGCGGAAGAAAGCGCTCAGCATCAGCGCGTTCTCGGCGATCTGAACAAGATTGCCAACGATATGCAAGAAGTTGTGAAAGATATGCAGCAAAACAATGTCAATCCAAATACGATTCAGCAGCAGCAGCGCATTCTTTCCCGCTTGCTCGATGCGCAAAGCTCCATGCGCGAACGGGACTACGAACAGCGCCGCACTTCAACAGCCGGCGTTACCCCGACGAGTCCAAGCCCGCCCGAATTGCGCAACGAGAATGATATGAATCAAATGCGCAACGATCTTTTGAAAGCGGCGGAAGAAGGATATTCAAAAGATTATCAGGAATTGATTCGAAAATATTACGAAGCCCTGAGCAAAGCTTCTTCCACAAACGAATCGTCAGGTAAACAACAATAATTTTTTCTCAACAACAAGATGTTGTTTACTATTTTTAAGTAAAGCGCGTTCAATGGAAATGAAATAGCTTTTTTTCTTCCTAAAAAGCTAACCACACGCTTGGCATAAAAGTTGCCCTTTCTCAAATGGCGCGAAGAAATTTATTTTCCCGTGCCACTCACATCGTCTTCAGTATTGACCATCTTACATTCTCTGTACAATAATTGTGCTTTTTTGTCGAATATTCTATCATTCTGTTTTTTTGAAGGAGAGTCATCATGCCGAAGATCTCTTTGGGAAAAAAGAAATGGAACAAGGCGCCCCAAGCGACTAAACAACGTACATCAAACTATGCCGCCGAGACGCGCCTTATTTACGGGCAGCCGTTCACGCCGGTGTGGGATTACAGCCATCATGTAGTACCGCCGCTGTCAAGCTCTGCAACATTCCGCCTCGACAGCACGAAGCGCGGCGCGAAAGGGTTTGTAGAATTCGCGCATACCGCGGAAGATTTTCAGGTGCACAGCAAAGCACCGATCTATATTTATGACCGGCTGGGTGAACCGAACAAAGAAATTCTGGAAGAGAATCTCGCCATTGCCGAACAAGGAGAATGTGCGGCGACATTTACCACGGGAATGGCGGCGATCTCTGCACTGTGCGGAGTTCTGCTCGGCAGCGGAAGCGAAATTGTTGCGCATCATGTGCTGTACGGATGCACCTATTCTCTTTTCACCAACTGGCTGCCGCGCTACAAAATTAAAGTAACATGGGTTGACTTCAATGATGCGAAAGCGCTGGAACGCGCGATTTCTCCGCATACAAAACTTCTCTATTTCGAAACGCCCGTGAACCCGACAATGGAGATCATTGACATTCAAAAAATTGTTGCTGTCGCGCGAAAGCATAACGCGCAGAGAAGCAAAGCGCATCGCATGTACACGGCAGTAGACAATACGTTTGCAACGCCGTTCTGCCAGCGCCCGCTGGAACTCGGCGTTGACTTTGTTGTAGAATCGCTGACGAAGGGCATTTGCGGCTTCGGCACCGATATGGGAGGCGTCATCATCGGTCCGCGCTGGAGTTATGATCAAATCGTGTTGTACCGGAAAGATTTTGGCGGCGTGCTTCCGGCGAAAAGCGCGTGGCCAATTCTTGTGTACGGTTTGCCGTCGCTTGCCGTGAGGTTCCGCCAGCAGATTGAAACGGCGCAGAAAGTTGCCGAGTTTTTGGAAAAAGATAAACGCATTCAGTTTGTGCGGTATCCCGGATTGGATTCATTTGAACAGCGCACGCTTGCGAAGAAGCAAATGCAAAATTACGACGGAGAATTTTCTCCGGGTACGATTCTGTATTTTGTGCCGAAGGGAAAAACGCCCGATGAGCGTCACCGGAAGGCGGAGAAAATGGTGAATTTCATTGCGACAAAATCGTACACGATAACGCTCGCTGTGAGCCTGGGAAATATCCGAACGCTCATCGAGCACCCGGCATCGATGACGCATTCAAGTATTACAGCCGAGGAGCAGTTGCGCCGCGGCATCGATCCCGGCGGCATCCGTCTTTCCATCGGACTTGAAAAAGCGGAGGATATTATTCATGATTTGAAGAAAGCGCTGGAGAAAATTTTGTAGAGGAAGGTTGAGCACGATAAAAAAAATCCCGGTACGTTGTTTTGTACCGGGATTTTTTTTCTCTCCACAATCACACTGGTGGTTTATGCTCGACCATAAAGGTCGAGGCTACACAGACGTTTTTAGTTCGTCGCTGTTTTTTCTACGGTTGCAGTCGTGTCATTGCCGCTGCCGGATGGTGCATGGCTTGCAGCAACATCTCTGATCACGCGCGCCGCCTGATATTCAAGGAAGAAATCAGGGCTCTTTTTCCTGAAGTTCGACATGAATTTATCCAGCGTGCCTTTCAACATAGCATCTGCCTGATCGAAGAGAGAAAAGAGAGCATCGTGCCCGCCGGTCATCTCCGTTTTTACGGAGCCTCTGTTTTTGAGCGATGCGGTGAATGCCGCAACTGCCTGATGCGCGGCGGCAAGGGTTTCATCCGTAATGCCGTAGTCGGCAAGGTCTGCCTTATATCCTTCCACAAGTGCCACCAATGCCTCAGCATGTGTTCCGCGCTCTGCTTCGCGCACGTCGTGGATATCGGTTTCGCTGATGTCTGTCTTTGCCATCAACTCAACATCGTTCTGCGCGCAGGCATACGTATTCAGACAAAAAGATGTCTGATCAGCCTACGGCTGAGAAGCGTATGAACTAACGGCACCACTGTTTCGACCATGTCGTCTTCTGCTTTATGCTTTGCTTCAGTTGCAGAGGAGGTCCCGCCGCTCAGCTTTTCCATCCTGCTGCCGATCTCGTCAACAAGATTCTGGAACGCGGTGACCGCCGCTGCAAATGCCGGAATGGCGGCAATGAGCGACGTATATTTTGTGAGAATTGTAAGAACAAGCTGATACATGCTGTGTTTGTTTATCTGAACGTTCAACATTGTACTTCCCTTTCTTTTTGATTGTTTGAAATCCGCCGTGCTTTATCTTTGGGCGGAGTAATTAAGTGGGTGTGAGATGGTTGTGGAGAGTGAAGATCTTACGTTTGAAAGTGGTTTTCCTCTGAGCGATAAAGGCTGAAGGAGAAAGGATAATTTTTTTTCATACTTTAAGCCCTGAATCTTTTTTCTATTCATTACTGACTGAACGCGGCCCGGATTGAATTAGATTTTGTAAGGATTGAAATGCCGAGTGCATTGACTGAATTGTAGCGTGCGTGGATTGATGTGAAGGACACAAAGATTGACTTGAAAAGTGCGTTGACCGACCTGCCTACCGGCAGGCAGGCTTGAAATTCGCAATGGTGAGAATGAAATGTGCATTGGCTGAGTTGAAGTGTGCAAAGTTCCAAAGGAATCCCATGGGAATTGAGTTGAAGGGGACGCAGGTTGAGTTGAAAATGACAAGGTGGCAGTTGAAACTGACAAAAATGGTATTGAAATGTTCATGGATTGACTTGAAAAGTGCAAAAGTTGAGTTGAAGATCACAAAGATTAGGTTGAAAACGACAAAGATTGACTTGAAATTTACAAAGTACGAGCTAAAAGTGCCCAAAATGAATCAAAAATGAAGAAAATGGCTCTGTTCACTTAACTGTGTCAATTGGGAAACAGAGAGAGCAACAGCTCCGATTCATAGAACTCCTTCGCAAGTTTCCCGAAGCTGTTGGCTTGGGGGTTTTTGTGGGGCGGGCGTTTCTCTCCGCCGAAGGCGAATCCACCTCTGGCGGATTTCATCGGCGCATCATCAGTCACCACACCTGCCGAATAGAGTGTTGCAAGAATGTCTGTTCTGTTATCAATGTTGATGCCTGCTTCCTTCCATCGGTGACGAACCATTGCAAGGTTAGCGGCAATGTATTTTGTATTCCATGTCGCCTGCGGCGCCATTTTCAATTCGGGTGCAAGAAGACGATGGACCAACTCTTCGCGCGAGGTGGACAACGGAATAATCTTGCTAAATTTTCTGCCAAGGAAATAAAGACTCGTTGAATCGCTCAATGATTTTTCAATCCAGAGCGCTGTGTTAATTTTCACTTGTCCCAAGCCGAGCGAGACATTCAAGCCGTAACCGGCAAGAAGAGGATCAACATCGCGGTCAATCCACGTAACATTGAGCGCGTGTTCAACATAAATAACGCTGGCAATCAAGCGAGGAGAAATGTTGAACAGTTTTCCTGCTTCGAGAATTACTGCGCTGTTTTCTTCAAGCACGTGCAACGCTTGTGCTGAAACTTGAGCTGCACTGTTGGTTGTCCACTGCAACAAGAAGAAAATTGTACCGCAAAGCCGCAACGGCGCAAAGAATCTTATTGGAAGAAATTTAAAGACTCTCCGCATCTTCGCGGTACAATTTTCATTGCTCACTGTGTCGCCTTTGGCGCCATTTTCAATTAACTGTTCACTGGTAATTTGCGCCAAAGGCGCATCAGCCTTTGGCTGAGCTCATCGCTCACTTTACTAACAAGATTCGCTGCGTGAAGGCCTTGCCCTGCGCTATCAAGCGAACAAAGTAAATGCCCGACGTAACATTGCTTCCATCAAACTGAGCAGTTTTTACTCCTTCGGTTTGATAGCCGTGAATTAAATCCGCTACCTTGCGTCCGAGTATGTCGAACACTGCAAGTTCAACCATGCCGGGCTGCAACAAACTATAAGAAATAGTCGTTGCTGGGTTAAATGGGTTCGGATAATTCGGGCGCAACGCAGTTTCTGTTGGTATCTCTGTTGTTACGGAGGCAGCAGCTTTTTCCTCTGCTTGTTGTTGTGCGTTGTTGTTTACAGCAGCGCCGCTTGCTCCGAAATTTTCAACCATATATTTCATATCTGCGATCAGTTCTGTTACGGGATCGGCAGCGAATTTTGATTGAAGTGCTGACACGCATTGATTGGCATTGTCTTTATCGCTTGTCCGCCAGTAAAGCTCTGCCAATGCTGCAAGCGAATGTTTCTCTGATTCAGTGTTCGCCCAGCGTTGAGCTATTGTTTTGTGAAGTGTGATTGCCTGCTGAACGTTTCCTTCATGAGAAGCGTTGATGGCGGCAAGCTCCAGCGCGCTTTGCTCAAGGCGTGTGTTCGCTTTGTCTGTGGAAAGTGTGTTGAAGTATTGATAGCCGCTTCTCAAAGTTCCAGTAATTGCTTTGCTCTTCACTGCAGAGTTATAGGCGCGCAGAGCATTATTCATTCTCAACAATGCTGCAACAGCTTCGTTACTCTCAGAATAATTTCTGATGAGCGTGTCGTAGACTGTAATCGCTTTGTCGTAGAGCTTTGCATACATAAGCTGGTCGGCAAGCGTGAGAAGAATCAGTTCGTGTGTGACGACAGGTTGAGAGCTTATCGAAGTGGAAGCAACAGATTTCATCAGTGGCATCGGCTGCGAAGAGACACTGCCTTGTTGAATTGGAAATGACGCCGTAGGCGACACTGAAAGCGACAATCCCATTGGCTGATCGGTTCCTGAACCTGATCCCACAATTAGCGGATGAGGGCTAAACGACCAGAGTGCTGG
Source organism: Bacteroidota bacterium (assembly GCA_021796275.1). Lineage (GTDB taxonomy): Bacteria > Bacteroidota > Ignavibacteria > UBA10030 > UBA8401 > JAJYOI01. The sequence goes on from JAJYOI010000010.1 coordinate 21,407, forward strand.
GTCAACCAGTGGATAGGTATTTCCAAAGAGTGTGTTCATGGTTGAAGTTACAAAACCATTCTGGCCATTATCAGGGTTTACACCCCACCAGTTCTGTTTTGCAAGCACGTATTGTGAAGATGAGTAAACATACAACTGCTTCGTGGAATTAGAATAAATGCTGTTCTCCCCACCATAGACAACACAACTGCCGGCATCATAATCGCCGAGGAACGGCTGGGTTGTGGATTGTGCGTAGACGCCATAATACACATTGTCTGTAATCTTATTCCAACCCGGCGTGCCTGTTGTGCCGTTCGGTCCCCCTAAGTTGGGTGCGGCATAATATTCACAACGGACTCCGCTGTGGGAGCCATATTGGATCGTGTTGTATGTCAGGAGCGGCTGAATCCCTGTGCCGTAAATCCAGAAGCCATCGCGGTAACCATTCGTCCATAGGTTTTTCGTTATCGTGTTGTGGTCCACCGTGGGAGCTGATGATTGAAAAATAACAATCCCATCCTCAAGATTATCATTCAGCTGATTGTAGGTAATTCTTTTAACGAAAGAGCTTCCCGTCAGCCTGATCGGATTCAAACAATGTGTGATTGTGTTGTTGTACACTTCATCGCTTGAGCCGTCAAAACGGGAATTATAAATTGTCATTCCGAATTTGCATTGCGAGATAGTGCAGTTGCGGATGTAGTTTCCATCTCCGCCCGGGTTGGAATTGGAAATATAAATAGCAGCCCAGTAGTAATTTGGGTCTGTGCTGTTGCTTGTAAATGTTGCGCCATCGGCGTGAATTTTTCCGTTGATGACGAGTGCACCTTTCGGCGAGCCTTCGGTGTAGACATCTGTGGCAGAGTTGAATTTTAATGCCGCACCGCTGTTCACTACAAGCGTGGCACCGGATTGAACAGAGATGTTGGGGACGTTTAACACTGTTGTGTTGCTTGCGATGGTAAGAGTTGCACCTGAATTGACTGTAACGTTTTGCAAGCAAAAATTTTGTCCGTCAATTGTCGTGTTGCCGGAAATCGTCGAAGGAAGAAAACCAACAGAGTTGGTGTTTACCTTTGAAGAGATATGCGATTGAACATCTACCGCCTCAACTTTGTAACGCAAGTACAAAACGACGCCGGAGGGGACGCCGCCCGGAACTGTAAAATTATCCGTATATGAAGTTTCTGTGATTAATGAACTGTTTACTTTTGTTTCGGAAACTTGCGTTTGCCCGTAATAAAATTCTCTATAAACATTGTAGCCGTTTATGTCCGGCTCAGGATTTGCTGCCCACGTTACTGTTGCTTGGCTGGACGATGTGTAGGTGGAAGAGACTGATTGCGGGTTAACAGGTGCGGTATCGTACTGACGGTAATTAATGCTCATATCAACGTCAGCCATACGGGTGTAATATATATCATTTCCAACTGCAATGGGGAATGCATTTATAAATCCTCCCATATCGGACGGCGCTTGATTTGCCGACCACGATGTTCCGTCAAAAATGCGATGATAGCATCCTTCCGAAGAGCCGTACTTGTCATAAAATATATGAAGTTTACCATCGGCTGTTGATACAATTTGCGGAGGCCATGCATTGCTGTCGTAAAAGTCGTCACCAACCCTATCTGTTACCAGCGTCCATATTGTTCCGTCAACGTCTCGTTTGAAATGAGATATTTTATACGGACGAGCGAATGGATCATTTGCCCTTGCAATCATGTGAACCGTGTTTCCAACAACCGCCGAACTGATTGAATACACCATGAGCGGTGATACCGAAGACCCATTACTTGCCACCCATGTTTGGGTTTGCCAGTTATAATCTCTGACCTTAAAATACGGTGTATTTTCCTGATAAAAGCCGACATGAACTTTCGAAGCCGAAAGCGCAATGGTTGGATACTTTCCGGTCATTCCTGATTCGTCTGTTACTTCTTTGTAGTCATACCATTTCGTGGGATCATCATCGTTAGATAAAGCTCTTGCGTAATACGTTTCATTATTAAACGGCGATTGGCTATTAACCTCGGACCACGCAATATGAAATCCGCGGCTGTCAATGTTACTTGTCATCGACGTTACAGAACCTATTGTTAGATTCCTGTATTTATAGCCTGTACTCCAGTTCACACCGCCGTCTGTGCTTCGGGCAACTTTCATCTGTCCGGATTGTTCATAGCCGATAAATACTTTTCCATCAAATGCAGACATTGCAACATAATTCCCGACGTTGCTCAAGACCGAGACATTCTCGCGGATAATATTTCCTTGCGAGTCGAATAGCCCGTATTTCAATGTTGTGCCGTCTTTATAAAGAACATGAATTCCCTGTTTATCCACGGCAGAAGCTTGAAGAGTTTTAGATCCGCCTGTAAAGATAGTATAATAGACGGAACTCCAAGACTGAGTATATGCCTGACTGAATACAAACATAACGAGGATAAGACTAAAATACTTTTTCATAACCATCTCCTTATTTCATAAGAATGCGGTTTATTGAGAGAAGTTTTTCATAGTTTACTTCGTTGTTTTTTGAAACTTCTTTTGATGAATTTTGTGAACGAGATTTCGTTTATTATATTACTGTGTCACGTAGATACACGAAGCCCTCACAGGACATTCGATCCTGCCAAAAATTCTTCGCAAGAGAAAAAATGGTGGTGAGAAGCCGTGGGGGCTTCAGTTATTTTCCTCCCTCACAAGGCGGAGGGCGTTCTTTTACTCTAAGCGTTGAAAGGTTCATTACCAGCCTCCTTATCGCACCAACACCATCTTCTTCGTTTCAGTGTAATCGCCCGCTGTAAGCCGGTAAAAATATATTCCACTCGAGAGATTGCTCCCGTCAAAACTCACTTTATACGTCCCCGGCGATTTCTTCTCATTCACAAGTGTTGTGACCTCGCGCCCGAGAACATCGTACACTTTCAGTATTACTTTCTGACTACTAGCTACTGAATACTGAATGCCCGTTGCTGGATTAAACGGGTTCGGGTAATTTTGAAAAAGCTGAAACTGTCTCGGCATATTCGTTTCTTTATTTTCCACGTCAGTCACAATATCGCTCTTATACACCGACGTGAACACAAGCAGCCCTTTTATCGGGTCAATAATATCTTGTATCATCAGTATCTCTTTACATCCTTTGCCGTCTAAGTTAGCAGCATAGGCGGAATAGACGACGCTGTTCTGTCCTGCGGCAGCAAGTTCATTCTCTTTCACATACCAGAGGTAATACCCGCCATTGCCATATTTGAAAATAAGCACATGCTGGTCAATGCAGAGAAACACCTCGTCTTTTCCATCGTTATCCATATCCACGACCTGTATGTTCCCTGCATAGAAAGAAAAAATGCCGATAAGGTCTATGTAATAAACAGGTTCATATGTGTTGTCCCCCGTCGTTTCATAAATTGTAAAGAGTGTTCTTCCGATACCATTAATGTATGTATCGCCGCCGATCCAGATTTCCGGCTTTCCGTTTCCGTCAAGATCGTTTGTTGTGCAGGTGAGGTAGGCATTTTTTGTCGGCAGCGTATCAATTAATTGGAACGACCAGTTGTTTCCTCCCTGATATTCATACATAAAGAATCTTCCGTCTATACTGCCGTTCGTAAAATTCAGTTTTCCATCTAAGTCAAAATCACCGAAAGCGTAGCCTTGCGTGTATATCGGAAGTTTGTGGGAAAAAACGACGTTAAAGCGATGGGTTGCAGAATTGAAACGGCAGATTTGATTGTATATGCCTTGAGGAAGATCGTCCGAAGAACCTTTTTCTACGCGATATATCAACTCAAAGTTTGGATCATTATCAAGGTTTCTTAAACGGGGAATATTTGTTCCCGCATGTTTATACAAAGAATCAATTTCACCGATTTTTTCAGTTGGAAGTGCATTACTTGAAAGCTGGGAAAAAACTGTCCCTGTATCTGCATCAGAAGAATTTCGGCTTGTAATAAATTCCATCGTGCCATCTTGATCGATGTCTCCAAAAGTTTTTCCTCCAATCAGTAAAGTATCGGGATATTGATAAATCTTCCGCATCGTAGTAGAATCTTGTCCAGTGCCGAGTTCGTAAATTCCCATTCCTAGCTCTCTGTGCGGGCTCTCGTAGGTTCGGTTACGCAGCACGACTTCATCTTTGCCATCCTTGTTAAAATCATACGCGACCAACTCAAAATCATCATCCTCCATACCTGCATTAAACGAAGTGAGATAATGGTATTTCCAGTTATACTCTGCCGTGTCGAGTGTACGCATGTCAATAGTAAGTGTCGGTATCCCTTCTCGTTTATGCAGTGTTGTGTTCTCAACAGATTTATATATCGTGAACCCGTTGCGTGCGTTTTGAATTTTGATAATGTTTTGATCTACTTTTGTAATGCGGAGGCCGCCCCGCGTTTCAACTACATTGGTATTTTGATCGGAGAAGAAAAAAGCGGGGAACAATAGTGCTGCAATGGCTATAACGGCAAAATATTGAGTTTTCATGATATCCCTTTGAAATGAAAAAAGGTTTTTTTCAACCTTGAAAACTACGTGGTGCTACGATTCTCGCGCCAGAAAAACACAAAAGCCTCCATTATCCCGTTAAACTGAGATTCTGCAGGCTCTCTGTTTTTTAAACAAGTTACAACGTTATAGTTCTATAACGTTGAAATGCGTACTATTGAATGAAAAACACCATCATCTTGTTTCGCCCACAACCCATAAGATGAAGTGATGAAGTGATGTTATCAAAAAATAGGTTTAATGTCAAGAAAAATTTTGCTTGTGTAAAATTTTTTTCTCTCACGAAGGAATTGTTTTAACCCGTTTTGATATGAAGAAGTAACAAGGCAATTTTCTTAAAATCAAGTTCCAGTGTTTTGCGTCCAAAGGGACGAGCCATTGGAATTCAAAGAGAGGCTTCTGAAAAATTGTTTTTGAGTCGGCAAAAAGTCACACTGAGCGTAGTCGAAGTGTGAAATTTAGAACAGAATTATGGTTTGGCTTCGCTCCATGACTCCATCAAGAATTTTTTAAAAGTCTCAAAAAAATAAAAGAATTAGGAAAAAGCTATTTGACATGTTGAAAATGTGCGCCAGCGTATTATATTTGTAACCGTGTAACTACTCACCGCAATGACGCAAAGTCGCAATGAGTCTTAACGAATCACGGAATTAACGATATTGTATCTTTCGCTTTGCAGTATGTGGAAAGAAAATTTTAACATTCTCCTTTGCGTCTTAGCGCCTTTGCGGTTTAAAAAAGTTAGCTGAACAGTTACGCAACCACTTGTTGCAGTCGCACGAAAGGTGCTCCAATGGATGTCAGTTTAGACATCAAAATCGGCCAGATGATCATGTCGGGATTCCGCGGACTTCGCGCAGAAGACGACCCTGCAACATTAGAGGAAATTCGGAAAGGAAACGTCGGCAGCATTGTCTTCTTCGAGCGCGATACTATCAATAACAGAGACGCACTAAATGTTAAAAGCCCTTCGCAAGTGCGTGCGTTGACACACAGTTTGCAGGAGAACGCGAAAGTTCCGTTGCTCATTTCAATCGACCAAGAAGGAGGGAGGATCAATCGCTTAAAAGAAGAACGCGGTTTCCCGCCGTCGGTTTCTGCAAAATTTCTTGGGGAAAAGAACGATCTTACTTTGACGAAGCATTATGCTGAACTCACGGCGAAAACTCTGAAAGAGATCGGCATCAATCTCAACCTCGCGCCTGATGTGGACCTTGAACGCAATCCCGATAATCCGATCATCGCAAAACGTGAACGCAGTTATTCTTCCAATCCTGACATTGTTACGCGCCATGCGATGGAAGTGATTCGTGCACATCATGCGCATGGCGTTCTGTGCGCACTGAAACATTTTCCCGGGCACGGCAGCTCGTCGCATGATTCGCATTTGGGATTTGTTGATGTCTCGTCATTGTGGAGCGAAGATGAACTTGTGCCATATCGGAAAATCATCGCCACTGGATTGGCTCAAAAGGATTTACAATGTGATGTGGTGATGACCGCACACATTTTTAATTCTCATCTCGACGAACAATACCCGGCAACGCTGTCGCATAATATTATTACAGATATATTGCGCGTTCAACTTGATTACGACGGCGTTGTGATGTCGGACGACTTACAAATGAAAGCGATCAGCAGTAATTTCACTTTTGAAGAAACAATCTTGCAGGCAATTCTTGCCGGCGTTGATATTCTGGCATTTGCCAATAATTTTCTTTATGATCGTGCAGTTGTTCCGAAGGCGATCGCTGTCATCAAGAAGCTTGTTCGTGAAAAGAAAATTACCGCTGAGCGAATTGATCAGTCATATCAGCGAATTATGAAGTTAAAATCCAAAATAGAGCCTTAATACAACGGATAACAAATGGCGAAGAAGAAAAAAACAGACAAAAGTTACAAACAAAAGTAGAATTTCTCTTGAAGATTTTCCGCGCTATTGTGATTTTCTCTGCCTCTTTGCTTCGTTTCCGCCTGTCGATGCAGTTGGCGCGTGCCGAAGAGAGCAAGCGGTGTATTGTTTGTATGTAGAAAAATACAACAATAAAAACAGTCCCGCCTTTGGCGGGATTTAATGTTTCACTCAGCTCTGTAAAAACCTTTCCGCCATTCCTTCCTCAGGAATTTTTTCCACCGCAACACTGTTCTTGTACTTGTATAACAAACGATTCATTTCAGCCAGAGGTTGATCAGACGATTGTTGTCTGACATTTCTAATCCAGTTTTTACCTTCCTTTTGTAGCGCCGTTTTCAAGTTCGGAAATTACATCGTCGTAAAGAAAAAATTCACTTGTTGTTGAAAGTGAATGTGCTTCTCCACATCGCATAACGAAATTGACAGTGACAAAGCGAAACGTATTTTTCAATGGCGCTTTCATCGCCATTCTCACTATGTGAACATGACTCCTTTGCAGGAAAATATTGTTAAGACGCTCGCGTATTTTGATGTCTTTTCATATCCGTTGTCGGCGGAGCAAGTGTACAGTTCTCTGCAAACGAATTCCGTAACTCCAAAAAAGATTGAAGAGGAGTTGAGAGTGCTCAGCCATCGCGCGGTGATCAATGCCGTCGAGCCGTTTTATTTTCTCAAACATCGGGAGTCCCAGATCGTTGCACATCGTTTGAACGGTGAACACCGTGCACGTAAGCTTTTATCGCGCGCAAAGAATATGACATGGATCATCAAACAATTTCCGTTTGTCCGCTGTGTTTGTCTATCCGGTGAATTGTCAAAGAATGTTGCCGGAGAAAAGAGCGACATTGATTTCTTTATCATTACCGCACCGCGCCGGTTATGGATTTGTCGTGCGCTGCTGACGCTCTTCAAGAAAATTTTCCTTCTCAATAAACGGAAATATTTCTGTCTCAATTATCTTCTTGCAGAAGATTCCCTTACTGTTGAGAACCAGAATTTATTCACTGCCATAGAAACCGCAACACTGAAAGTGATGTGGAATGCGGCGCTCTTCGAGAAATTCATTGCCGCTAACCGGTGGGTGAATCGGTTTCTTCCGAATTGGAAATTACAGCCGCCGTCTCAAACCACTGTGGCAGAACAACGCTCGCCGTTGCAGAAAGCCGCAGAAACTCTTTTGAATTTTCTTCCTCTCGACATTATTGATGAGCGGTTGATGAAAGCGATGAAGCAGGTCTGGAGAAAGCGTTACAGAAATCTTTCGGAAGAAAAACTTAATGAGCTTTTTCAATCCACACGGAGTGTTTCTACTGCCTACGGACACGATTACCAGAAAATTATCCTTCACGAATATCATCGCCGTTTGAAAATGTACGGCATCGCAGGTACCGATGGCTGACATTCTTCTCACACATTCCTATTTTCTCCGCTTCGATCCGAAACAATTTCGCGCGATGATGCCATACCCGCCGCTCGGAACGCTCTATGCCGGAGCCGTTTTGCGCGGTAACGGATTTTCTGTCGCGTTGTTCGACAGCATGCTGGCGGAAAGCGAAGAGGAATTGCACGAAGCACTTCGAGTGCATCAACCGAACATCGTCGCGATCTACGACGATGATTTCAATTATCTCACAAAAATGTGCTTGAGCAGAATGAGAGCTGCCGCATTTCGTCTTTCCGAGATTGCAAAGAAATACGGGGCAGTTGTCATTGTGCATGGCTCGGACGCGGCGGATCACGCAGAAGAATATCTTGTCCACGGTGCAGACTACGTTATTGCCGGCGAAGGGGAACAGACGCTCCTCGAATTATGCCGCGCGCTCAATCGCAATGAGCGTTCAACGATTGATCCGATCAACGGTGTTGTTTATCGTAACGATGGAATTGTGCACACGCAGAAACGCCGGCTCATTCAAAATCTTGACACGCTTCCGTTTCCGGCGTGGGAGCTTGTCGACATTGAGAAGTATCGCCGCTTATGGAAAAAACGCCATGGCTATTTTTCGATGAACATGGTGACGACGCGCGGCTGTCCGTTTCATTGCAATTGGTGCGCGAAGCCGATTTATGGTCAAGTCTATAATTCCCGTTCACCCGAAAATGTTGCGGAAGAAATGAAATTTCTCCGCTCAGTATTTCAACCGGATCACATTTGGTTTGCTGACGATATTTTCGGATTGAAGCCGGGGTGGGTGCAAAAGTTCAGTGAAGTTGTACAGCGCGAGAAAATAATTATTCCTTTCAAGTGCCTGTCACGTGTTGATCTTTTGTTGAAGAACAATACGATTTCCGACTTGAAACGCGCTGGCTGCGAGACCGTCTGGATCGGCGCGGAATCGGGTTCACAAAAAATTCTCGATGCGATGGAGAAAGGGACAACGGTGCAGGAAATTTATCACTCCACCGACCAAATGAAGCGCTATGACATCCGCGTCGGATTTTTCCTCCAATTCGGTTATCCGGGCGAAGAGCGGAACGATATTGATGCAACACTGCGGATGGTGCGCGATTGCTCGCCGGACGAGATCGGCATTTCAGTTTCATATCCTCTGCCCGGAACAAAATTCTATAACAGTATTAAAAAGGAAATGGAGGCAAAACAAAACTGGATTGACAGTGACGATCTTGAAGTGATGTTCGCAGGAAGATACACGCCGGAATTTTACCGTGCGCTGCATGCGTACGCACACAAAACATTCCAGACTCGTCGCGCACACGAAATTGCGCTTTCTCTTTTTCGATTGCATGCATTGAACGCTAAAGCCGTACGAACGCTTGTTTTGTTTCCGTATTATCTCTTTTCTTCTCTGGTGCTGAAGCTTCGTCTTCAAAAATTGGAAGCAAAGCCAAACCCGCGGTATCATGCATTTCACGCTGTACCGGTTTCTTAACAGGATAGCAATGTATTTTGATAATGAGACATTCGCCGTAGTTGCCGACGCATTCAGCAAGCAGTCGAAAAATTTTGATGCCTACGAAGAGCGCAATCCGATTTTGCAATGGATGCGTTCAGTTGTTCATCAGCACACGCTGAAATTTATTCACCCCGGCGATAGACTGTTGGAATTGAATGCCGGCACTGGAATTGACGCCGTATTTTTTGCTCAACGCGGCGTGCACGTTCACGCAACAGATATTGCTTCCGGGATGATTGAACAGCTTCGTGAAAAAACAGTCCGGTTAAGTTTACAAAAGTATATTAGAATCGAAGAGCGTTCGTTCGCCGATCTTGAAGGACTTCCTTTGCAATCATTCGATCATATTTTTTCCAATTTCGGCGGATTGAATTGTGCTGAAAATCCGGACGTTGTCATTCGGCAGCTTCATCGTTTGCTCAAGCCCGGCGGAACAGTCACGTTTGTCGTCATGCCGCCTGTCTGTCCTTGGGAAATGGCGTTTATGTTGAAAGGAAATTTCCGTCTCGCATTCCGGCGATTGAAAAGAAATGGTACGCGAGCGAATGTTGAAGGCATTCATTTCACCTCGTATTATTTCACTCCGGCACGGCTTGTGAAAATATTTGGAGACAAGTATCGCCTGCTTTCTCTACGTGGACTCGGCTGCGTTGCTCCTCCGCCGTACTTTGAAAAATTTCCTGCGCGATTTCCGCAACTGTTTACCATCTTAAAAAAAATTGATCAACGATTCTCCCATCGGTTTCCGTTCAACAGATGGGCGGATCATTTCATTCTTACAATGCACTACGCACCCCCACAGGGGTCTTTGACGTGAATTACCGCAATTTCTTTTCCGGCGAGATGTTGTTTCAATTGTCGCACAATCGAATTGGAGCGGCGTTGGTTGGTGTGCTTAGTGCGTTGTTTCTCTACTTCGGATGCTACAAAGCAATAGTTCGACCCGCCGGCGATTTTGCAAATTATTATACTGCGTCCCGTCTCGCTCTTTCTGGCAAAGCGGCAGACCTGACGATGTACGACCATTTTTGGTTTCAGAATGAGATTGAAAAATATTTTCCCCCAAGGGGTTTTCAATACGGAACGCTCGGTTCGTTCATTCCTTTTCCGCCGTCAACCGTGCTTCTCATGATGCCGCTGGCATGGCTTTCTCCAAACGCAGCAAGAATTTCTTTCGTGATCGTCAATATGTTATTGACCGCGGGAATTATTCTGATGCTCAGTCAAATTACGAAATTGCCTCTGCGCTTGATCGCAATCTTAGTTCTTCTCAGCGGCATCAGTTTGTGGAGCAACGTGCGCGAAGGACAGATGTACGAATTGCTTACCCTTGCTATTTCTGCGGCGCTTTTTCTGGAGCAGCGAGTCAAACATTTTGTTGCCGGTGCTATGCTTGGTGCGATGTTTCCAATTAAGTATTTCACCCTGCTTTTCATTGCCTACTTTTTTGTTCGGAAAAATTTCCGTTTAGTCGGCGGCGCCATTATCGCCTCCATTGTGATTATCGGCGCAGGGATTTTTTTCACCAGCGCGAAGTTAAACGAGTATTACATTGTTGCAATTTTACCGCAGCATCTTGCAGGAAATATTCAAAATCCATTCGCGGCAAATTTTCAGTCGTTTCATTCTTTGCTGAATCGGCTTTTCGTTCCGAATGAAACGCTCAATCCTCATCCGCTGGCGAACGTGCCGTTTCTTGCCTCGTTGGTTACAGTAACGATTCCCATTATTTTTTTGGGAATAATTGTTGCGGCAGTTCGTTCAGTTGCTTGGAAAAGCGGCGTGTATGAAATGTGGTATGCTGTTTCGCTTTTTGTTGTGTACGGACTTGTAACATCGCCCGCGTCGGCAAGTTATCATCTTGTGCTGCTCGTTATTCCGGTTGTTTTTGTTTCAGCAATTGCGATGGAAAGTGAGCGGACGGAAAAATTGGAATTTATCAAGAGACGGATGGCTTCGCTTGTCGCGATATTTGCCGTAATGAATTTTTTGCCGCTGTACAAGTTGTACCGATTTGATGGAGGTTCGATCTTAACGCTGCTGGCGTACCTGAGATTAGGATTGCTTGCGGCTTTTTTTCTACTATTGCTTCCTTCACAGATTTGGCGGACATATTTCTTCCGCCGGACATTGGTCGGCGCAGTTGCTTTGAGTGCCATTCTTACATTTGTTCGTTCACAACAAAAAGTAGAAAACGACGGTGCCGTGTGGGCAGGATTCGACGGGCTTATCATTAAGCAGCTCGCTCTACGCGGCAATTCATTTTTTTATGAACGCGAATCGCCGGCCGGTTTTGTTGCAATGAAAAACCGGTCACTCACAAACGATGATCCGCCCGCACCGCGCAGAATAAGCCGTGATGGCGTGTTGACGGCATTCGATTCAACCATCGGATTTTCTCAGCAGATATTTCTTCGGAATAATCGTAGCGGCGCCATTGCACAACTGACGCACGCAGGACAACGCAATTATGAACCGGTGTGGTCAGACGATGACCGCCGCTTGTACTTTCTTTCAGACCGCGGCCGTGGGATTGATTGCACAACGATTTTTTATTTTCTCTTGGACAAAACAAGCCTTTCCCAAAGGGGTTTTCAACCATGAAAATTTCATTCATGAAATTTTTAGATGAGTATGTCGGCAGGCTCATTGCGTCTGCGCTGACGGTTTTTTCCCGAACGGCCCGTAACAACGACGAAAAAAATCCGCGGCAGATTTTGGTGATCAAGTTCTGGGGAATTGGCAGCGTTACGTTATCTATTCCACTGTTGGTTCATCTTAAGAAAAAATATCCGGGAAGTACTGTTCACTATCTTACGCTGGAAAATAATTCTGCGTTGTGCAAAATGATCGGGGAGATTGATTGTATTCATGCCGTTTCAACCGAAACACCGCTTTCGTTTTTTTCAACATTCATAAAAATAATTTTCGAGCTTCGCCGTGAACATATTGATGTCGTGTTCGACCTTGAGTTTTTCACTAATATTTCTTCAATCATCTCGGCGCTTTCGGGGGCGCCGGAGCGCATTGGTTTTGTCAATCGCAGCCGCGCAATGGATGTGAGAAAGCGGCTGTACTCGCGGCAGGTTGAATTTTGCGATGATAAACACACTGCGGAAAATTTTCTCCGTCTTGCCGATACCGAAGGCTCGCTACAATTTTCTTCATTTCGTTTTGGTGAAGCGCCTGGCGAAATTTCATTGTATCCGTTTTCTGTTTTGTTCAACATTAATGCAAGCCCATTGGCGTACGAGCGGCGCTGGGAAAGAGAAGAATTCTGCCAGCTTGCAGAATTTCTCATCGAAGAGTTCAACGCACATCTGTATCTCACCGGTACGAATGAGGAACGCACCTATGTTCAGGAATTTTTCAAAAGTCTTCACAGGAATGATGCCGTGACAAATCTTTGCGGTGAGTCAGACGTTCAACAGTTTGTATCTCTTATAAGCCGCTGCCAATTGGTGGTAACAAACGACTCGGGACCGCTTCATCTTGCTTCGGCATTGAACATTCCAACGATCGCTTTCTTTGGGCCCGAAACGCCGCTGCGCTACGGAAGTCTCGCTGATCTTCATTTAACATTCTACAAAAATTTGTGGTGCAGTCCATGTATGACAATCAGCAATCTGAAAACTGTAAATTGTATTAATGATCGGCAATGCATGAAGCAAATCCGGTTTTCTGAGATCAAAGAAGCAGTCAACAACTTCGTGCGGTCTTTACCAAACGCCTCACAGGAAACAATTGAAAACACAATTTCTGTTGGTGGAACATGATTCTTCTTTTTAATCCACGAAGCTGCAAAGCAAAATATCGTTTGCCGAATTCACTTCTCTCGCTCGGCTCAGTGCTTGAAGATAAGTACGAGTATGAAATCGTGGACGGAAATTTTCTTAACGATCCATTTCCGGTTCTTTCGCACCTCATCGGCGAAAAACATGTTGATGTGCTTGGCGTGACTGTTATGCCGGGACCGCAGCTTCAACAGGCGATTCCATTGTGTAAAAGCTTGAAAGAAAAATTTCCTCATCTCACAATTGTGTGGGGAGGATATTTTCCGTCGAATCACACAGATGTTTGCGTGCGTTCGCCATTTGTTGATTATGTTATGCGCGGCCAAGGCGAAGGCGCATTTCCCATCTTTATCAATGCTCTTTACGGCAATGGAAGAATTTCCGATGTACCGAATCTTTCGTACAAATCCGGCGAAACAATTGTTCATCACGATTCCATGCCGCTGCTTCATCCGAATGATTTGCCGCCGCTGCCGTATCACAAAGTTGATATCGAGAAATATATCGGGGGAACATGCTTAGGCACAAGAACATTATCGTACCATTCATCGTACGGCTGTCCGTTTGAATGCAGTTTTTGTGCCATCGTTCCGATTTACAAAGCACGCTGGCTGGGCAGAAATGCTGCCGCAATGGCGGATGATATTGAAAAACTTGTGCTGACGTACGGCGCAAACGCAATAGAATTTCACGACAATAATTTTTTCACTTCTGAAAAACGCGTTGCTGAATTTGCTGAAGAAGTTTTTCGCCGCAATCTTCGTTTCTCGTGGTGGGGCGAAGGGAGACCTGACACGCTGCTGAAGTATTCTGAAGAAACGTTCGCGCTCATGAAACGCGCAGGACTAAAAATGGTTTTCATGGGAGCAGAATCCGGCGATGATGAAAGACTTTCTGCAATGAACAAAGGGGGAACGCAGACCGGAAACACCATTGCCGAGGTCGTTGAAAAGTTCAGACGCCACGGCATCGTTCCGGAATGCTCGTTTGTTTTCGGCACGCCTGCGCCGGATGTGAGCGCATCAATCAAAAAAGATATCCGTTTTGTGCGGCGGCTGAAGGAAATAAATCCGGCGGCGGAAATTATCATCTATATGTATTCTCCGATTCCGCTCGATGGTAGCACGTTGTACCAACACGTGACGCAAAGCGGATTTCGTTATCCTCAAACATTGGAAGATTGGCTGAAGCCGGAGTGGGCGTCATTTGATTTGCGCAGAAATCCGCTGACGCCGTGGCTCGTGCCGCGTTATATCAGGCGCGTGAAAAGCTTTGAGAAAGTTTTGAACGCAGTTTTTCCTACAAACTCCGACATCAAGCTGAAGACATTTCAGCGAGTCATACTGAAAATTGCGGGCTCGTGGCGGTACGCGCTGCGCGCCTATAAGTTTCCGTATGAGATCCAATTATTGCAGCGGTTGTTCAGATATCGCCAGCCGGAAATAGAAGGGATGTGAATGATTCGTTCACATGCCATGCCTGCACGCCGGGGTCAGTTTCGGTACGCAGGCGTGCGAAAATCTTTTCGCATCATAGCGAATATTTTTTATCGCCCGTACGTGTTGCGACGCATCCGGCAGCCGGAGAAAATTTTATTTTATGGATGCGAAATAGAAACTCATCCCGCCGTGTTTCATCCCGCGTTGTTTCACAGCACGAAAATATTGATTCGCTCGCTGGTTGAAAATCCCCTCGGGAAAAAAATTCCGCTTGAAGGAAAATCTTTTCTCGATATGGGGACAGGAACGGGCGTTGTAGGAGTCGCCGCCGCGCGAAAAGGTGCAAAGGTGTTCGCGTGCGATGTGAATCGTACGGCGGTGGAACTGGCGCAGCGCAACGCTGCACGGAATGCTGTCGAAATGGAAGTTATATTTTCCGATCTCTTTTCGAGTCTAAACGGTACAGGGTCCCAAAGAGATTTTCGATTTGATGTGATCGCGTTCAATATCCCGTTTTATCCAACACCGCCGGGGAATGAATTCGAAAGAGCGTTCAAAGCAGGGGCATCGTTTGCTGTGATAAAACAATTTGCACGCGAATCGTTTCGCCATCTGAAGAATCAGGGCGTCGTGATTATTGTCTTTTCAGAAGATTCGGGGTATGAAACCATCACCGGCATTTTTCTCGCCGAAGGATTCCGCATTCTCAACTCGGAAACTTATTCGAAAATGTTCGAGAAATTTTATGTTGTTACGTTTACCGGCAAAAGCGATTTCTGAGCATCTTCGTTCTCGCCTTGTTTTTCTTCTTCTCTTTTTGTATTATTGAAAAACCACTCCGCCACAAGCGGATCAGCCTTTGGCTGAAGAACACCACCTCACGCCGTTGTCATTCATGAAATTGTTTCATGTTGTTGTAGCCGTTCCGCGTTGCCTCAAGCGCCAACTTCAGTTTGTTGATGAAGGGCAAAAGGGAACGACTCCCTTCGCAACCCCATCTGGTCAGGCAAAACGATACAATAAAATCAAGCTTGCTGTGTCTCTTTTTGAGACAGTCCTTTCGTTTGCAGTTATCCTTGTTGTTCTTCTTGCAGGGTATTCGACGCGATTGGAAACGTTCTCGTTTTCATTGACGACATCCCCATACATTGCTCTGCTGATTTTTGCGGCAGCGCTTGGTCTTATCACCGGCATTATTTCGTTTCCGTTGGGATTTTATTCCGGATTTATTCTTGAACACAAATATCATCTTTCGAATCAAACGGTGCGGCAATGGTTGTGGGAACACGTCAAAGGAATACTTGTCAGCGTTCCGATAGCCGTGCCGTTGCTGCTGGTATTCTTCTTTTTTCTTCGTGCTTATCAAACTCAATGGTGGCTTCCTGTTGCGATTGTCATGTTTGTCGTTTCGATTCTTCTTTCGAAAATTGCACCGGTTGTGATTATGCCGTTGTTCTACAAATTTATTCCGCTTGAAGAAGGCGAACTGAAAGAAAAAATTCTCGCGCTGTGTAGAGAAACGAATCAGCCAGAGGCTGATCCGCCTCCGGCGGAAATGAATGTCAAAGGAATTTTCACATTCAACCTGAGCAAGACGACAAAAAAAGCGAACGCCGGGTTTACCGGCATAGGCAAATCGAAGCGGATTATTCTCGGTGACACACTGATGCAGCATTTTTCCAACGACGAAATTGAAACCGTGTTCGCGCATGAGCTTGGACATTACGTTCATGGACACATCCGAAAAGGAATTATTGTCGGCACGCTCAGCATTTTTATCGGACTGTATGCAACATCGCTGTTTTATGAAATGTCGCTGCACTGGTTCGGTTTTACTTCGCCGGCGCAGCTTGCCGCATTGCCGCTGCTGACGTTATGGCTCGGTGTTTACTCGCTTGTCACGTCGCCGTTGTCGAATATGCTTTCGCGAAAGCACGAATTTCAGGCTGACCGATATGCGCTCGAACGCACCGGCAAAACGGAAGCATTCATTTCAACAATGAAGAAACTTGCAGAAATGAATTTAGCCGATACAGCGCCGCATCCGCTCGTTGAATTTCTGTTTTACAGTCATCCGTCAATTGAGAAAAGAATTCGTGCGGCGGAAAAATTATGACGCACAAAATTGCAACGCTGCTCCGCATTTTCGTTATTATCGCCAGCGGTTTTTTTTATTCATCGCTTGCGTTGTTGAGCGCAATGTTTGAAAAAGACGGAAGGTTGTATTTCTATTCAGGAAAAAAATGGGCGCAGGTCATCATGCGAGTTTGCGGCATTGAAATTCGTGTGCGCGGAGAAAGGCTTGATCAATCAAAAAGCTATATTTATGTCACCAATCATGCGAGCATGTTCGACATTCCGACGGTTCTTGCCACGTTTCCGCGCGTGAGAATTATGTTCAAAAAAGAATTGTCGTATGTTCCGATTTGGGGATGGTCGCTGCGGTGGGGCCATCACATCATGGTTGATCGCGCGAAAGGAAGCGAAGCGATGAAGAGTCTGGAGCGTGCCGCGAACGATATTAAATCCGGCGGCTCAGTGATTTTATTTGCGGAAGGAACGCGCACGCGCGACGGCAAACTGCTTCCGTTCAAGCGCGGTGCATTTACGCTGGCGGCGAAATCCGGCGTGTCGATTGTGCCGATTGCGATCAACGGCAGCTTCAAAATTTTGCCGAAACACTCGCTTGATATTCGCCCATCACCGATTGAACTTATTGTCGGAACGCCGATTGAAACTAAAAATATAAAAACACGCGAAGATGAAATTGCGCTGATGAACCGTGTCCGCGATATTATCGCGCGGAATTACCGGGAAGATATTGAATAGGAGGAATATATGTCGGTTACCATAAAAGATGTTGAACATATTGCGAAACTTGCGCGTCTAGAATTTTCCAAACAAGAAAAAGAAAAGTTCACACATCAATTGAACGACATTTTGAAATACGTTGAAAAGCTGAACGAGCTTGATACCTCAAACGTCGAGCCGCTTTCGCATGTGATTGAATTGCAGAATGTCTTCCGTGCCGACGAAGTGAAACCGTCTGTCCCGACGGAAGATGCGCTGAAAAATGCTCCTGCAAAAACGGAGAAATATTTCAAGGTCCCGAAAGTGATTGGGCAAATTGCTAATGGCTAACAGCTTAAAAATCATCGGCATCATTCCGTCACGGTACGCATCAACACGGCTTCCGGCAAAATCGCTTGCCGATATTTGCGGCAAGCCGATGGTGCAACATGTGTATGAGCGCGCCAAGCAATCACACTTGCTTACTGATGTTGTGGTTGCAACCGATGACGAACGCATTGAAAAGGCTGTGAAACAGTTCGGCGGAAATGTAGTGATGACTCCGGCGGCAATTCAAAGCGGCAGCGACCGCATCGCGTACGCCGCACAGTCAATTTCTGCCGACATCATCGCCAATGTTCAAGGAGACGAACCGTTGATCGAGCCGCGTATGATTGACGAAGCGGTGCAGATGTTAGTGGACGATAATTCAGCAGTTGCCAGTACGGCGGCGAAAAAAATTACGTCGCCGGACGAACTTCATAATCCGAATATTGTGAAAGTTGTTCTCGACAAAAATATGTACGCGTTATACTTCAGCCGCTCAACTATTCCTTTTGTCCGCGATGCTCGCGCCTCTGCCGAATGGCTGAACCATGCTACATTCTACAAGCATTTCGGAATTTACGTGTATCGTGCAGAATTTCTCAGAAAGTTCTCGTCGTTCCAGCCAACAATGCTCGAGCAATCTGAAAAGCTGGAGCAACTTCGTATTCTTGAAAATGGTTTTCGCATCAAAGTCGCCGTGACGGAGTTCGATTCAATCCCTGTTGATACACAGGAGGATTTGGAAAAAGTCAGAGCGAAGATGGGAATGGATTGATGGATTAGCGGATTGTTGGATTGCTGAGTGAATATAAAAGCAGGTGAGCGAAAAATCATGAGTAAAAAATATATTTAAGAACTGCTATGGCGGAATATACTAAACTTAGAAATCTCAACCGCGGCTATATGAAGTTGGAGGTATGGCAGAAAGCAATGGAATTGTACGCATTGGTTTGGAAGATTGTGAGAGACGCAAAGATTGATTTTAAGCTCCGTTCTCAGATTGCAGATGCTGCGCAATCAGTATCATCAAATATCTCAGAAGGCTATTCGCGCCGCTCGGTCAAGGAATATATTCAGTTTCTTTACACAAGCCTCGGCTCGCTCTCTGAAACATTGACAAGAAGTGTCGGACTTAAAATTACACAGCAGATCAGCGACGATGATTTTAACAAAATTGATGTGCTTCATTATGAGGTTGAAAACAAGCTCCTTCGGCTTGTTGAAAGTCTACAGAAGAAACAGAATGATGGTACATGGAGTGACCACATAGCAGAAGATTTACCAGAATATAATCCTTGAACGGATTGGATTATTGGACGAATGGATAGATGGATAAACAGATAAGATAGTTGGATGAGCGGGTAAATGGTTTTCTGGATTAATGAAAAAGCTCTTTGTGCTTGATAATCCATCAATCCAATAATCCATCAGTCCAATGTTTCAATGGTCGGAATTTACGTAACATAAACAAGAAAATTATCCAAAAGATATGGAGTGTTTGTGCCACCATCACACGTGAAATATATTTTTGTCACCGGCGGCGTTGTGTCGTCGCTCGGAAAAGGAATTGCTGCCGCTTCACTGGGACTTTTGCTGAAATCCCGCGGACTGAGAGTGACGATTCAAAAATTTGATCCGTACATCAACGTTGACCCGGGCACAATGAATCCGTTCCAGCACGGCGAAGTCTATGTCACAGACGACGGCGCCGAAACGGATCTTGACCTCGGCCATTACGAGCGCTTTCTTGATGTGAGCACGACACGGCAGAACAATGCAACGACCGGGCAAATTTATTATGAAGTGATTTCAAAAGAACGCCGCGGCGATTATTTAGGTGCGACCGTGCAAGTTATTCCTCACATCACGGATGAAATCAGGCGCCGCATTGCCGCACTTGGCGCAACGGGAAAATACGACGTCATCATTACCGAAGTCGGCGGAACAGTTGGTGACATTGAGAGCTTGCCGTTCCTTGAGGCGATTCGTCAATTCACATTGAAAATGGGCCACCGCAATGCGCTGAATATTCACGTGACGCTTGTTCCGTTCATCAAATCTGCCGGCGAATTAAAAACAAAGCCGACGCAACACAGCGTGAAGACGTTGCTTGAAATCGGTTTGCAGCCGGACATTCTTATCTGCCGGACGGAAAAACGTTTATCGAAAGAAATGCGGGAGAAGATCGCTCTCTTTTGTAACGTCGCAACGGAAGATGTTATTGAGGGGCGCGACGTCGACACGATTTATGAAATTCCTTTGGCATTTGAAAAGGAAGGACTCGACAGAATTGTTATCGAGAAGCTGAACATTCAAAACGGTAAGCCGGATTTGCGCCAATGGACAAGATTTGTTCATCGCGTCAAAAATCCGAGCGAACGAGTTGTTATCGGTGTTGTCGGAAAATATACCGACCTGAAAGATGCGTACAAGAGCATCACCGAATCGTTCGTTCATGCAGGTGCGTTCAATGATGCGAGCGTTGACTTAAAATGGATTCGCGCTGAAGATATTACTGACAACAATGTTGCCGACCATTTGAAAGATGTGAGCGGTGTGCTTGTGCCGGGCGGCTTTGGCGAGCGCGGTGTGGAAGGGAAAATCAAGGCGATTCGTTACGTGCGCGAAAATAATATTCCATTCTTTGGAATCTGTTTGGGATTGCAATGTGCGATCATTGAATTTGCGCGCGACGTTTGCGGATTGAAAGGTGCCAACAGCACGGAATTCCGCAAGTCAAAATTCAACGTGATTGATCTGATGATTGACCAGCGCGGCGTGAAAAATATGGGAGGTACAATGCGCCTTGGTGCGTATCCGTGCGTGTTGCAAAAAGGAACGAAAACGTATCAAGCGTATAAAAAAGAATTGATCTACGAACGCCATCGCCACCGGTATGAAGTGAACAACAAATTCCGCAAGAAACTGACGGAAAACGGAATGCTGTTGAGCGGACTCTCGCCGGATAACTCGCTGGTGGAAATTATTGAGCTGCAAAATCACCGATGGTTTGTTGCGGGGCAGTTTCATCCGGAGCTTCGCTCGCGTGCGCTCACTCCGCATCCGTTGTTTCGTGAGTTTGTGGGAGCAGCGTTGGAATATCATGAAGAAAAGGAGAAGCGGTAGATGCAATATTTTCATTTTTGTTCTCAATTTTCCATTTATGGAGAGAGAACTTTTTTGATTGTTAAATTGTCGAAAGTTTATAGTCAAGTGGCAAGGTAAGTGTAGAGGAGAAAGCGAAATGAAACCAACATTACTGATAGGATTTTTTATTTGTTTATTTTTCACTTCGTGCAACCCAACAATAAGTGTTCAACTTTCGAACGGATTACCTTGTGCTGCCGATGTACAATTTCAATCGATGGCAGAACAAAAAAAAATTCACCTTATTCTTCCGTCCCATTCGGATTCAATTATCCAAATTGAAACAAATAAAGATGCGGAGAGAGAACTCATCGCCATTAAAATCAAGCCTAGTAATTCAGAAAGTTACAATGTTTTACGGTTTTCTTCTTCTTATCTTGAGTCCAAGGGTTGGAAAATGGAATACCCATTGTTAATTTCAGATACTTTAAGATTCCGAAAACTTGCATTTAAGGATGAGGTTGAAGGATTATATAACCATAGCTATTACTTTTTAGATCAGGAGTTATATAATTCTGGAAAATATCCAGATTGTATTGCTGCGTTGGATTCTCTTTCACCTCAAACAGTCAATCTAATTAATTACGGCGGTCGTTTAAGTGATCTCCGAGTGGATATAAAGGGAATGCTTTTACTTGCTTATTTGAGTGCAGAAAAACTTGGATTACCTAACAAGGCCCAAAACTATTGGGATATTCTGGAAAAGGGTTCTCCCGCATATACAAAATTTCTTAAAGAAAATGATTTTGAAATATCAAAGTACAATCCGCGCTAACAATATTGTTAAGTTGCTTCTTTAGCCGTTGCTGCGCTTATTTGCCTCATTCCCAGTTCTCGATTGGGAACGATTTAGGAACGATTATTGTACGAAGTTTTTTTCAGCAATCATATCATCAAGAAGCTCTCCTTTTCTTGAAATCCACAACTTGTTTTAGTATACTTTTTCATCCCGACTTTGTCGGGACTGTGTTCACAACTCACGGAGAAATGTATGCAAATTGAATTCATCGGCGCTACGCGCACTGTTACCGGTTCGATGCACCTGATTCTTGTCAACGGAAAAAAAATTCTTCTCGACTGCGGTTTGTTTCAAGGCAAGCGCGCCGACACGAACGAACGAAATAAAAATTTCCCATTCCAGCCTTCCGAAATTGACGCGGTCATTCTTTCTCACGCTCACATTGATCATGCTGGAAATCTCCCCAACTTGGTAAAAAGCGGCTACAGCGGGCCGATTTACTGCACGCCTGCAACTCACGATCTCAGCAATATTATGCTTCTCGACAGTGCCTACATTCAGGAACGTGATGTCGAGTTTGTGAACAAGAAACACAAGAAGAAAAATTTGCCGCCCGTCGAGCCGCTGTATACTGTCGAAGATGTTCAACCGGCGTTGAATTTATTTCAAAGCATTTCGTATCACAAATCGTTTTCCGTGGTTGACGGCGTGCAGGCAGAATTTGTGGACGCCGGACATATTCTCGGTTCATCGTCAATCGTTTTGACAATTGATGAGCGCGAGAAAGGAATCCCGCTTCCGTTGAACGGAAGCGGGACACGCCGCGAAAAAAAATTCGGCTTCACCGGCGACCTTGGCAGGCCGAATCTTCCCGTTCTCCGCGATCCGGAATTCATGGGGGATGTGGATGCGCTGATCAGCGAAAGCACATACGGCGGACGTTATCACGGCTCTGTTGATGAAATGCCGGAAAAATTTGAAGCGGTGGTTAACCGAACAGTGCAGCGCGGCGGGAAAATTATTATTCCTGCGTTTAGTGTCGGGCGCACACAAGATGTGGTCTATATGATGCATAAGATGAAAGAGGATGGACATTTCCAAAACGTTCCCGTCTATGTTGACAGTCCGCTTTCAACAAGCGCAACCGAAGTATTCCGCAAGCATCCTGAATGCTTTGATGAAGAAACACTTGCGTTGCTTCAGCATGAAGACGATCCGTTTGGCTTTCAACGGCTGACCTACATTCGCGATGTGGAGGAATCGAAGAAATTGAATGACCGAAAAGAGCCATGCATCATCATTTCATCTTCGGGAATGTGCGAAGCGGGAAGAATTCGCCATCACATTGCAAACAACATCGGCGATCCGCGCAATACAATTTTAATTGTCGGCTATCAAGCGGAACACACGCTGGGCAGGCGGCTGGTAGAGCAGGAAACGTCGGTAACGATTTTCGGCGAAGTGTTCGAACGGAAGTGCGAAGTTGTCGTGCTGAATTCGTTCAGCGCGCACGCCGACCGTAATGAACTGCTTGCATACTTCGATCATTTTCACCGAGAACGAGTGAAGAATGTTTTTCTTGTTCACGGTGATCTCGATCAGGCAGAAAAATTTTCTTCCGGTTTGAAAGAGCACGGGTTTAAGAACGTTGATATTCCTGTTCGGCTCCAGAAATTCGATGTGTGAAAGTATAAAGCTGGATTGTTGGATTATTGGATAAATGGAAAACAGAAAATGGAAGACGGGTACAAAACATTCATCCAATAATCCATTCCATTAAAGTCGTTACTATGAGGCTTTTGGCGTGAAAATTCTTGTCACCGGCGGCAGCGGGCTTGCAGGCAAGTATGTGGTGGATGAATTGCTTCATCACAATCACGATGTCGGAGTGCTCGATATAAAGCCTCCTGCACAGAATGTGAAGTATCATCAAGTTGATGTGCTGAAGCTTGATGAAGTTGTCCGTGCCTGCAACGGTTACGACGCGGTTATTCATATGGCGGGAATTCCTCACCCGCTTAACGATCCTGCTGAGAAAGTTTTTTTTCTTAATGTGAACGGGACGTTTAATATTCTTGAAGCCGCCGCGCGTAACGCCATCAAGAAAGTTGTTTTTACATCGAGTGAATCCACGCTTGGATTTGCATTCATGCAAAACCGTGTCGTGCCGGAATATTTCCCGATTGATGAACACCATTCTTTGCGGCCGCAGGACCCGTACGGATTGAGCAAAGTGTGCGGAGAGCAAATTTGCCGGACGTATTCAGCTCATTACGGCATCCGCACTGTGTGTTTGCGTGAACCGTGGATTTGGGTGCCGGAAAAAAAAGAGATTGAATTCTACAAAAAACTTGTCGCTGAATACCGGCAATGGTACAAAAATCTTTGGGCGTATGTACACGTCTTTGATGTTGCACGTGCCCACCGTTTGGCAGTGGAAAACGATTTATCTTCGCAACACGAAGTTTTTTTTATCACAGCGCGCGGGAACTGGACCGGTGTTGAATCAAAACAGCTTATCGCACAATACTATCCGGAAGTTTCGCAGATTAAAAATAGCTTTGAGGGAACTGCCTCGCTTATTTCGCACGAGAAAGCACGCCATCTGTTAGATTACGAACCGCAGTTTTCAGTTGATGATATTTTAAAAACATGAAAACTCATCCTGTTCTTCTTGACGTAGATGCAGGCGTTGACGATACGCTCGCCATCGCTTTTGCACTTCTATCGCCGCGGCTCGATGTTAAAGGAATTTCAACCGTCGCTGGAAATGTACCGGTAAGATCCTGCACGCGTAATGCACTACTCACGCTGGAAATTCTTACGCCGGTGCTTCATTCGCTTCTACCAGAAAGAAAGCGGACAAGTCCGCCAGTCGTTGAAGGAGCGTCGGAACCGCTTCGGGAAAAATTATTCACTGCGAAAGAAGTTCACGGCGAAGATGGCATTGGCAATGCTTCGAAGTTTTACTCTCGTCTATTACAAAAGCCTCTCAACATTTCCGCACCAGATTTTATTATTCAAACGGTTCAAAAAAATCCACAGGTAACAATTATCGCTACCGGACCATTGACAAACGTCGCTCTTGCAATAGGAAAGAATGAAAGCGCGATGAAACGCGTACGGGAAATTTCTATTATGGGCGGAGCTTTCAACGGATTTCATAATACGGGACCTGTTGCTGAATTCAATTTTTATGTTGATCCGGACGCGGCAGATGTTGTGATGAAATCAGGAATTCCGATTCGGCTTCATCCATTGAATGTGACGGAGCAGTGCATCGTAACTCCGCACGACTTACAGGCAGTACGAAACCGCATGCTGCGAGAATATCTTTTGCGCGTCACGAAGTTTTACTTTCAATTTCATCGCCGGACGGAAAGATTTCTCGGCGGCTATTTGCACGATCCGCTTGCTGTTGCCGCTGTGATTGATCCATCGCTTTTTGATTATGAGCCAGGTTATGCGCACGTAGAATTTGCGGGAAAATACACAAGAGGTATGTCGGTATTTTTTCCGAAATTGAATCCTGCAAAAGAAGCAGCGCTGCCGGAGTGGGTTAGCCGTACATTGCGGCGACGAATGAGCGTTCGAGTGGCAACAGGTGTCGATCCAGCCAGAACGAAAAAATTATTCTTACAAACACTTTCAGCATACTCCGCCAGAAAGTGAAGAGCGGCGACTTTCAATGAAATACAAAAGCCGATGTTCATGTTGAAAATCCGGTTGGGGAAGAATATAATGCGATATGTTATGCCGATAGTGTTGTTTTCATCGCCGCTCTTTTCTCAGTCTAATTTTCTTCTTCCATCATTCCCTGTGAGTTCTGATTCAAACGGCGCGGCGCTTCGCTTCGAAAGAAACCTTGACACGTACCAATGGAACGCTCTGACCCGGTATCATCAGCAAAGCGATAAGTGGATTATCGGCCTTTCGGAACAATATAATTTTTCGCTGATTCGTCTTCAACAAAGTTCGCTTCGCGACGAGCAAAATTTTTCTTTCAGCGTTGCGCGGAAGGTTTCGCCGGCGTTCTCGCTGAAAGCAAAAACAGAGTCATTTATTCTTTCAGATAACCAATCGTTGGGGGTGAGCAATGCAGGCATTCATTCGGGTCTTGCAGGTATTGAGGTGAGTCCATTTCCCGGCATCACCGCTTCTTCGCTTGCGGGAATTCGTTTTGATAAACAGCAAGAACATGACGATAAAGGCATAGCCTATGAGCTTGCCGCACGCTCGGACACGCTTGATTATTCCGGATATCAATCGCTTTTTTCGCTCATGATTGATCAAAGTTCAATTGCTCCGCGTTTTTTCCGGAACAATGACGGGCAGCTGTTGTTCCGGAAAGATTTTGTGGAAGGTTCGTTTGATACGCTGCGGGTTCGCTGGTCAAATACGCGGTGGGATTTTTATCTTCCCGCAGACACACTTGTTCAACAACAGTTTGGAGTTACGACAAATATTCAGTCCCGCGGTGAAGAAGTGATGGGCTTTGCCAACACGTTGCAATACGGCATCGTTCGAAATCTCATCATGGTTTTTCAAATGGCAGGAAATTCGAGAGCAATCAAACGGTCATACCGTTACACATCGCTATCGGATTTGAATTCGATTCTGTATAACACTTCCGTGCAAGAATCGTATCTTGATGGAGGCATTGATGTAACGTACACCAGCGGGAGCATGCTGTTCGCTTCGTTTGGTATTCATGTGAATGAACGGGACGAAAAGCATTTGCTCGATCGTATTTCAGGTGTTGATAACAACGCTCAGAATAATCGTGCCGAAAAAGAATCACGTTTGGACAACACGGCGCGGCGCACCCTGCTTCAAGGAATACTCTCGTCACAACTTTCTGACAATGATAATGCTGCGTTCCAAAGTTCGGCAAGCATTCTTCGGTACGATACGCCGGACAGTCTGAACACCGACGACCGCGATGAGTTGTTAATGAATTTTGCTTTACGCGAGACTCACGTGTTTAATCCGATTGTGGCATTATCGTTAACAGCGGGTGCAACCTTGGGACATATCGTGTATCTTTTCAAAGACCGGAGCGCCAATAACAACTGGAATAGAATTTTCCGGCTTTCGCCGGAAGTGCAGTATACTCCGTCGCCGGATTTTCGTATGTTCAATTCGTTCGAAGTGCTGGCGAACTACACGGTGTTTGATTTTGAATCAATCGTTCCATCAGTGCAAAGTTATTCGTACCGACAATTTGCATTTATGGACTCATCGGCGTATGATATATCTGCCCGGCTGGGGATTGATGTGTATTTTTATCTGCGGTTATACGAACGCGGAGAATTACATTGGCAGGAATTTACCGAGCGGCCGCAGCAATATGTCGAAGAGGCAACTTTTTCTCCGCAGTTACGTTATGGAAATCAGAAAGGAATGTATTTTGCTGTAGGATTTCGCTCGTTTGCGCAGAACCGATACCGCTACGTGGAAACAGCACGCGTCTTTGACGGTAATCTTTTTAGCTATGGTCCGACAATGACGATTGTTTTTTCCTTGTCGCCGGAGTCTCAGGTGGAATTGCAAGGATGGAAAGAGTTTCAGGAATATGGAACAACGACGCGTGAATTGGCAAATCTCTCAATGCAGGTGAAAATTTTGTTTTAAGAGGATGAAGAAATGACGGTTGCCGCGAGTTCAAAGAAACATACATTTCGTATGGCAATAGCCAGCGAGCCGAAAAATATTCGCCGCGTTGAAACATTCCTGCAAAAAGTAAAACAGGCCGAACGTCTGAACAACGAAAAATATCATACATTGTTGGTCGTCGTTACTGAAGCCGTCAACAACAGCATCAACCATGGCAACAAGCGGAATCCGGCACGCAAAGTCTACGTTGTGTGTACAACTCAAAGGGGAGTGCTCACCATTAAAGTGCGTGATGAAGGAGAAGGATTTGATCCGAACACGCTGCCCGATCCGCTTCATCCGGATAATCTTTTACGGGAAAGCGGGCGCGGCGTTTTTTTGATGAAGCAAATGATGGAAAGTGTGGACTACAACAAAAAGGGGACTGAAGTTACAATGAAAATGCGCTTGAAAAAATAACAGCCCCGATTTGTTTGCAGCAAACCGGGGCTGTTTTTGTTCAATCAGAATTTTACTTTTGCCATAGTTGCTTTGACATCGTCGGCAGATTTTTTCAATGCTGCTTGTTCTTCAGCAGTCAGTTTAATCTGAATGATTTCTTCAACGCCGTTCCTGCCAAGTTTCACCGGAACGCCGACAACCGTGTCATTCATTCCGTATTCGCCCTGCAAGTACACAGCGCACGGGAGAATTCTCTTTTTATCCTTCACAATTGCTTCTACCATTTGCGTTGCCGCGGCTGACGGTGCATAATACGCGCTGCCGGTTTTGAGATAATTGACGATCTCAGCGCCGCCATTGCGTGTGCGCGTCACCAGTTTGTCAATTGCTGTTTGATCAAGTAAATCAGAGAGAGGAATTCCGGCAACCGAAGTGTAACGGGGAAGCGGAACCATCGAATCACCGTGGCCGCCAAGTACAAATGCGGTGACATCTTCGACCGATACATTTAATTCCATTGCGATGAATGAACGGAAGCGCGCTGTATCCAAAATTCCTGCCATACCGACCACACGGTGCCGGTCGAACCCGCTGACTTTGAGTGCCGTGTAGACCATCACGTCGAGCGGATTTGAAACGATGATCAGAATTGCCTTCGGTGATTTTGCAACAACCTGCTCGGTAACGGATTTAATGATGCCGGCATTTGTGTTCAGAAGATCGTCGCGGCTCATTCCGGGTTTACGAGCGATTCCCGCAGTGATGACAACAACATCGGAATTTGCTGTTGCGTCGTACGAATTTGCGCCGGTGAGCTTTGTGTCGAACCCTTCAACTGGTGCGGATTCGTACATGTCCAATCCTTTTCCTTGCGGTAAACCTTCGATGACATCTACAAGCACGACTTCGTTTGCCAATTCTTTTTCAGCAATGCGCTGGGCAGCAGTGGCTCCGACATTTCCGCCGCCAACAACAGTAATTTTCATAAGTAGCTCCGTTGGATAAGTGAGAGAGAAACGTTGTTCAGTGAAGTAAAATCTTTTCTCATAGTGAGAAGATGGAATGAAAAAAGCGAAGAGAACGCTCACCTGGTGTCGGCGAGACGGTTCGCTTCGCTCTTCGTTGATTGAAAAATGGTAGCTTATGCAGGAAGTTCAGCCAAAGGCTGATCAGCCTACGGCTGAATTGAGATTGCCTGACGTGTTTTGCTGAGGCGCTCGAATTTCACAACGCCATCCTTCAAGGCAAACAGCGTATCGTCGCCGCCCTTGCCGACATTTTGTCCCGGGTGGAATTTTGTTCCGCGCTGGCGAACAAGAATTGTTCCCGCAAGAACTTTTTGTCCGCTGTATCGTTTTACGCCGAGGCGCTGCGCGTTACTATCGCGGCCGTTTCGTGAACTTCCGCCGCCTTTCTTATGAGCCATACTTTTTCCTTTCCTACGCTATCGAAGTAATTTCAATCTGAGTATACTGCTGGCGATGCCCGCGTTTCACACGGTACCCTTTTCGTTTTTTCTTTTTGAAGACAATAACCTTGTCGTCTTTGAGGTGAGCCAGCACTTTGGCTTCCACAGAAGCGCCGTTGACAACAGGCGCACCGACTTTGATTGCTTTATCGTCGGCAACAAGCAGCACTTTGTCGAATTTTACGCTGCTGCCGATTTCGCTGTTCAATTTTGGGACATACAGCTTATCCGCCGGATTGACTTTATATTGGCTTCCCGCAATTTCTATTACTGCATACATCAGGAACATCCTTTTTTGAAAAAAGTGGACTTTTCTGAATTTGGACTACTAAAATAGCCAAATCTGAAGAAAAAGTCAATGAACGAAGGGAGAAAAGATTGTGTTGGGTGAAAGAGAATAGCAGAGATTCTTCTGCTAAGGAAACTCCATTCTTAACACAAAGCCATCATAAAACCTTTGCGCCGTTTTCCCGAAATGACTCATCTGAGGATTTGAATGAGGTATCCTCTCTGTTCCGTCAAACCTGATGGTGCCGAGGGAATAGAGCGTTGCGATAATCCCGGTTTTGTTTCGATCCGACAGAAACGCTCCGGTTGAAAACCCCGTTGGGGCTTTTTCCCACCGTTGCTCGATCATCGCCGCATACGCGCAACAATAAAGAATGTTAATGCTGTCGTTAAACAAGCGGTGAATCAACTCCGGGCGTGACGTGCTTCGTGGAAATTTACTCTTCACATCATCACCAAGATAATACAGACTGTTTGGGTTATGGATTTCCTTTTCAATCCAGAACGCCGTTGTCACTTTGATTTGTGCAAAACCGACAGAACTATTGTAACCGGATTCGGCGAAAAGTCCATCCAGCCAATCATCTTCCAAATTGTAGTTGAGAAAGCGTTCGGCGTAAATGACACTTGCAACGAGACGCGGAGAAATGCCGAACGCGTTCGCCGAGTTGCGGATGAGTTGTTGATGCTCTGCAATTTCGTTTAAGACACGTTCCTCGTTATTGGCTGCAAGAGCTGACGTTGTAAATAACAATATTACAGCAAGTAGTCTGTTCATAATAAACAAAACCCTCGAAGCCCCGAAGCGTTGGGACTTCAAGGGTTAGCTCCTTCTTTTACTTCAACAAAACGAATCGTTTTGTTTCAACATATTCCCCAGCGGTAATCCGGTAAAAATAGACACCGGAAGAAAGTGAAGACGCATCCAAACGAACGTTGTAACTGCCTGCATCGTAATAGTCGTTCACCAACTCTTTCACTTCCTGCCCAAGCGGATTATAGACTTTTAACACAACATGCTGCGGCTCAACAAGATCGAATTGAATTGTTGTGGTCGGGTTAAAAGGATTAGGATAATTTTGATGAAGGGCATACTGTGTCGGAAGCGCCGGCGGTTCCTCAAAGAACTTCTTCAAGTTCTCATCTTCTTTGCTGAGAATAAGATAATCATTCACAAAAATCGGCTCTGCATTGCCCGCCATTGCAACATCTACATACAGGTTTCTTCCTTTTAGTCCGGTCAGCGGAATGTTCATGGTGCGAAATTCGCCGTCTGTTGATGTTGCTCCAACGGGGTTTTCAACTCCAACGGAGTCCTTCGTGACCTGCGCAAGATGTGAGAGCGGAACGTCCCAGATTTCTTTCACCACTTCATCGGTCGCTGCATCTTTTAACTGAACTTTCAGCATATCTGCTATCTCGTTCAATGCTGCTTTTTTCGGAAGCTGTAAACCTTTCGCGTAATACGCTCCGGCGAGCTTCAACTCATCGGCGTTTGCATTGACACTGAAATTTTCTGAATGCAAATCTCGTTCGTTCTTTTGCATAGCTATAGGAAGTGTGCTGGAAGAAACGGATGCTTTAGAAAGCCTCGCAACTTCAAATGCAATCATGCCTTTGTATCCTTTTGCTTGCAGTGCAGGAATCGAATCAAGATAGGTAATAACATGCTTGTTTAATCGGTAAGAGACCAGTTTCTCTACGTTACCTGTTTTTTGGAGGCCGGAACTTGCTACAGCAATATGTCCGTCTGATTTTTTCCACAACTGGAGTAAGCCAAAACCTTCTCTCGTTCTGTTGATAGCGGAGAGAGCGGTTCCGCCGGAAGATCCTGAGGCAATAATATTGGGTGTAGTCCATGTCGTTCCAAGCCCTCTTGTCGAGTAAATGCTACCGTCTACTTCCCAATAAAC
>JAJYOI010000077.1 GCA_021796275.1 Bacteroidota bacterium
TCAATTTTGATCTCTTTTGATTTTTCTTCCTTTTTCTCTTCATCTTTTTTCTTATTCTTGTCGTTCTTCTTTTCTTCATCGTTCTTCACAGCGGTGGTGTCAATTTTCGGAGCAACAGGAGAAGCAACATCGGTGCGAAGTGTCACAGCGGCAATCCGGGTAGAATTCGGATAGATGAATGTATTATCCACGTCGCTGTAGATTGGGGAGAAAGTGTTGTTGGTCAGGTAATAAAGATATTTTCCATCGGGATCGAAGCAGGGCTGGCGGCTGTCGTAATAGCCGGAAGAAACCTCATGCGTTTGATTTTCTTTTGTGTCGTAAATGTAAATTCCGGCGTGCCGGTTATCCATATCTTTAGCGTACGCCATCCACCGGCTGTCCGACGACCACGAGACAGTGAAATTTTCCAAATCGCCTTCGTACTGGTATTCTTCTCTGTCAACTTTTGTCGTCGTATTTTTATCGAGATTGTAAATAAAGATGTTCATTGCTTTATCAATGAACGCCATCATCTTGCTGTCGGGCGACCAGTAAATGTTGTAGCGGAATCCCGCGCCGTACGACGTCAGCTTTTTCTCTTCGGTCGGATGTTCCAAATCTTTCAGCGTCAATTCATACTCACCGGAACGGTCGCTCCAGTACGCGACATATTTTCCGTTTGGCGACCATGCGGGATAGCGTTCGGCAACGCCGGAAGTGTTTGTGAGATCAACAACGTTTCCGTTTTCAGCCGGAACAGAAAAAATGTCGCCCCGCGCTTCAAACATAGCGCGCTTGCCGTCCGGCGCAACAAAGAAACTTGAAATTTTTTTCTCGACATTTTCCGAATGAGGCATCAACGTGATTTCGTCGGTCACAACTTCAATTTTTACTTCGTGATATTTTTCCGTCGCAAGGTCGAGAAGATATAATTTCCCTCCGTTTTCAAAAACAATGTCGCTCGGACCGATGGAAGGGAAGTGAATATCGAAATCGGAGAAGTTTGTGATCTGCCGTGTTTGTTTTGTGTTCAGATCGTATGCCCAGATGTTCGACCGTTCGTTCTCGCCGCGGTCGGACAAAAAATAGATGGTATTGTTGTGCCACATCGGAAATTCATCGTTGGCAGGATTGTTCGTGATGTTTTCCGCCGTGCCGTGTTCGAAATCATAAATCCAGATATCCGCTGCCCAGCCGCCGCGGTACCGTTTCCACGTGCGGAATGCCTGCGACATCGGCGTGTAAGCAATCTTTTTTCCGTCGGGAGAAAGGGAAGCAAACTCGCCGTAGGGAAGCACAAGTTGTTCCGGCATTCCGCCTTCGACGGAAGTTTTGTAGAATTGATCGAAGCGCTGCCTGCCGCTTTCCATTGAGGATGCGTAGAGCACATGTTGTCCGTCGGGATACCAGTCAACCATCCGGTCGGGCATTCCGTGATGCGTCAGGCGTACCGGCATTCCGCCTTTCGATGGAATAATGTACACGTCAACGTTGCCTTCATAATTTCCGCTGAAGGCGATTCTTGATCCGTCGGGAGAAAAGTGCGGGAATGTTTCTTCACCTTTCGGCGTCGTCAGCCTGTTTGCGACGCCTCCTTCTTTCGGAGCGACCCACAGATCGCCGGCGTACGCAAACACGATTTGCGTTTGAGAGACTGCCGGATACTGGAGAATGCGCGCATCAATCTGCGCGGCGGCGTGTTCTGTAAACCCTGCAAAGATGCAGAGTGCAAAGAGTGCAAGGAATTTTTTCATACCACTCCTTTCTGATTTGAAATGAAGAAAATTATACGTCCAAAGGACTCCTTCGGAGAAGGACACGAAGGCACGACAAATTGGATTATTGGATTTGTGTATTGATGGATGATGAACTCGAGATTTTACTGAAATCCAATTATCCAATATTCCATCAATCCACCTTGAACTACTCCAGTTCCGCTACCGGCATTTCGCGCCGCCAGATTTCATGAATGAAATTGTAGAGTGATTCGCTGACGGAAACTTTATACGGCGTCGGATTCAGATAGCGCAAGTGGTCCTGACGGAATGACGTTATTTGTTCCAGCACAAATTGCCTTCGCTGTTCAAGTGTCGGAAATTCCGCCGCTCTTTTTCCATCCCACATGCATTGATGCAGAAGTTTTACATCGCTTGGCTTAATGTACGCACGCTTCGCTTCTTCAAAGGGATGGCGGCACAATATTTTCTCGCCGACTTTCGGCGGTGCTTCTCCGACACGAATCATTAAATCTGTCATCGGAAATCCGTGCTGGTCAATCAAGCGGTACACTTCTTTTTTCCCTGGAATGGTGGTTTTTGCTTTCTCCTGAGACAATTTAATTCTTGGCGCGCCGTTCACTTCAACAAGTTTGTACACGCCGCCCAATGCCGGTTGTGCCTCGCATGTTACCAAGTGTGTTCCAATGCCAAACACATCAATTTCATGTCCCTGCTGTGTAAGCGCATGAAGTGTCGCTTCATTGATGTTGTTGCTCGCAACGATCGAAAGATTTTCAAACGGAACACGAAACTGATTGCTTACCTTACGGAATTGCTCGCGTGTTTGTTTCGAAAGGTAAGCGAGGTCGCCGGAATCCAGCCGAATACCGACTGGCGGATAACCGGCTGCATGTAGTGCGAGTGCAACGGCGAGAAAATTCGGAACGCCGGATTTCAATGTGTCGTACGTATCAACAAGTGCGAGAAAGCTTTTCGGAAATGCCTGCGCGTATGCAATAAACGCGGCAAGTTCTCCTTCGTGCGAATTTCCCGCGCTCAGCTTTTTTCGGAAATCGAGAACATTGCTGACGAATTCAGTTTGCTTTCCGTCAGGAGTGATAATTACAGAAGAAGGAAGCTCTTTCAAGGAGGAAAATGTTGAAACGAATGCGTGGGCGAGCGTTCCCTTTACGGGAATGCCGTACGTTTTTCCGGCGAGCATATTGCTTGTTGCGTCGAATCCGCCGAGATAACTGTAGCGCGAAGCGGTCAAACCGCCGTTCGGTCCCTGCGCCCGCCGTAATCCGAATTCGAGCAGGTCTTTGTTTTTTCCCGCCTGCGTCCCGAAAATATTTTGGACTTCGGCGGGCAGGCCTACAGCCAATTTCATCCGCGCCGCGTTTGTTGCGACAAGACTTGGATAGTTGATGAGATTCAACAATGTAGTTTCTAAAAGCTGTGCAATTCCCAGCGGACCTTCGACACGAAGAAGCGGAATCATCGGAAAAACAATTGTTCCTTCCTTCGGCGCGTAAATTTTTATGTGTGAGCAATCAATGTGCTTTAACCAAGTGAAGTACTTTGTATCAGCGGTGGGCAGAACTGACTTCACATAGTCAATGTCATCTTCGGTGAGGTGAAAGTTTTTGACATAGTTGACGGCTTCTTCAAGTCCTGCAAAAATTGTGAACTCGCCGCCAAAGGGATTTTCACGGATGAACAGATCGAACACAGATGCATCTTCGTGGCGGCCGCTTTTCCAGTAAGCGTACACCATGGTGAATTCGTAGAGATCGCTCAACAGCGGAGTGACAAGATTGTTCATAATTGTTTTACCACCAAGGCACAAAAAATTATTCTCTCTTGAAATTTAAATTACGACGCTGGGTTATTGGATTGATGGATAAATGAAAGAGGTACCCAATCCAGTAATCCACAAATCCAACAATCCATTTACGGAGTATCTACATTTCCAGCCACGACGATACCGGCTCGGTTGATTTCACAATGTGCATTCCTGCTTCAGCGAAACGCCGGAACGCTTCATTTGCCTGGTCGGTGAAATCGGCACCGGTCGAAGACCCCGTTGAGGGCACAACGACCGGCGAGGTACAATCTTCGAGCAAATATATTTTTCTTGCGAGCGTTGTGTCTTTCGCTTTAATTTCCGTGAGCAGATCGTCAACGGTCCATGCAACGCAGTGACTTTTTGCCTGTCCTGCGACGATCACAGCATCGAAACTCAGCAGCGATTCAATAAGCGCGGTGTTCTTTCCGGCAATCTGCTGATGCCGTTCGTCGTCGAGCACCTCGGGGCGCAGAACGGAATAATTTTCGGTCAGCGGAAGATTTCCTTTCATTTCAAATTGCGTTTGGGTCTGCCGCGCTACGGCATGAACGAAGAGCGCTTCTTCTATAGAAGAGACGAGCGCATGTCCGATTCCTCCGAGCATCGCATGGTATGGCCAGATCATTAATGTGTATTTTCCGTTTTTACTCAATGTCCGGCAATAATGGAGAACGAAATCGTGCAGCGCGTGTTCATTCTTTCCCGGTTGAAAATCCCTTTGTGGAACTGCGTCAGCAACGGCAGAATTCACTTTCCATTTTCCGCTTTCGATATCGCCGGTTGAAATCATTGTCATCGGCGCAGGATGATTTCCTTTTTCATCGACAAAGAAAAGCGGGTGGAATATTTGCATGGCGAGATGTGTGTCCAACGTTGGAATAATTCGTGTGAAAACGGGAAGATTTCGGTAAATGAATTTCGTTAGACGAACATTGTCTTCCACTGCACCATTGCCAGAGCGGCCGGCGACGAATAATTCAAATCCCGGAATACAAAACGTATTTTGGCAATCCACTAACAGGAGACAAACGCGCCGTGTATCTTCAGAAGCGGGGCGAATGTTGTTCTTGCGGGCGAGCTCAATTGCATCTGCCGCACGCGACGCATAATCAACGCGCCACGTCGCAGCAACCAAATGTTCCTTGAACCACGGAGGGATTTCCAATTGCTTTTGCGCCATAATATTCGACCGCTTAAGTCAAAAGAATAATTGCCGTGACGCTTGGAATATAACGAAGAAATTTGATTGAATTCAATGGTAAGAACACCCGCGCAGAGGAAAAAAGTTCATTATTAAAAGAGGATGCCGGAAGAAAAGCGGGCAGCTTTCTCTTCATCAACAAGAAAATTTCCGCGTCCTCATCAAAATGTAAAACGGGTGGCAATATCGCTCATCGTCAGCGTGAACATGATGAGGAGCCAGAAAAATCCTGCCGATACGAACACCCACGTAACGCGGCTGCTGTACCGCACGTGCATGAAATATAAAATTACAAGCGTTGCTTTGATGATCGCAATCGTGATTGCGACAATAACGTTGAACGGTCCCAAATCAACGTACGCCATAAAAATAGTAAGAACAAGCAGCACGATCAGCGCCGCAAAAATCAAGAAGTAACGATTTCGCGAAATAGTATGTCCGGTCATTTGTGCACGTGTATTAGATAAAGTAAGGGATAAAGAAAAATCCAGACGATGTCAATAAAGTGCCAGTACAATCCGCTGATTTCTACCGGAGTGTAATATTCTTTCGTAAACCTGCCGCGCGCCGTCATGATAGCAATAACTGTCAGCACCACGATACCGATGATGAGGTGAAGCGCATGAAACCCTGTCATTACGAAATACAGGATGAAATAAATTTCCGACTTTCCCGGTTCTGCACCTTCATATTGGAAATTATACCCTGGAACTAAGTGTTCAACAAACTTGTGATGATATTCCACTCCTTTAATGACAAGAAATATTGCGCCGAAGATCATCGTAATAATGAGGAAAGTAATAATCTGCTTGCGATTCCCTTCCTGCGCCGCGTGAACAGCTAGCGCCATTGTTAAACTGCTCACAAGAAGAACTCCGGTATTGACGCCGCCAAGCACGACATCCATATACTGGCTTGCGGCAGCAAACACCTGAGGATACGAAAAGCGATACACGAGGTACGCCATGAACATTCCGCCGAAGAAAAGAATTTCCGTGGCAAGAAATGCCCACATGCCGAGTGTGCCGGCTTCCTTCTGCTGTTCGAGATCGTCGAATTGATGAGCGACAAATGACCGCGTCTCGTGCGTTAATTGTTCGTTATCCACCGACAAGGTCCTCCTCAGGATATGCGTATGCTTCTTCGGTAACAACCGGCGTCTTATCAAAATTAAATGTCGGCGGCGGCGACGTCGTGAGCCATTCTAATCCTTTTGCATTCCACGGATTATTGCCGGCAACTTTTCCTTTTCGCAGAGACCACATGAAATAAAAAAATGGAATAATATACCCAAGTCCAAGAATTGAGGCACCTGCTGTTGAAAGAACGTTCAACACTTGGAATTCCGGCGGATAGATATGATAACGACGCGGCATTCCTAAATAGCCGAGAATGAATTGCGGGAAAAATGTCAGGTTGAACCCAACAAATAACGTCAGCGCAGAAAATTTTGCCAACCCTTCAGGATATAACTTTCCCGTTATTTTGGGCCACCAAAAATGAAGTCCTGCCATGTAGCCCATCACAGCGCCGCCGACCATAATGTAATGGAAATGTGCAATAACAAAATAGGTATCGTGCACGTGCACATCCACCGGAAGAGTAGCAAGAACAATTCCTGTCAATCCACCAATGGTAAATAAGCCGATGAAACCGAACGCGTACAACATAGGCGTGTTGAAACGAATAGTTCCTTTGTACAATGTCGCTGTCCAATTAAATACTTTCACAGCAGACGGAATAGCAACAAGAAAACTCAGAGCGGAAAATGCCATCCCGGCATACACCGACTGACCGCTGACGAACATGTGATGTCCCCACACAAGAAATCCAAACACCGCAATTGCCATGCTTGCAAACGCCATCTGCCGGTAACCGAACAATTTGCGCTGCGAGAAGCACGTAACGACTTCGCTCACGATACCCATCGAAGGAAGAACCATAATGTACACGGCGGGATGAGAATAGAACCAGAACAAATGCTGAAACAGAATCGGGTCGCCGCCGATATTCGGATCGAAAATTCCGACTCCGGTAATGCGTTCAAATCCGACAAGCGCAAGCGTCACTGCAATGACCGGCGTTCCCAAAACCTGAATCACGCTCGTTGCATAGTGGGCCCAAATGAAAAGCGGCAGCCGGAACCACGTCAATCCCGGCGCGCGCATCTTATGAATCGTGACAATAAAATTCAATCCGGTAAGAATCGAAGAAAACCCGACGATGAAAACTCCGATGACTGTCGGAACAACATTCGTGTGCGAATAACCGCTGCTGAGCGGCGTATAGAATGTCCAGCCGGTATCAACACCGCCGAGCACCATCGCAGAAAGTGTAAAGATACCGCCAAGCACATAAATGTACCAGCTTAATAAATTCAGTTTCGGAAATGCAAGATCGCGTGCGCCAATCATCATCGGCACGAGGAAATTGCCGAGCACTGCCGGGATGGACGGAATGAGGAAAAAGAAAATCATCGTGACGCCGTGCATCGTAAACATCTTGTTGTACGTGTCTGCCGAAACGAGCGTTCCGTTGGGAGAAAGAAGCGTCAAACGAATGACCAGCGCAAAAAAACCGCCGATCATGAAAAAGAGTGTTATCGAAATCATGTACAAAATGGCGATGCGCTTGTGGTCTGTCGTCAGCAGCCACGACTTCACACCGTACCCATCATTTAAATAATTCGTATGATTTTCGCTGCCGCTTGTGCTCATTTCTTATTTCCTTTCGAAGCCGACTGTGAACCTCCGAGCGACTTCACATATTCAATTAACTGCATTAACTGCGCTTGATCGATCTGAGATTTGAATGTCGGCATAATCGGCTGATACGTAGCGACGACCTTCGCCCTCGGGTCGAGAATAGATTCGCGGATGTAATCCATATCCGCGACCACTGTTTGGCCTGTCTGCAATAACACTTTCTTTCCGAACAATCCGACAAGCGTCGGGCCGCGTCCCGTATTATCCGAGCGATGGCAGGTCACACAACCGAACTGCGTAAAAAGCTGCTCGCCGGAACTTGACATTGTCACGCCGCTCGATTTTCCCGCAAGCCACTGTTCGTATTCCCACGGCTGCATGACAATCACTTTACCGACCATTTGCGCGTGCCCCGTTCCGCAATACTGCGCACAAAAAAGATGATACTCTCCCAGTTTTGTTGCCTGAAACCATTCCGTTGTATAGCGGCCCGGAATCACGTCCTGCTTCACACGAAATGCCGGAATGAAAAAGTCGTGAATCACATCCTGCGATGTCATAATCAATCGCACCGGTTTGCCAAGCGGCACGTGCAATGTATTGATCTCGCGATTTCCTTCAGGATGCTGAATGTACCACATCCACTGTTTGCCGACAACGTAAACATCCATCGCATTTTTCGGAGGCACGTGCATGTCGAAATATAATTTCGACGCCCAGATAAAAATTCCCATCGTGATGCAGAGCGGAATGATCGTCCATGCAAGTTCGAGCTTCAAGTTTTCCGATGTTGCTCCCTTTCTGCTTGCACGCGAACCGCGCCGGTACCGGATAGAAAAGAAAATCACGCCGACAAAAATCAACGCCGTAAACAGCATAATAATCCCCATCAGCGCGAAGAACAACAGGTCTATACGGCTGGCGGTCGTTGAAGCTTCTGTCGGAAAAAAGGGAATATTAAACATAGTCGGAGAATTCAGTTCGATATTTTATAAAAAAATACATCACGTGTTTTGTTGTGAATCCTGTTTCGGAGATTTTTTCTTTTCATGCCGGAAGAAAACCAACAACACTGTGCCAAGCACCACGATGGTAACGGCACCGGCAGCACGAAAGATGTTCGCGATTACCAAACCGTATTTTCCCGTAACAGGATTGTAACAGTAGCACAAAAGCAATAACTGGTCAACCGGCGAACCGATTTTCCTTGACGACGCATCTATCAATGCGAATCGAAGATCCTTCGGCAAATACTCAACGCCAAATAAGTACCGTGACACTTTTCCTTCAGGCGTCAGCACCATGATACCGCTCGGATGAGCAAACATATCGGTCTTCGCATCATACAGATAACGAAAACCGACAGCATCAGCGAGAGAATCAATCTGCGGTTTTTCTCCGGTTAAAAAATGCCAGCCCTCTTCTGAGCCGGGGCGATTCCCATACAAACGGAGATATTCTTTTTTCTTATCCGCGGCAAGGTCGGGCGTTTCTTTGGGATTGATGCTGACAGTAACAACATCAAAATCTTTTCCGATAGAGAATCTCAAGGAGTTAAACGCCTGATCCATTCCGTTCATCACCTGCGTGCAAAGCATCGGACATTGGTAATAGACGAGCGACAACACAACAGGCCTGCCATGAAAAAAATCTCTCAGCTGCACTTGCTTTCCCGTTTCATCGCGAAAAGCTAAATCGAGCGGTACTTGTGAATTCAATTTTTGATCGAACTTGACAGTATTGAACACCTGAGTTGAATTCAGCTGTGCTGCCGCAGGATATGAAGAGACCATCATGAACAACATCGCAACGCCAACACCAATAGTTGCGGACATAAACTTGTGTGCCGCCTTATAGACGCAATTAATTCCTTTCATTCTTTCACCTTTGACTCTTCCTGTTGATTTCTCACCGGAAGGCCTTTCTTTACAATCATCTTCATTGCAACAGAAATCGGCACGCGCGCGATTCCGGTATTTTTGTCAACCCAGCCGTAGCTGGTGAGCACCGAATCTTCCGAAGCACGCAGCTTCAACAAATCCTCATGCGGATCCGACTGAATGTGCGGGCCCGGAGCGGTGTTATCCGGCGCAATAAATGTAGACGCTTTTGTGTCCGGCGCTGTTGTGTGATGCGTATAAAATGCAAATAGTCCGGCCAACAATGCCAACACAATTAAAACCGCGCCAAACAGACCGCCGCCGATCAGCCACAGGTTTTTGACATTGGCGTCCCGCAGCTCATGCGTCGAAGAAGATAAATTTTGAGCCGCCGGTCCATCAGATCCGAGGGAGTCCTTTGTAACCTTTGACTGAAATTTTTCATGCTGATCCATACATTCAACCTTTTGCGCTTCCGCCCGCTTGCAAAGCCGGTTCAGATGCTTGTTCCATTCCGCCGGACAGAACGAAGCGCGGATCGTGTAACGGAATTAAAGGATATGCTTTCAGATGCCAGATAAACATTGCCAACCACAATCCGCCGAGAGAGATAGGCGCCGCAATGTCGAGCCAGCTCAAATGAAATTCCGCCGGATGAAATGCCGGCGTGATGAGCCAGAACATATCGGCTACCCGCATTATCAAAATAAAAACCGCAACGAGGGCCAACCGCGCCATCGCCCTCTTTGTTCTGCGAGATAAGAGAAGAAAGAACGGAATAAAGAAATGACCGATTGCCAGCGGAACGACGAGATAATTCCACGTTCCGGCGCGATGCAAATACCAGAAATTTTCTTCCGGCAAATTCCCCGACCAAATAATGATGAGCTGAGACACTTGCATATAGGCCCACAACACAACAAACGTGAGAAGCAAATTGCCAAGATGATGAAAATGTGTCTCAGTCAAAAAACCGGAGAACGGTTTGAACTTAGCGAGCAAACGAAGTGCAATAATGCATAACGCTAATGTCGAAAGCACCTGACTGACGATGATCAATGCGCCAAAGATTGAGGAATACCACAACGGCTCGAGCGACATCACCCAATCAAATCCGGCGAACGTCATCGTGAAAGTGTAAATAATAATTCCCGGCGCACTTAGTAAACGCATCTTCCGTGTCAGCAAAACGTCTGCGTTTTCGTCTTGCCTGCGCGACCATCGTGTGAGAGTAAGTGCCATCAGAGTCCAAATAGCAAAATAGAAAACTGCGCGTCCGATAAATAATGGAAGACTCAAATATGCCTGTTTGAATCCCATCAACGGTCCTTGCGGCATTCCATCATGCTGCATCCAAGGATAAATATCTTTCAGCCCAAGAAGAATCGGAACGAAGAGCAATGCCATAAACGGAATTGTTCGCGTGGAAGCTTCAATCAACCGCTGAATTGCAAATCCCCATCTGCCGGATACCATATGGTGAAGAACAAGAATTCCAAGTGAACCGACCGAAAAGCTCAGCACAAACATGTACGCGAACAGATACGATTGAAAAAATTGCTGTGTTGAAAAAATCGCCCCAACAACCAACGCGCACACACCGATTCCGCCGACGACAAGCGCGGACTGCTGAATGCGATCAAGAAACGGGCGCGTTCCTTCAAATTGATTCATTGACCTTTTCCAAGAAGTTGATGTTGTTCTGCTTCCGGTAAATCTTTCACGGCAACATTTTCGCTTAACTGAAGGGCACGAATGTACGCAACAATTGTCCACCGATCATGAACGGGAACGCTCGGCGCATAACCGTACATTCTCCCGAAGCCGTTGGTAATAACATCGAAGAAAAATCCTGCCGGCGTTGCACGCAAACTGTCTGTTTGAAACGACGGTGGCTTGGGAAATCCCCGCTGCACAACCATTCCTTCACCGTTCGCCAGCCGCCCGTGACATGGAGAGCAAAATGTATTGAAGCGATCCTGACCTCGTTCCAGCACTTGCTCAGTAACGGGAAACGGGAACAGGTCGGCAAATTTTCCGTTCACTTTTCCGCTGATCAGCAGTGAATCGGTGGTGAACGAACCGCGCGGCACTGTTCCTTCTACTAACGGGCGCGATGATTGACCGTTCGCAAAAAAACGGCTCGCGGCAAGCGGCTTGTATTTCGGCTGATTATCCAAATTTATTCCGCCACACCCGATGACACCCAGCGCCACTGCTGACAGCACAAATGTAAGGGTATGTGAGAACAATTTTTTCAAGGTTATCATGTTCGTTTTACTTCTCAACGACAGAAACTCCTGCCGGGTGCAATGATTTCAAAAAATTTTCGGTCATCGCTTGATCAAATTTCGGATCTGCGGCTTCGATGCAAAGAAAGAATTTATCGCGCGTCACCCTCTCAAATGCCGGTACATTGAACACCGGATGATACGGCATCGGCAGTCCGTTCAAAATGATCATCGCAACTGCCGCAGTGACACCGGCGCAGAGCACAGTAAGTTCAAAAGTAATGGGAATGAACGATGGCCAACTGTTCAGGGGACGTCCGCCGACATTCAGCGGATATCCGATGACGGCAGCATAGTATTGCAAAAAAAATCCGCCAACGGCACCGAACAATCCTGCAATCAATACGATGAACGGAATACGGGTTTTGTGAAAACCAACCGCTTCCGATAATCCTTCAACGGGGAACGGCGAGTACGCGTCCATACGTGTGTAACCATGTTCCGACGCTTTTCGCGCGGCATTCAATACTTCTTCCGGCGTATTGAATTCTGCCATGATTCCGTGAAGAGACGATTCAACCGTAGGCATCAATTGTGTTGTCCTTTGCCGTTACTTGATGACGGCAGCAACGTTCGTAATTCAAAAATAGAAATCATCGGTAATAAGCGGATAAATAAAACCATCGCTGTCAGAAAGAATCCGATAGTACCGAAATATGTGAACCAATCCCACTTCGTCGGGGTAAAAATTGCCCACGATGAAGGCAAGAAATCGCGCGCCAAGCTCGAAACAATAATGACAAACCGCTCAAGCCACATCCCAATATTAATAATGATTGACATGACAAAAAGAAGCCACGGAGTCTGACGGAACTTTTTCAGCCACAGCAATTGCGGCAGAGTGATGTTAAACAAAATGAGCATCCAATAGAACGGGCCATAGGGACCGAACATACGGTTGATCATCATGTCGTGTTCAAATCTGTTGCCGCTGTAGAAAGCGCAAAAAGTTTCAATCGCATATCCGTATGCAACAATCAATCCGGTTGCAAGCATCACCTTCGCCATGTAGTCAAGATGACGGGTCGTGATAAAATCTTCAAGGTGATAAAGTTTGCGTACGGGAATGACAAGAGAGAGCACCATCGCAAAGCCGGAGTAAATAGCGCCTGCAACGAAGTACGGCGGAAAGATCGTCGTGTGCCATCCGGGAACAATACCGACGGCAAAATCGAAGCTCACGACGCTGTGAACGGAAACCACAAGCGGTGTTGCAAGTCCCGCAAGCAGCAAG
Source organism: Bacteroidota bacterium (assembly GCA_021796275.1). Taxonomy (GTDB): domain Bacteria; phylum Bacteroidota; class Ignavibacteria; order UBA10030; family UBA8401; genus JAJYOI01. Next base: position 12,861 of record JAJYOI010000077.1, read on the forward strand.
TATGCCGTCTCGTACCGATGCCAATGTTTGGCGGAATTTCTCCAGCCCATCGCAAGCATGCCGTATACAATTTTTTTCCATTTTTGTTTCGCACGGTCGCGCATCGTTGCCAGATCGGGAATCAATCCGACAAACCAGAAAACGAATGAAATCGTTGCGTAGGTTGTAACGGCAAACACATCCCACACCAGTGGGCTTCGGAAATTGGGCCAAAGCCGCATCGTATCGGGCATAGGAATGATCCAATAAAAAACCCATGGGCGCCCGAGATGCAGCAACGGAAACATTCCGGCGCACGCTACAGCAAAGAGCGTCATCGCCTCAGCGAAACGATTGATGGAATTGCGCCAGTGCTGATGAAGAAGAAGTAAAATCGCCGAGATCAATGTCCCCGCATGACCGATTCCGATCCACCACACAAAATTGACAATCGCAAATCCCCATCCAATCGGAATCCGGATTCCCCAAATGCCGACTCCTTCATATAAGAGGTACACCACCGCAAACAGCAAGAGCATAACCAAACTGAACGTCACTGCAAAAGCAAGGAACAAACTCTTCGGCGTTTTCTTTTCAAGAACATCCGAGCTAATCTTGTCGGTAATCGAGCCATAATCATGTCCTTCAGCGATGAGCGGCTGAATCTGTTCGTAGACGGCGGTATGTTCTATTGTCTCCAAAGTTTTCCTAACTTGCTAATTCCGGATGAGCACCTTAGGCGCCATGGCGTAAAGCGCCATTTGGATTATTTAATTTTGCAAGATACGTTGTGCGCGGCTTCGTGTTCAACTCTGCAAGCAAACTGTAATTATGAGGCTGCGCTTTCAATTGAGCGACGTTGCTTTTCTTGTCGTTGATATTTCCAAACACGATCGCTTGCGAAGGGCACACCTGCTGGCATGCCGTGACAATTTCGCCATCGCGAATCGGACGATCTTCTTCTTCCGCTGTGATACGCGCTTCATTGATGCGCTGAACACAATAGGTGCATTTTTCCATCACGCCGCGTTCCCGCACTGTCACGTCCGGGTTGCGCATCATTTTATATGTTTCTGTCTTGTCGTCTGTGTACGAAAGAAAATTGAAACGGCGCACTTTGTACGGACAATTGTTCGAGCAGTACCGTGTTCCGATGCAGCGGTTGTACACCATCACATTCAATCCTTCGGAGTCGTGCATGGTCGCGCCGACCGGGCAGACAAGTTCGCACGGAGCGTTCTCGCAATGCATGCATGTAAGCGGCTCAAAATACACTTCGGGATTCTCGAGATCGCCTTTAAAATACCGGTCAATGCGTATCCACTGCATCTCTCTTGAAAACGCGACCTGCTCTTTACCGACGACGGGAATATTATTTTCTGCCTGACATGCAATCACGCATGCATTGCAGCCTGTGCATGCCGAAAGATCAATCGACATTCCCCATGCGTAACCGTCATACTGATGAATCGGGTAGAGCGTTTGCTCCGGCGATGGCGCTTCCTCTAATTCCTTTACGAAATCCGGCTTCTCAACAAATTCTCTGATCGTTCCCGCAATAACGAGATTGCGATTCTCCACGCTGAAATGTTCCTGCGTCACGGACAGCGGATATGTCTCGCCTGTCTTTCTCACTTCAACATTTTCCGCATGCCACATTGCTGTCGTAGTGCGAATCAAATTTGCATTACAGCCTGTACCGCTTCCGACTTTTCCGGTTTTCGTTCTGCCATAACCGAGCGTCAGGGTAATCGCTTCAGCCGGATGTCCGGGCTGGATCCAGATCGGCGCCTTCACCATTCTGCCCTGGAAATGCAATTCAACGACATCTTCATTATGCAAACCCAGTCTTTGTGCGGTTGAGGGAGCAATGAGCGCCGCATTATCCCACGTCAATTTTGTCAGCGGCTTTGCAAGTTCTTGCAGCCAACCGTTATTTGCAAACCGTCCGTCCCACATTGTCGGATCGGGGCGGAAGATCACTTCAATTCCGGATGGTGCATTGCTTAACGATGTATTTTGCCAATTTGTACTAACAAGCTTAACATTTTTCGGCAGCGATGCCGTGTTTGCAATGACGCCGTCGTTCAGCGACTTTTCCCACAGCACATCAAGGTTGCCGGCTTTTGATTGCGTCTTCCAGAAATTTTTAACGATGTCGTATCCTTTGTTCTCACTTCCGTTGATGAATTGATCAAGGAATTCGCATACCGAACGACTTTCATACAACGGAGCAATGAGCGGCTGAATAATTGAAGCGGTGCCGTCGAATGCGCGCGCATCTCCCCACGATTCAAGAAAATGAGATTCCGGCAAATGCCACTTGCACAACGCTGACGTTTCATCTTCATACATACCCACGTGAACGCTCAGTTTCACCTTAGGAAGCAATTCAGCAAACTTCAAATCTGCCGGCGCATCATACACCGGATTGCCGCCAAGAATCAGCAGCATATCAACATTGCCGCTCGTCATTTCCTGTGCCAGCGCCTTCAATGATTCAAGTTGATTTGCCGGCGCGACTTCCGGCGATTCCACAAATGTCACTGTCGTACCGAGATTGCCCAATTGAACATTAATCGCATGGGCAAGCGCATGCAATTGAGCTGAATGATGCGGACCCGCAATGACAACGCCTGCGCCGCGATGTTGTTGAAGATCGGCAACAAGCGCAGAAATCATTTTCTGCTGTTGGGCATTCTGAATTGGGCGAAGAGGAGCAACAGAAACACCAAGCTGCTGAGCAATAGACCGCGCCACATTTTCAACCTCATTTGCACGTAGTGTCAGGCGATGATCCGCCATTACACCGGCAAGCGTCGGCGAACTTTCTACAACATACAAACGATTAATATTCGTTTTGTCTTTACGGACTTTGCGTCGTTCTGAAAAATCATGTGCGTAACGAACTGCTCCTGGACCTTGAACTAAGAAATCCGCATCGAGCGAAAGCACAACATCAGCCTTGTCGAAATGATAAATCGGCTGAGCATATTCACCGAAGGCAAGTTTTGAACCTTCCCGCACGGCGTCGTAATTCACCGATTCATACTGATACCATTTTGCTGCGGGATACTTTTGCAGAAGGTCTTGAATTTGTTTTCCGACCGTCGGCGAGGTGAGCGTTTCAGTGAGAATGCGAAGTCCGGCTCCCTTCAACGAACTTTGCACCAGCAAATCTGTTTGGATCGTCTCCCAGAATTTATCCCACGTCGAAAAATTTCCTTTGTGAAGAACAACTTTTGAGCGTTCAGGGTCATACATCGTAAGCAGCGATGCTTGTGTGAATGCATCGGTTGCACCTAAGCTTGCCGGATGCGATGGATTGCCTTCCAACTT
>JAJYOI010000078.1 GCA_021796275.1 Bacteroidota bacterium
TTTTGTTCTGCTACTTTCTTCATGGTGCTGTCTCCTTTGTGTTGATTTATTTTGTTATTTGACACTACAAACTTAATCAACTGGAGCGGCACCTCCTATTTTTTACACAAAGATACGGACGTTACCCTTGCCAGCGGTCCTCACAATTACCAAGATCCATACTCTTATTATGAATCTTTTCCAATGGGTAACAAAAGCTTCACTATCCGCTGCGATATAACAGATAATTTTACTCAGCAAACACAAATGATTACGAAGGACGTCAGCTGCATTACCACATCCGGCTCATTAAGCTCAAATGAGATATGGCCTTCTGATGTTACTCTTCAAGGCACGGTTACCGTTCCAAGCGGATTATCTCTTACAATTAGTGGAAGCACTGTACAATTTCCAAGCGGGGTTTCTCTTATTGTCAACGGAAGCCTTTATGCTGAGTATTCTACCTTTACATCCACAGGTAGCACCACCCCCGGCAGTTGGGGTAATATCCAATTCAACGGCGATGGCGCAAACGGATCAACTCTTAATCAGGTTGGTATAAGCTACGGAACTGAAATCGATCTTAACAATACTGACGGCGTGTTAATCCAAGGCTGTAACATCACTAATAATTCTGACAACGGTATTTATCTCTATTTTTCTTCGGACTGCAATATAAGTTACAACACAATTGCCAATTCAAACATCTACCACGGCATCCGCATGGACGGCGGCTCGCTTAATAACTGCTACCAAAACATCATTTACAAAACGAACCAAAACCATCAAGGCGCTGGAATTTTGTATTCCGGCTGCTATGGTTTTATTTGGCAGAACGATATCCGCGGCTACAACTGGGGAATTGGTGCAATTTGGGGTGCTTCACCATTGTTCTATAACCCAGATAACGATGGAAGAAATAATCGTATTACTAATTGTTTAGATGGCGTTATGGCATACCAACAGAGCTGGCCCGTAATATGTCCCGATGTTGCAGGTGATTTTTTCCCGTATTTGGGAAACAGTATTTATAATAACAATCCCTATAATGTGTATTTCACTTCTGGTGATCCCCCGCTTACCGCTGAGGTGACATGGTGGGGGGGCGATCCGGCTCCATCAATGTTCTATGCACCTGGCTCTTCAGTTGAGTATTGGGATTGTCTTACTTACGATCCATGGAGCGATTTCCCTTTGCCTTCTGTTAGCAGCAGTGGGTGGGCGCAAGGGGGACGGCAAATTGAGCAACGGTCGGGCAAAGCACATGAATTGAACGGAGCTAAAACAGCAAAAAGCACAACAAGCGCTTCTATCATTTCTTCTCAGCGAAGAGTTGCTTTCCCTGTGGTAGAGCAACAGCCACCGGGTCAATCACGCTACGATGGAATACGATTACGTTTGCAAAATAAATACAAAGAAGCAAAAGATTTCTTCCTTTCGTATTTGGGCAAACATCCGAACGATCAAGCCGCGTATGTTGAACTTTATAACTGTTATAACAAAGAAACCGCGGCAGACATCATAAACTATTTCGAATCATTGCCTTCAGTCGCAGCGAAAGAACATAAGCTTCTTCTCTCCAATTTATACTTAATGCAGAAAGATATTGCCAAAGCGAAGAAGGTAAATGATGGACTTATTTCAAAAAGCAAAAACACTGCCTTGGCTGAGAAAGCAAAGCTGAACAACTTCTACATTGCACTCTACAATGATAACGATCCGGAGAGCGCCGCAACAATACTCAGTGACGCGCTGAGCGCACCGGCATTATCAACAGACATGGAGCTTTCCGATGCACAACATGCATTGGAGACATATATCGATCCGAAAACCGGCACGAAACCAAACTTCAAACTACTGGCAAAAGCAGCTGAGCCGCTTCCGACAACATATGGAATGGATCAGAATTATCCGAACCCATTTAATCCTTCAACAACGATCAATTACCAATTGCCGGAGAACAGTCACGTCGTTATCAAAATCTATGACCTGCTTGGACGCGATGTGCGAACATTGGTGAATGAAGACAAACCTGCCGGGAGATATTCGGTTGATTTTAATGCATCGAATTTTTCTAGCGGCACATATTTTTACACCATTCGCGCCGGAAATTACAATGCAGTGAAAAAACTAATGCTTCTCAAGTAGTCCCGCCTGTCCGCCGAAGGCGGGCTGCTTTTTAGCGGGATGGCGGGAATCGTGATGAAGTAAGAAAGAGCAGATGTAGGACACCTCAGACTTGTCCGCCGTCTTTTTGGCGGAGGTGTCCTACATCTTGTCTCTTTCAGAAGAGGATTTCTTCTCCCCACTAAGGGGACTCACTACACTTACTAACAACAAAGGAGGCACACATGCCTACAATCTCGTGCAACGGACTCGAGCAGGAATCGCGCGTTCTCATTCCGCTCGGTACCAAACAAATCACACGCTTGCAAAAGCGCGACATCACGCCGGAAACTTTTACCAACTACGGCGACTATGTAAAAACTATGCTCGCGGAAGAAGCAAAAACCGGCGATGTTGTCACAACGAAGGAAGCGCTCACGGAATCGGAAGCGCAGGCACGCACCGGTGTTCTAAAGGCAGTCAACCGGATTCGCGGGGGTGCGAAGAAAACATTCCCTAAAGGAAGTCCGCAGTTAAAACAATTCCACGTCAACGATAATTTTCATTCCTCCACGAAAATTTTGCTCGGCTGGGTGAACGATATTAACAAAGGATGGGAAACAAACAAGATACCTCTCAGCACCAAAGGAAAGCTCATCGAAGACGATTTCACAGCAATGAACACGGCGACTGAGCTTCTCCGCTCCACCGACACCTCGCAGGAAGTGAAAAAGAACGACGAAGTGCCTGGAGCGTACAACGCGCTTGTCGCCGCAAAGAATGCGGTCATCTCCATTGCCGATGAGATTCACACGGCGGCAGAAAATGAATTCTCCGACGAGCCTGACTTGCTCAATCCGTTCCATCAGGCAAGGCAGCTTCGTTTCAACACCCCTGCACGGAAGCCCGCAGATAACCCTGCTCCTGCACCGGCTCAATAACAAAAAAACAAACCAGATGGAGCCCGCTTTTAAGTTCAAAAGGAATCCCTTTGGGAGTGGGCTCCATCTTTACATGGCAAGAAATTTTTCTCCCCCTGAGCAGGTTCTTGAAAAAGTCGATAAAAACGGTAGGTCAGACATTTGAGCGCCGTTGGCGCCATGGCGCTTTGCGCCACTTGTCTGACAAAAACTATTTATTTTGTTTCAAATTCGACAGGCAGGAATGCCTGTCCCACTTAGAAAATAGTTTTTTTTTAACAACCTGTAGAGGGAGATACAGAGCGGGTCGCACCTGTCCGCCACCTTTTAACGGAATACCGTTCCTTTAGAAAATGCAGCTTTTTCCATCCAAAAACGTCATTTACGGTCTAGATTTCAATACCTACGATAGAAATTTTCACACCTACATTCCGGATTTACCCGCCTACAGGTTGGCTTCGCTCACCTACGCTTTTGATTTCCCCTGCTTTGTCTCAGACAGGCACATCTACAACTGAAACTTGCGCACCCACATTCCGCCGTCGCACTGCTGCATTTGGGATTTCAATACCTACACCTCGACGTTGCATAGCTACCTCTCAGATACATGCACCTACATTTAATTATTACACAACTACACAAAAGAATTTGTTCCCGGCATTGCGCCGCTTAATACCCACTAACACTTTTTGCCCTAAAAATTTATTTCATCGCAGAGAGATGGTTCGCTAATCGCCTTCTTCTCTTTTTCGATGACCAACGTATGACTATTTGTCATTCAGAATATTTGAGATTTATATTAAATTTGAGCGTTTTTCATTAATTTTCATTAATAGAAGCCCGTAGAATTGACTATCTGTCAGTCAATGGATATATTTCTCTCCCAGATTTTTTCATCATGCAAAAACGCAAAGTCTACATAGAAACATACGGCTGCCAAATGAATGTCGCCGACTCGGAAGTAGTTGCCGGCATTATGGACAACAATAATTATGCTATGGCAAACGACGCAGCAGAGGCGGACGTTATTTTCGTCAACACGTGCAGCGTGCGGGATAATGCCGAGCACCGTGTGCATCAGCGTTTGCAAACTCTGAAGAAATATAAATCCAACAGCCCCGGCGTTGTCATCGGCGTGTTGGGCTGTATGGCAGAGCGGTTACGTGCCGAGTTGATTGAAAAAGGAAACATTGTTGATCTGGTTGTTGGTCCGGATGAATACCGCAAGCTTCCCGAATTGGTGGAAAATGCGTTCAGCGGTGAAAAGGGAATTGCCGTGCGCCTTTCCCGTGTCGAAAATTATGATGACATTGTGCCGCTTCGTACGGAAGGCGTGAGCGCATGGATTTCCGTGATGCGCGGCTGTGACAAGTTCTGCACATTCTGCGTTGTGCCGTTTACCCGCGGGCGCGAACGGAGCCGGAGTGTAAAAAGCGTTCTCGAAGAAGTCCGAAGATTAAGCGATGCTGGATTTAGAGAAATAACTCTGCTCGGTCAGAATGTGAATTCATACCGCGACGGGGATTCTGACTTTGCCGATTTGATGGAAGCAGTCAGTAGCGTTGACCGTTCTATTCGGATTCGCTTCACAACATCTCACCCGCAAGATATGTCGGAGAAGCTGATTCGCACGATTGCGGAGAATGAAAACATCTGCAAGTATATTCACTTGCCTGTGCAGTCCGGTTCGGACAGAATCTTGAAATTAATGAATCGTACCTACACCAGCGCACAATATCTGCAGCTTGTAGAGAAAATAGAAAGCATTATTCCCGCCGTCAGCCTTTCAACAGATATCATCGCAGGATTTCCAACGGAGACAGAAGCTGATTACAAGCAGACACTTGAAGTTATGAAACAGGTGCGCTACGACGGCGCATTCATGTTCAAATATTCTCCGCGTGAAAATACAAAGGCATGGGAGATGGGAGACGATGTTTCCGATGAAATAAAAGTTCAGCGGTTGAATGAGATTATTGAATTGCAGCAGAAGATTTCGCTCGAGCAGAATCAACCGCTCGTCGGCAAAACTGTTGAAGTGCTTGTCGAGCGTGAAAGCGCAAAATCGTCTGACGAATGGATGGGAAGAACCGACGCAAACAAAGTTACCGTATTCCCCAAAGGAAATGCGAAGATCGGCGATCTTATAAAAGTGAAAGTTCACAAAGTAAATTCTGCAACGTTGTTCGGAATGATTGAGCAAGCTAAAAAAGAAATACCTGAATATCGTGTGGCAGTGAATTTGTGAATATTTAATGACCCCAACCTAACCCTCCCTATGAGGGGAGGGAATAGACCTCTTCCCCCTCGAAGGGGGGAGTTAGAGAGGGGGGGCGGCAAAAAAACAACAAGCGGTGAATTTATGAAACAAATCCAGGGAAAATATTTTGCTGTAATGATCATTGCTGCAGTGATGATGACAACGGCACAATTGTTTGCACAAATGCCTGAACAAGAGGTGCGCAAGCGTCTTGATCTTATTTACAGCGGACAGGTCGAACGTGTCCGGACAGAATTGCCGATGCTTGCACAGCAATATCCGAACGATCCCGGCGTTGAATATCTGGATGCGATTCTCACCACCGATGGTACGCAGGCAGTAAAAAAATTTCAGACGATCGTTGACGTTCATCCTCAAAGTGAATGGGCGGATGATGCGCTGTATAAAGTGTACCAGTACTATTATTCTATCGGCTTGTATAAGACCGCCGATCAGAAGATGGAGCAGTTGAAGCGCCAGTACCCGCAATCAATTTATGCCGTTGGTGAAAAGACATCCTCTGCACCGACAGCACCGGCACCGGCACCGATAAATGAAGCAGCAGCAACGAATAAAGACACGGCGGCGGTTCTCTCGAATCAGCCAGTTCAATCGGTAGTGCAGCCGCCAAAATCGATTCAAGGGAAATTTGCGGTTCAGGTTGGCGCATTTTCGACAGCACAGAATGCGCAAAAGCAGATCGAGTCGCTCGCATCGTTTGGCATTGCCGCAACCACGACAACGAAGGACGTGAGCAGGAAAGCATGGTATGTTGTTTCCATTGAAGGTTTTGCAACAGAGCAGGAAGCGCGCGCATTCATTGCAGAGTTAAAAACGAAGCACAATATCAACGCAATCGTTGTGACACGGTAGCAAAGAAGGTGAATGAAAAGTTGACAGACGCCGTTTCGTTGGATTCAGAAATGTTTCAGCAGCAGCACGGAATCATTGGCGAATCGCTGGAGATGAAGGAGATTATCCATGTTATCCAGCAAGTTGCGCAAACGGATATTACAGTTCTGATCACGGGCGAAAGCGGAGTCGGCAAGGAAGTTATTGCACAGGCAATTCACTCCGCCTCTGGCGGACGCGCCAAGAAGCCGATGGTGACGGTGAATTGCGGTGCAATTCCTGAAGGCATCATCGAAAGCGAATTGTTCGGCCACGAAAAAGGATCGTTCACCGGAGCGCACGAAACGCGGAAGGGATATTTTGAAATCGCTGATGGCGGAACGATTTTTCTCGATGAAATCGGGGAATTGCCGCTGGCAGTACAGGTAAAATTTCTCCGCGTGCTGGAGAATGGTGAATTTAACCGCGTCGGCTCGTCGCTGGCACGCAGTGTTGATGTGCGCGTCATTGCGGCAACCAACAAAGATCTCGAACATGAAGTTCGCACCAAGAATTTTCGCCCCGATCTCTTTTTCCGTTTACGCTCGGTGAATATCCAGATTCCTCCGTTGCGCGACCGCCGCGAAGATATTCCATTGTTTGTAGAAAAATTTGTAAAGGAATTTTCGGAAAAGAACAAAATTTCTTTTCTCGGTTTTACAGCCGATGCGATGGAAGCTCTCGGAGAATATTACTGGCCCGGGAATGTCCGTGAATTGCGCAATGTCATGGAAAGCATGCTTGTCATTGGAAACGGGAAAAAATTGTCGGGCGATGATGTGCGGAAATATCTTAAAGGCTATCAGGCGCCGGAAGGGGAAAGAAATTTGCCGGTGTATGTCGCGAAACAAAATGAATTTACTGAACGCGAATTGATTTATCGCGCGCTCGTGGATTTGAAAAGCGATATTCTTCATTTGAAAGATATGATTAACGGCGCTGTACGCAGCACGGAAGAAATCCGGGCGCAGACAACCAATTTGCAAAACAGTGTCCTTCCTCATTCGTTCAACGGCAACAATGACGATCTTTCACTGGAAGAGATGGAACGCCGGTGGATTATCGGAACGGTGCAGAAGTACGACAATAACCGCAGAGCCGCTGCGCAGGCATTGCACATAAGCGAGCGGACACTGTACCGTAAACTCAAAGAGTATGGCGTGCTATGAAAGATAGTCGTTTTCGAAAAAAAATTCCCGTGTGCGTAGCATGGTTGAGCATTTCAACAATCTTGCTGACAAGTTTTTCTGGATGCCTATACTCGTTTACGGGCTCTTCTGTTCCGCCGCATTTGAAAACGATAGCGATACCGCTTTTTGAAGATCAAAGCGGTTTCGGCGAGCCGAACTTGCGGGAAGATTTGACAAAACAGCTTATTGATTTGTTTGTCAATGATAATAGCCTTGCGTTGGCAGACCGCTCTACGGCAGACTCGATGCTTGAAGGAACAATTACAGCGGTGTCCGATGCGCCGTCCGTCATAGCGCCGGGAGAACAAGTAAGCCGCCGGCGGCTCACGATTACAGTTCATGTAACATTTCAGGATTTGAAGTTGAGAAAGAAAGTTTGGGAAAAAGATTTTACAAACTGGGGAGAGTACGAACTTGGCAAAGAAGTGCGAACCGTGGCATTGACCGATGCAATCAATAAAATTGCCGACGATATTTTAATTGAAACAGTTTCCGGATGGTAATGACAAAATTCTTCTACATAAAAACACGAGGTTAAAAGACAACAACAATGGACGAGATCATTCTAGTCGCTTACTTTGTATCCCTTCTTATCCTTTTCATTTTTGGGTGCCATGGATTTGTGATGGTGTACCATTATCTGCGGCATAAGAACGACATCGATGAGCCAACAGCTTCTCTTGAAGAGTTTCCGTTGGTGACCGTGCAGCTTCCTATTTATAATGAGATGTATGTTGTGCGCCGCCTTATCGAAGCGTCGTGCGGCATGGAGTATCCAAAAGACAAACTGGAGATTCAGGTGCTTGATGATTCCACAGACGAAACGGTGGATATTGTCGAGCACATTGTGAAAGAGATGCGTGCACGCGGTAACAATATTCATCACGTGCGGCGAGGCTCACGTGCAGGATTCAAAGCAGGCGCATTGAAAGAAGGACTGATGAAATCCTCCGGCGAATTTGTTGCAATTTTCGATGCCGATTTTGTTCCAAAAAAAGAATTCCTCTTAAAAACGCTGCCATTTTTCTATTCCGACAACAAGGTCGGCATGGTGCAGACGCGGTGGGAACACTTGAACGCCGATTATTCGCTGCTCACACGCACACAGGCAATGGCACTTGATGGACATTTCGTCATTGAGCAAACGATCCGCAACAAAGCCGGATTTTTTATCAACTTCAACGGCACCGGAGGAATTTGGCGCAAGGCATGCATTCTTGATGCGGGAAATTGGCAGTCCGATACGCTGACGGAAGATTTGGATCTCAGTTACCGTGCACAACTTCGCGGATGGAAATTTAAGTTTTTAAAAAATATTACTTCGCCGGCAGAACTTCCGTCCGAGATCAATGCATTGAAGTCGCAGCAATTCCGCTGGACGAAAGGCGCAATTGAAACGGCACGCAAGATGCTGCCCAAAGTGTGGAAATCCGAACTGCCGTTTCGCATGAAACTCCATTCGACATTCCACCTGACAAATAACATCGTGTTTCCGTTTATCCTTGTTGCCGGAGTGTTGAATATACCGCTGATGTTCATCAAACATAACGGAGGTTATGAATCGTATTTTGAGATGATGTCGATTTTCGTCTTTGCATTCATTGGCTCGTTCTTATTCTATATGTATTCTCAAAAAGATGTGTACAGCGATTGGCGTCGGCGGTTGTTTTTGTTTCCGCTTTTTATGGCGGGAAGCATGGGCTTTGCGGTGAACAACAGTAAAGCCGTCATCGAAGGTTTGTTTAAGCGGAAAAGTGAATTTGTCAGAACACCGAAATATTCTATCAAAGAAAAACAAGACTCATGGCTTGACAAAAAATATGTTCCGGTGAAATTCAGCTGGGTTGTAGTTGTTGAAATTATTCTTGCCGTGTATTGCCTGTTCGGTGTCGTTTCGTCACTGTACTATTTAGAAATTGCCGCCGTTCCTTTCCAATTGCTCTTCTTCATGGGATTCAGTTTTGTGTCGTACCTGTCCATTCAGCAGGCATTGCAGGCACGGAAGATCCGTCTTGCTCAAATGAATGCACAGTTAGAAGTGCAGTCGGATCCGGTTGTTGCATAGCGCTTGATTTTCACACCGCCATCGGCTATTATAATGCTGGTGGCGGTTTTATTTTCTCTCGTGCCGAATTCAATGGATATTTCAGAACTTGATATTGATTTTCTTTCCCAGAAACTTTCCGATGATTCGCAATCACCGTTGTTTGCGAGACTCGCCGATTTATACCTTATGAAAAATCAGGCTGATGAAGCGCTGCGATTATGCGAAGCAGGAGTGAAAATTTATCCGATCTATGCAAGCGCTCATGTCGTTCTCGGGCGATGCCATCTTGCATTGAACGAGAAAGCAAAAGCACGAACAGCGCTGCAACGCGCGGTGCAACTTAGTCCGTTTGGTCAGGTGGCAAAAGCGCTGCTGGCGGAAATTCCCGAAGGCGCAACAGATGAAGTGCGTGCAATTGAAGATGAATTTCTTGCTGCGTCTGCGCCATCACAGAATTCTGTGGTGACGGTTTCTCAATCGCCTGAAGAAAATCCTTCCGTCGAAAATGAAGAGCCATTACCTCATCAAGTGATTGAAGAATCGGCCGATTCTTTCACTTCAACCGAATCGTATGATAAACGTGAGGAAAATTCCGCCGCGTCGCTTCCGGAAAAGCCGACGTCGTTTCCGATGCTCGAAGAATATCTGCAGGAAAAATTAGGCGCGGAACCAAACAGTGATGTAATTTCTCTTGATGAGTATTTGGATGTTTCCACGTTGCCGGCGGAATCAAACCACATCGAGACAATTGCAGAACAACTCCAAAACGCCGGACGAATTGTTCCACAGAACGATGCGCCGTCAACGCCAGTTCCGGAAATTTCTTCAAGCGAACCATCTCCGTTTGAATCCAACATTGTAACACCGACGCTTGCAGAAATTTATGCGTCTCAGGGTGAATACAGTGCCGCTATTCAGGCGTACGAAATATTGATTCTCTCTAAACCCGAAGAGCGCGGGCGGTTTGAACAACGCATAAAAGAATTGCAGGCAAAGCTGTACGAATCGGAAGGGCTGGTCTAACAAAACTGCACAAAAACAAAAAGCCATCCCGTCATGTTTGCCGCATGACGGGATGGCTTTTTTCTGTACGCAAAATCACTTAATCTTATTCACAAGTTTGGTCAGCTTTGCTTTTTGGTTTGCCGCTTTGTTGGGATGGATTGACCGCTTCTGCGCCAGTTTATCAAGCATAGAGACAGCCTCTTTCAACGCGACTTCAGCCTTCGCTTTATCTTTTTCTTGGCGAACCTTCTTGATCAGCGTTTTCATTTGTGATTCGCGGGTGTTGTTTCGTTGTGTACGCCGTGCACTGGATCGGATGCGCTTAATCGCCGACTTGTGTTGTGCCATGAGATTCCTTTGTTATCGTGACATTGTTTCTTAGAAAAGTATAGCAAAATATATGAAAAAAACGTCACACCGGCAAGATGAGATTTGAAATAATGCCCTCAGATTTTCTTTTGCCAATAGATTGTTTTGTGTAATTCTTTTAGCCATTTCTCGTAATCTTCATTGCTTTTGAATTGCAGCGTAAGCTGCTGCAAGCGTTGGTAGTCTTCGTCGAGGTTCATTTTGTGTTCCGGAGTAATCGAGCGGACCCATACGATATGATAGCCATATGTGTTGCCTACGGGAACTTTTGCCGGTTCACTGATATCGCCTGCCTTCAACGGTTTCAACACTTCAAGGAATGACGGATCAATTTGATCGACCGGTATCGTTCCCAAATCTCCGCCGATATCTTTGGTGTCCTGATCCTCAGAATATTTTCGCGCCAGCACGCCAAAATCTTCTCCGGCTAATACGCGGGCACGCAAGCGTTTCAACTCGGCAATTGTTGAATCGTCGTCCGCGCTTGATTGTTCAATTTTCAGCAGGATGTGTCGTGTGTGCACCGATTCGCCCCGCCGCTCAAGCAATTGAATTATATGATAACCGAATTTTGTCCGCACGGGCACCGAAATTTCGCTATCCTTCAAAGCAAATGCTGCTGCCTCGAATTCCGGTACGAACGAACCGCGTCGCCACCATCCTAAATCGCCGCCTTGCGCCGCAGAGCCGGGATCGGAAGAATAGCGCCGGGCAAAATCGGCAAAATCGCCGCCCGCTTTAATGCTGTCGATGAGCGCAAGCGCTTCGTCGTACACACGTTTCACCACGGCAGTGTCTGGCTTTGGCTGCAGGTAGATATGGCTGAGTTCATACTGCTTCGGGATGATTGGTAAGCTGTCTTTATTCGCTTCAAAAAACTGTTCAACATCGAGCCGCGATACGTTGATGTTCGCCTGACGCTGCTGCCGGATTTTTTGAATGAGAAGGCGTTTTCGAATTTCATCGCGAAACTCGCGCTTCATTTTTGAAACCGGCATCTTGTACACTTCTTCTAATTTTTGTTCTGAGCCGTACTGCTGCGCCAGCAGTTTGATTTGTTGATCAAGCCGGTCTGTGACCTCGTCGTCGGTAACGGTAACGCTGTCCAACTCCGCCTGTGCAAGAATTAATTTTTCATTGATCAATTCGTCCAGCACCTGCGATTGTACTTCGGGTGATTTCGGGTCAACCTTGTTTTGCATTGCAACGGAAAGCACTGCGTAATCCAGATCTGATTGCGTGATGATTTCCTTATCAACCACTGCCACAATGCGGTCAATTACAGTGCCGCTGTTGGCGTCATGTTCCATTTGGCTCATTGCAGCGCATTGAGCCGCGAGCACTGTTGCAATGATGATGAGATATCTTTTCATCTTCTTTCCTTTATTGACAAAAGATTATTCGCCCGGCGGGCGAGCGCTGTCCGGTTCTGACGGAACGCCCGCCAAATTAAGTTCGACGATATGCCTTTTCCTTAGCGATTCCAAAAATTGCGCCATGCGCTGCTGTCGTTTTTCCATAACAATTCGTCCGCGAATATCGTTTTCAACATAATTCAGCGGAGGGATGGAGCCTTTGGCGAACGAGCCGTATGAAAGAATGACGAAATATCCTGCGCTGGTTTTTACAGGAAAGGAAACTTCTTTTGTTCCGAGGGTTTTTGCTACTTTCCATAATTCAGCAGGAAAGAGCATGCTTTGTGTATAAAAAACAGAATCGGAAAATGTCAGCAACGCCGAAGATGAATCGTCTCCCGTGCGGAAATTTTCAATGCTCGCGCTCCAGCCGCTTCCCTGTAAAACTGAAGAGCGAAAATTTACCGCCGGTTTGCGTTCAGCGAACACTGCAAAAGAAATCCATACCACATCGTTGGTGAGGGTGAATTCGTTTTTGTGAGCACTGTAATATGACGAGACCTTATCGTCCGGAATTGACTGCGGTGTATCGATAAAAATCTCCTTTTCCAGCAATGCATTAATAGAAAGCTGCTTGCGCGCTTCTTCAAGCTGTTGTTGCACGGCGGAAGAATTTTCTAATCCTTGGCGCTGCGCTTCAGCGTACAACAATTCAGAATTGATCCATCTGTCGGCAAACAAATGTACTTCTGATTGCGAGATGCTGCGGCCGCTGTCGAGCTGTGTCCGGATCATTTCAAGCGTAAGCGTGTTATTATCAACGCGCGCCACTTCGTTTGTTTCCGGGCCGGATTTCCCGCATGACAAGTTAAGCAGCGCAAAAAAAGCCGCGGCTAAAAATGGAACATGGCGCCAATGGCGCTGCACGCATCTCACTTTGGTTCTTCCTTTTGTGATGTTTGCGTCCCGCTTAACAAGCGGGACGGGTTGAGCGCTTCCGGATGAAGGACAACAGGATACGTGTTGCGCAGCGAGTCGATCCATTGGTTCTCTAAACGATTCGATTCGTATTCCTGATACGCGCTCGAAACTTCAGAGTTGGCTTCATCGAATGTCTTGTCGCGCGCCGGATCCTTTTGTAAAACCTTAATCATCGAATAACCGTTTTCATATTTGAAAAAGTCCGATGTCGCTCCTTCGTCCATTGTCCACGCCCGTTTTGTCAGATCGTTGGTCGTTACCGGCTGCAACCCCCACTCGCCATTCTTTTGTTTCGTTGCATAGCGCTGGTTATATTTTGCCGCAGCAGAATCAAAATCCATAGCGCCGGACTGCAATGCCTGGGTCACAACTTTTGCAAGACTGTCGTTGGGGACAAAAATTTCCTGAATATTCACACGGTCGGGCCATGTGTATTTTCCGCGCGTAGATTCATAGTATGTATGAAGCGCCGAATCCGTTACCGTGACTTTGTTCCAAACCTCGTTTTGTTCTGCTTTGAACAGCAGAATGCCGTCTTCATATTCTTTCATCAATTTGGCAAAGCCCGGTAAATTTGATTCCTTGCTGTTCGCTTCGTATTCAATAACAAGGTTGTTGCCGATTTTATCGAAGATTTTGTGGAAGGTATCCGGATTTTTCAAGAGCATACTTCGGAGATCCTGATCGCGCTTTGACAGTTCGATCACAGAATCAACCGTAACAGGCTTGCCTGCTATGGTGAATACCACCATCTTCCGTGTTTGTGTAGTGATTGAACTATCCCAGTTCGGATCGCCCGTGGATGTTGTTGTGTCGGCGTCATGAATGCAGGCGGCAATGGCGTCGTCATGCACGGTGAAATTGTATTTCTTTTTCAACGAAGCGACAAGCGCATTATAATCGTGCTGATAGCGGTATCGTTGGTAGAATGTTTTAAGCTCTGGCTCCAATTCTGTGAACGAACCGATTGGTTTTGTGTCGGTGACTTTGAGGATGTGAAGTCCGAATTGCGTGGTTACGATTCCTGAAATTTCCCCGCGCTTTAATGAAAATGCCGCCGAATCGAAGGGAATGACAGTTCGCCGCCGTTCGATAAATCCAAGGTCGCCGCCGCGTTCTGCGCTGAATTGGTCGTCGGAAACATTGCGGGCGACCGTTGCAAAATCTGCTCCGTGTTTCAGCGAATCAAGTGCCGCGCGAATTTGCATCCACGCTTTTGCGGAATCAGCCGGCGAAGATTCTGCCGTGAGCCGTTTCATAATATGGCTTACGCGGACCGAACCGGGGTTCTCTTTTCGTTCTGTCACTTTCACGATGTGATATCCGTAGGCTGAGCGTATCGGCGTAGTGGTGAATTCACCGGGCTTCAGTGAGTAGGCTGCGTTCTCAAATTCCGGCACCATCATTCCGCTGGAAAAATAATAGAGATCGCCTTTATTGAGTTTCACCGATGGATCCTGTGAATTGTCGAGCGCTAATTTTTCAAATGGAACACCTTGTTTAAGTGAATCGATAATTTTCATCGCCTTAGTGTACGCCTGCACTGTATCTGCCGGTGAAGAGTTTGGCGGAAGCGAAATGAGGATATGGCTTGCGCGAATTTCAATGAGTTTTCTGGCGTACATTTCTTTCAGAGCAGGTTGTGTCACTGCATCATCGAGATAATAGGTGACGGCGAGATTGTTTCGATACTCGGCAAGTTCCGATTGTACGCCGGGATCGTTATCGTATCCGTGGTCATATGCGTAGCGGACCTTCAATTTGAAATTTACATAGAGATTGAGGAATTTGTCGCGGTCGCTTGGCGTTGCTTTTTTCACCGCATCGGCACCGCCGTTGTTTTTTGCATACATTGAATCAAATTCTGCAAGCGAAATTTTTTCTCCGCCGACTTCTGCAACGGTTATTTCTTTCTGAGCGCCGCATCCGGCAAGAAGCGAAGCGGCAATAATTCCGGCAATGAAAACCACAAGAAACTTTGCATGCTGCATAGTACATATCTCCTGAATAGATGGAAAAAAACAAGAGCACTTCACTTACGATAGTTGTTAATAGTAACGATAAAAGGCTTGAAAATCAACGGTATTTTAAACGGAGCATTTGGAAAGTCACGCTACCCGTTGAGCAAATCAATCAGCTCTTTGATGATATTTCCTGTTGCTCCCCAAATCGGTTCTTTCCACACATCGTAAAAAAATATTTCAATTTTTTCCCCTTCTCTCATGCGGATTTCTGAACGGCGCTTTGACGCATCGAAAAATTCAGCGAAAGGAATCATCAGTACTTCGGCAACTTCATCTTTGCTGATGCACAATGCAGGAAGCCGCTCAACATATCCGATAACCGGCGTGACAAGAAATCTGCTCGGCGTCTGAAGATCGCTGAGCAAGCCGAAAATTTTCACAGATGCCGGCGGCACTCCGATTTCCTCGAACGATTCGCGCAAAGCGGTTGCAACCGGCGAATCATCATTTTTATCTTCAACGCCGCCGGGGAAAGAAATTTGTCCCTTGTGCCGTTCAACAGTATCTGTTCGTTTCGTGAAGAGAAGCGAAAGTTCATTATTCGTTTTCACAAACGGCACAAGCACAGCGGATCGAACAAGTGAATTGTTTTCCACCGTGCGGCGCCGATGCGAAGAAATGCGTTGTTGAATAAAATCGATTGAAAAGTTGTTCATGCTAAAATCTGCTTGTATCGCGCCCGAATACAAACGCCTTCAGCCAATCAAATACAACAAGTATTTTGTTTTTCATGCTGACAAGTTTTGTCAAATATGCCGAGCGCCAGAAAATCCATGTGCTGAAACCGCGTCCTTTGAATTGCGGTAAATCTG
>JAJYOI010000143.1 GCA_021796275.1 Bacteroidota bacterium
TGTTTTACCTGGTAAATATTCTCTAGCAATGGTAATGGTTGTGCGAGGCGAAGAAAAACAACTTGCCGAACCGGTTACATTTAACGTTGTCCCGTTGAACAACACAACTCTCCCGGCATCAAATAGAGCCGAAGTTGTCGAGTTCCAAAGAAAAGCCGCAGAGCTTGCAAGAACCGTTGTTGGTGCAAGAGATCTTATGGGTGAATTGACAAAAAGAGTTGTATTGATAAAACAGACGCTGAATAATACTCCATCGGCATCGTTCGATTTGTTCAAGCGCGCATCTGATGTAGCGAAAGAACTGGATGATATTAGTTTCGCATTCGAAGGACAGAAGCCGAAGGCAAGTCAAGAAGAAGTGCCGCCGGAAAAAGTGCCGCTCAATCTTCGTTTAGAAACACTTACCGGTACGCAATGGCGTTCTACTTCCAATGTGACAAAGAATCAGAAAGTTGCATATCAAGTTTTGTATAATGAGATTCAACCAATTTTGGAAAAGCTGAAAACGATTACCAATGTCGAACTGAAATCGATTGAGACAGATATGGAAAAAATCGGCGCGCCGTGGACTCCGGGAAGAATGCCGGAATTGAGGAAGTAGTACTCAGTATAGAGTATTTAGTAGATAGTAATAAGAATTTAGAAGGACGACCGTGCGGTCGTCCTTTTTTATTTTTACACGGTTGCGAATGCCGAGGGTGTTTAATAAAAAACTTATTGCGGTTGAAAAAATATTTATACACTTTGCACACAGCTGCTAATCTTTTATCTATAATTCGTGTGCCGGAGGCGTAAAAGACTTATTGAAAAACGAAATAAACGCAGTAAAAAATTAATATTACGTAATTACAATAGTTAGCTGCAATTGCCCTTTACAATAAGAACTGAGGAGTGAATTGCTATGAAATGCCGTTTACGGTTGTGTGCAATAATAGTCAGTCTGAGTACGTTTCTGAGCACTGCCGCAGTCGCTCAAAGCCCAACAGTTTCCAACACATTAGTCGGCAAGGTGATATGTGGTTATCAGGCATGGTTTCAATGCTACGGCGACGGTTCGCCAATGCAGAAATGGTTTGGTTGGGCTAATGGCTCCTATCGGGATTCTACTGTCCGTCCGCATGCTGGCTTCCTTTCGTTCGACATCTATCCTGATATCTCCGACTATCCTCCTTCTTCTTTGTTCCAAACTGGTTTTCAAAACCTTGGGGATGGCAGGTCCGCGAAATTGTTCTCCTCATGGACGGAGGAGGTCATCGACAAGCATTTTTCCTGGATGCAAACGTATGGGATTGATGGAATCGCGTTCCAAAATTTCACCGTGGGTTCATCCGACCTTGTGTATAAGCAAAACCACGACAGCGAAAGTGTCCGGATAAAAAGAGCCTCAGAAAAATATGGAAGGATATTCTACGTTATGTATGACATCAGCACTTTGGACGCGAGCCAATTTGACTCCTTGAAAACTGATTGGGCCAATAAACAGGCCGGCGTCCTTCACTTGACCTCTTCACCACAGTATGCCACTCAAAATGGAAAGCCCGTTGTGGCAATATGGGGATTTGGTTTTATAGACAGAGTGGGAACTCCATTGCAGTGTCTTGATGTCATAAATTGGTTCAAGAGCCAAGGATGTTATGTTGTGGGAGGAGTGCCAACATACTGGCGTACTGGGAACAATGATTCAAAGCCGGGATTTGATTCGGTATATAAAAGCTTCGACATGCTTTCCCCCTGGACCGTGGGCCGCTTTGCAGATACGTTGAGCGCAGACAATTATGCCCAAGACATCTTAGTACCCGACTTACAGTACTGTCAGAAAAACGGAATAGATTACCAGCCCGTGATGTTTCCAGGCTTTTCTTGGTCGAATTGGAATGGCGGTTCACAAAATCAAATTCCAAGAAACAGAGGCGAATTCTTGTGGAGACAGTTTCGAAATATAAAGCAAGCGGGCATTCAATCAATGTATGTTGCAATGTTTGATGAGTATAACGAAGGGACAGCAATCTTAAAGGCTGCCGATAGCTATTATGAAATCCCCACAGACCAATATTTCGTGACTAGCAGCGCGGACGGCACGTATCTCTCTTCCGATTTTTACATGCGTTTGGCGGGGAAAATAACTCGAGTACAAAACAATCTCGATCCGCTTACTGCACACGTAACAATTCCATACTCCGAAGGACCATGGTACTTCAGGACAAGCTTCGAACAAAACTATGATGCCCAGCCGAATTGGATTAGTACTCCAGATCCTAGCTCAATTCCAACGAATGTATCCTCCGCGAGTTGTGCACCTGTTCGAGAAGAGCCGAGATTAGGTCAGTATGCGTTGAAGGTTAGTGGAACGGTAACCTCAACCGCAGAAGCGTTTTACTACTTCAAAGTTTTCGATGTGAATATCCCCGTCTTACCAACCTCAAACCTCACATTCTACACCTTCCCAAAAGACAGTTTGGCGCGGCATATTTCAGTTGACCTCTACATGGCTGACGGAAGTAACTTAAGGGATGCTGGGGCCACGGACAGTACCGGTCTTTCAATGCATCCTGCGGCGGGAAGAGGACAACTCAACACGTGGAACAAAACGAGCTGCAATATTGGAAAGTGGATCAACGGAAAAACAATCAAACGTATCATGGTCGCGTATGACAACAGATCCCCGACAGGAAATTTCACTGGGTACGTTGATGATATCTCAGTCTACGCAGGCGCTGCTGATACAGCGACTACAAGCATAATGAATAGTAGCATTCCCGCGCCAAAAGACTTTCATCTATTGCAAAACTACCCAAATCCCTTCAATCCATCTACAACAATCCGTTACGAAGTTCCAGTCGCAAGCCATGTCTCGTTGAGCGTGTACGATGTTCTCGGCAGAAAGGTGACAATGCTGGTGAATGAAACAAAACAAGCTGGCCGCTATGAAGTGCAGTGGAATCCCAGCCAAACAAATGGCGGGAAAGTCTTTGGTTTGTCAAGCGGCGTCTATTTCTATGTTTTGCAGGCTGGTTCATTCACGGAAACAAAGAAACTTATCTTACTCAGATGAACGGGCAACTGTAACTAACTGCCGCCGCTTGGTTTGAAGAAGTGAAAGAAAGGAATTCACTCAGTGAAATTTTATCAGTTTGCATTTAAGCGGAAATAGAATTACCAAACAATGAAATAAAAAATACGATTTATGCCTTACCTCTTTTTTCGAATTCTTCCCTGCTCACAAGCCGCTTTTCACAAACCCGGAATTGGTGAATATCGAAAAACTTTTTTAATCCGTTCGCATATTTTTCAATATTGGGAACGCGAATATAACCGTCTTTAAGCTCACCAGTTTTTCTATTCTTAAATTTAAAATTAATGTATAGCTCTTCTGGCATGAACAACCCCGATATTTTAGTGCACAAAAGTAGCATCTAAATTTTGATTTTTCAAATATCGATTATAGGCATCTAAATATTTTAGCGGGATCAAAATCAACCGGATACATGGCATTGCGAATGTAGAGCGAACAGCCTGTTCGCTCTACAACACTACTACGAACTACCAATCAATACACCGGCAAGAAATACCAAGATGCCGCCGATAACAACTTGAAATATTGCAGTGCCGAGCGGCGTATCCATGAATTTATGTCGAACCCATGAGATCACACCCAGCTCAATAAGAACAACAATTACGGCGATTGTTGTTGCAGTGTAAACATTCGGAATGAGGTAAGGCAATGTATGACCGATTCCTCCGAGGGTTGTCATCAATCCCGTGATCGCTCCGCGCATCCAAGGATGTCCACGTCCGGTAAGAGTTCCATCATCCGAAAGCGCTTCGGCAAAGCCCATACTTATTCCCGCGCCA
>JAJYOI010000079.1 GCA_021796275.1 Bacteroidota bacterium
GGAATGCGGCGTCCTTTATCGAGCGTTCAACGGAAGAAATTCGCTCGAAAGCCGGTTCGGGCAAAGTACTGTGCGCTTTGAGCGGCGGAGTTGATTCATCCGTTGCGGCGGTGCTGCTGCACAAGGCAATTGGCGACCGGTTGTTTTGCATTCACATTGACAACGGCGTGATGCGCCGCGGCGAAAGCGCGCAAGTTGTGAAAACATTCCGCGATCAATTCCACATCGCTCTCGATTTTGTTGATGGAGCGGAGACATTTCTCGACAGATTGAAAAATGTAAGCGATCCGGAACAGAAGCGAAAGATCATCGGCAAAACATTTATTGATTTGTTTGAAGCAGAGGCGAAGAAAGTTGACGGTGCAGAATTTCTTGCGCAGGGAACCCTCTACCCGGATGTCATCGAATCAACGTCATTCAAGGGACCTTCGGCAACGATCAAGTCGCATCACAATGTCGGCGGCTTGCCGGAAAAGATGAGCCTGAAATTGATCGAGCCGTTCAGAGAATTGTTCAAAGATGAAGTGCGAGAAGTCGGGCGGGCATTGGGATTGCCGGAATCGTTGTTGATGCGCCATCCATTCCCGGGTCCCGGACTGGCAATTCGTATTCTCGGCGAGGTAACGCCGGAGCGATTGGAAATTCTCCGCAGTGCAGACGACATTTTTCTTGAAGAGCTTCGCCGCAACAACTTGTATGATGAAGTGTGGCAGGCGTTCGCGGTGCTGCTTCCGGTGCAGTCTGTCGGCGTGATGGGGGACGAACGGACATACGAAAATACGATTGCCATTCGTGCCGTAACAAGCGTTGACGGAATGACGGCGGACTGGGCGCATCTTCCGTATGATGTGCTTGGAATAATTTCAAACCGGATTATCAACGAAGTGCGCGGTGTTAATCGCGTGGTGTACGATATCAGCTCAAAACCCCCGGCAACGATTGAATGGGAGTAAGAAGGTGGATGAATGGATAATTGGATTAATGGATTGTTGATTGGTTACTTGATGATTTGTTTTTCCAGTAATCCAATAATCCATCAATCCTTTTTCCTAAAAGATCGTGGTGTTCAAAAATGAAGAAGAGATGATAGTTCTTAAAAATCTAACCAAGAAGTTTGGTTCGTTCACTGCTGTGGACGATCTTTCGCTGGAAATTCCTGACGGAGAATTCTTCGGATTTCTCGGTCCCAATGGCGCAGGAAAAACGACGACGATCAAAATGATGACCGGATTGTTTGCGCCGACGTCCGGTTCTGTAACCGTGAACGGGTTCGACATTCAGAAGCAGCCGCTGGAAGCGAAATCCACATTCGGGTATATTCCTGATCAGCCGTTTCTCTATGATAAATTAACGGGGCGTGAATTTCTGTATTACATCGGCGGCTTATTCAAAATGCCAAAGGAAACAATTCGCAGGGAGATTGACAAGCTGGTTGACCATTTTGAAATTGGCGATTGGGTGGATAAACGGTCGGAAGATTATTCACAGGGCATGCGGCAGAGAATCACGATCGCCGCTGCATTTGTGCATTCGCCGCGCACGATTATTATTGATGAACCGATGGTCGGGCTCGATCCGCGAAGCGCGCGCATCGTGAAAGATTCGCTCAAACAGAAATCGAAAGAAGGTGCTGCGATCTTCATGTCCACTCACAACATGGAAATCGTTGAGGAATTATGCGATCGTATCGGCATTATCAAAGACGGCAAGCTTATCTTTCTCGATACGAAAGAAAATTTGCACCATCACAAATCCAAATTCGACGGTAAACTAGAATCAGTGTTTCTTGAACTGACGAAGTAATGTGTTTTTTCCCAGATGTCCGGCACCTTTAACGTGTCGGACATCTTCTTGAGCACGCAAAGTAATGGCGCTTATAGTCCACATAATTTTTTTCAAAACAAAAATGTTTTGGAAAGTGACGACTGCCCGGACACTTCAGTCGCTGGTGAAGAACACAAGCTCTTTCATTGTGTTCGGCTCGTTTGCCGTCGGAGGTTTTTTCTTTGCGCGGTTCGTCACCGCATATCTGCTTCATGACGTTCACATCGGATTATTTCTTTTTCACCGTTTCATCTCGATGATGCTCTTTGTATTCTTTCTTGCCATCAACCTCGGCAATATGGTCGTGTCGTTTTCAACGATGTTCCGCTCTCCGGAAGTCAATTTTCTCTTAACGTCGCCGGTGTCGCATCTCAACATTTTCATCATCAAGTTTCTCGACAATTTTTTTTACAGTTCGGGCACATTGTTTTTAGCAGGACTTTCCGTGCTGCTCGGCTACGGTTCGTATTTCGGATTGCCGTGGTATTTTTATTTGTTTGCAATGTTTGGCGTGCTCGTACCGTTCATGTTTTTGGCGGGATGTGTAGCGGTGATCGTTCTTCTTGTGCTTCTGAAACTTGCGGAGAAGGTGAGCTTTAAAGGATTGCTCGCATTATTGGTAGTATTCTATTCCATTCAAATCGTTTTGTACTTTACCGTCACAAGCCCTGTGCATTTGGTTCAGGAAGTGATGAAGTATTATCCCAATGTGAATGTATATTTTGGTTATCTCGATCCGCCGCTCACCAAAGTGCTGCCGAATTATTGGGCGGCGCAAATTTTGCTTTTTTTTGTTGCAGGAAAATTCACTGTCGTTGCAGGATATTGGGTGATGCTTCTTCTTACAAGCATTGCCGCTTTTATTTTCATGATTGCAGTTGGGGATGCACTGTATTACAGCGGCTGGCTGACGTCGCTGACACTGCGATTTTTTTCTTCCAGATCGGGCAGCGCAAAAAGCCCGGTCTTTTCTTTTGAAAAACGCTCGCGCTTTGAGCCGCAGGCCGAAGTGCTGCTGAAAAAAGAATTCTGGCAATTTGTCCGCGAGCCGAGCCAGTGGATTCATTTTGCGATCATGCTTGTGCTGGTGATTGTTTTTCTGTCCAGCATCAGCACGCTTGATCTGAAATTAGAAAGCCCGCCTCTTCGTGCGGCAATTTTTCTGGTGCTGCTGACGTTCAATGCCTTTTTAATGACATCCATCGCGCTGCGGTTCGCGTTTCCGATGATGAGTCTTGAAGGAACGGCATTCTGGACGCTGCGGTCCGCTCCTGTTCATGTCCGCTCGGTGTATTGGATAAAATTTTTTATTCTGCTGCTTCCGCTTATTGTGCTGAGCCTGTGCACGGCGGTTGTTTCGGGAATTCCGTACAGAATGTTTCCGATGCTGATGAGGCTTTCTATTAGTGTGATGGTGCTGGCGATGGTGTGCCTTGCGAGTCTCAATT
The DNA here is from genome assembly GCA_021796275.1 of Bacteroidota bacterium. GTDB lineage: Bacteria > Bacteroidota > Ignavibacteria > UBA10030 > UBA8401 > JAJYOI01. The sequence goes on from JAJYOI010000079.1 coordinate 3,273, forward strand.
TTGGATTGGGGACATATTTCTCGAATTATACCGAGAAGAACCCGATCCGCATCGCGTCGTCGCAAGGCGCCACATTGACGTTTCTTCTCAGCCTAATTTATCTTGTTTTTATCATTTCAATTTTGTTTGTTCCATTGGAATTATTCTTTCGCGCTGTCTATCTTAGTGAACGGTTTCATTCGGGCACGTTACTCGCGGCAACTGCGGCTCTTGTAGCAGTAACGGTGGCGGCATCTTTTGCTGCGCATGTTATGGGTGTTCGTTCGCTCCGGCGCGACTTTTGACAGACTTCAGAAAAGGATCTATGCATCCGACATTTGGCTTCCTGAAAAGAATTCACCGTCCTTTTTTCATCGCTTTTGGCTGCTTCGTGTGCTTTTTTGCTGCGACAGCGAGTCAGGCACAGGACGATGTGCTGTACAATAATGGTGCGGAAACGCAATTCCTTATCGGCGTCCGCCAGTATGCACAGAAAAATTTTACAGGGGCGTACGAATCGTTCCAAAGGATCTTTCAACAGATTCCGCACAATCAACGAACGACTGCTGCGATGATTATGGGAGCGAAGGCGCTCTTTCAGCAACAACAGTACGATGCGTCAGTTGCACTGCTGAAAAACTTTCTCGATGAATTTCCTTCAAGCGTCTATGCGGAAGATGCGCATTATACCATTGGGATTGACGAGTATGAATTGAATTCTTATCTCGACGCCGCGCAAGAAATGCTTTTTGTGCTTGATAACGGAACGGACAGAAAGAATTTTGTCCGCGCGCAGCGCCTTCTTGATAATCTTGCTTCAGAGTTTTTGTCTTCCGATGATATCGATGCTTTGGCTTCCCTTGCACGTACAAACAGGGCAAAATTATTATTGTCGCTGTACGCCGCAGAAAAGAAATGGGAAACCGGAAACAAACAGGAGGCAATTGCACAGGCACAAATTGTGGCATCTCAGAAAGATGAACCGCTGCTTGCTCAGCAGGCGCGAAATCTCATTGCACGTTTTCAAAGCAAAGGCTTTGTCAAAGTCGGCGTCGTTCTCTCATTGATGCGCGCACAGCCCGAACTGACGCGTGAAAAAAAATTGGCGGAAGAAATTTATGATGGAATTACATTTTCTGTTGATGCCTATAACGCGCGGATCGGGAAGACCGGATCGACAGTGAAACTTGATGTGCAGGATTCGGAACACGATCCTATTATTGCCATGAATGCCGTGCGCCCGTGGTTTTCCGACAGCAATGTTGTGGCGATTGTCGGGCCGATTTTCAGCAACGTTGTTTCCGCTGTCGCAAAATTTGTGAGTCCGCAGCACATTCCTATCATCTCACCAACGGCGACCGACAACGGCATTGCTGCGATCAGCAAGTACGTTTTTCAAGCCAATCCTGATTATTCGACGCGCGGAAAAGCGATGGCACAATATGCCGTGTTGAAGTTAGGATACAAAAACCTCGGCGTCATTACGCCGGCAGTTTTGCCGAACAGCGCAATGGCCGATTCGTTTGTTGCAGAAGCGAAACGCCTTGGTGCAACGATTGTTTCGCAGCAGCAATATGTGAAGGGCGCAACAGATTTGCGTTCGTTATTCCGCGCAATGAGAAAAGATGCGGCAGAGTTCAATGCGGAATATGCCGTTTCGTTTGCCGGCAGACTTCCGTATGCGGAAATTCTCCGGAAACTGCGCTCTGCAGGTGTTCGTCAGTCGCTTGTGGATTCATTGACAGAAGCGGGAGGCGAAGTGCTTGCGTCCAATTTGTTCCCGGCAAACGGCAAGCACATTCTTGATTCACTGAACATTCCCACACAAAAGATTACCGTTGATCTTGACAGTTTGCAATATCCGGTCTCTTCAATTCAAACAGTCTTTTGTCCGATTTCGGGCAGCAGCGAGATCGGCATTATCACATCGCAGATGACGTACTATAATATTCAGACAACGATTCTCGGCTCCGCAGAATGGAACGATCCTAACGAACTTGATTTGAACAAACGGTATGCCGACGGCGTGGTATTCAGTTCGGATCGCTGGCTGGAAAATTCATTTGAATATAATCAGTTCGCTGCGAGATTTCTTGCCGCGACGGGCCGCCTGCCTAACGAGAACGTTCTTTTCGGATATGACACGATGGAATTGCTTCTGCAATTGATTCAGCAAGGCGGAACATCGCGTGAAGGGTTGACGGCACTGTTGTCGCAGGTTTCGAACTATCACGGATTTCACTCACGGATTTCTTTCACTGAAGACCGTGTCAATTCGTGGCTTGATATTTTGCAGTATAAGAAAGGGAAGGTTTCAAAAATTGGAGAATTTGAATACAAGAAAAACCCGCTCGCTCGCTAATATCAGCAGGGGAACAACCGTGCCGCGCCAAGAACCTGTTTCTGATGTCAACGAACCTTCATTCTATCACACAAAAATAAAAGACTGGCCGGAGAACGAACGCCCGCGTGAAAAGCTGATGCATGCTGGTGCCGACGTACTGACCGAAGCGGAGCTTCTGGCAATTCTTATTGTATCGGGCACAGGAAAAATTACGGCGGTTGATCTTGCCAAGCGGCTTCTCGTCGAACACAAAAATCTCCGCACAATTGCCGGGCTGAGTGTGGGAGAATTGAGACAATACAAAGGCATCGGTAAAGCGCGCGCGGTTTCCATTGTTGCCGCATTTGAGCTGGCGCGCCGTCTTCATTCATTGCCGGAAGAAGAGCAGCGCGTCATTCGAACGCCGGATGATGTGGCGGAGCGTTTTATTCCACTCCTTCGCGACATGAAACAAGAAGTGTTCATTGTGCTTCTCTTGAACAGCGCGAATCGCATTATCAAGGAAATTACCATCACGCGCGGATTGTTGAATTCGTCTCTCACGCATCCGCGTGAAGTGTTTCGTTCTGCAATTGTGGAATCTGCCGCCAGTATTATTCTCATGCACAATCACCCCAGTGGAAATCCTGAACCAAGCCACGAAGACATTTCGATTACGAAACAAATTGTTGACGCAAGTAAGGTTGTCGGGATTCCAATCCATGATCATATTATCATTGCCGGCAATACATTCACAAGTTTTGCCGATCGCGGCTTGCTTTAAGGAACTCCTTGCAAAAAGGCATTGTTGGGAATACTGGAGGTGAGAATAAATGAAGAAAACATGAATATTTTGTAATCTGAAAGTAAGAAGGTTTTTTTTCTTGACTTGAGTCGCTCATTTTGTTATAATTCACGTAGCAGTAAAACGGATTTGCACATAATCGCATCACAGTAAGAGGACAAGAAAATGAAGAAAATACTCAAGACTAGTATTGCTACTGTCCTGCTGGTGGGAGCATTGACGGTTGTCGGTTGCAGCAGCGGTCCGAGTGACGAGGAACTTGCCCAGCTTGCGTCATTGAAAGCTGAGGTGGCTTCTTTACAAAAAGCTGTGGACGCAAAGAAGGCAGAAAAGTCCGATCTTGAAAATCAAATTGTTGCGAAGCAAGCCGAGCTTGCTCAGGCACAGAAAGATCAGGATTTGACGCGTGAACGATTGAAAAGCCAGCAATGACTAACATACGAAGGAGCTGAAAAATGAATCTCAAGAAACTTGTTGTATCAGCATTGGTCGTTGTTCTGATGGGCGCCGCCGCGGTTCAGACGGTGTCGGCTCAAGAGAAGATGACCAAAGAAGAATGGCAGAACCAAATAACACAATATACGGCACAGCGCGATTCGTTGAAGAATGTTTTAGCGCAGTTAACGAAAGATGTTGACAGTCTGAAAGCGGCACTTGCCGCATTGACCGATCAGGTAACAAAGGTTCAGAATGAAACCATGGCGATGACCGGTGCAAGCGCTGACCGCCACAAAGCATTCGATGCGGCGCTGAAACATCTTGAAGATTGGGCAGGCCAATTATCGCTGCTTTCAAATCAGGATTTGTATGCGCGCCGGAGCGAGGTGGATTCACTGCAAGCACAGCTTGATAGTTTGAAACAATCAAAGCTTGCCGCGTTGCAGGAATTTTATGATCGTATTCAGGCGTTGCAGCAGAAAATTGACCAATTGAAAGCGACGCTTGCTCGTCCGGATTTGCTGGCTGGACTTGAGAAGACGTACACCGTCGGCACATGGGCAAGAGATAGAGATTGTTTGTGGAATATTTCCAAGAAAAAAGATATTTATGACAATCCATTTATGTGGCCGAAGATATGGCAAGGCAACCGAGACCAGATTAAAGATCCCGATGTCATTCATCCCGGGCAGAAGCTGAAAATTCCTGTTGCAGGTCCGTTAACCGACAACGAGAAAAAAGCGGAACGACGTTATTGGAGAAATAAGCACGCCGCTCATTAAACGCGAGGCGCAACAGAGTTTGAAAATTTATAATCAACGAGCAAAGTCCTTCCCCGATGTACGTCGGGTTGAAGGACTTTGTTTTTTATAGGCCGGCAAGGAGGAACTGCATACGATAGAACGTAAAATGAAGATCGAAGGGGTGGATACATTTCAGCTTCTGGGCGTTAACGATCATCACCTTCAATTAATTGAAGATCGCTTCGATGCCAACATTGTTGTACGCGGAGAATTCATCACACTTCGCGGGGAGCCGGCCGAAATAGAGCAAATCGAAAAAATATTCAAAGAGCTGACGTTTCTTCTGACAAAAAACGGAACGCTGACGTCGAATGATGTTGACACCGTGCTCGATCTCGTGACGGTCAACGGCAATATTCCTGTGCCTCAATCCGGCTATGTCCCCAAAGACGAAATGGATTCTGTCGTCCTGTTTACGAAGAATTCCATTATCAAAGCGAAAACAGCCGGACAAGCCGAATATGTAAAACGTGTGCAGAGCAACGATGTAGTTTTTTCAATCGGTCCGGCGGGTACCGGCAAAACATATCTCGCCGTTGCACTGGCAGTTGCAAGTTTGAAAAATCGTGAGGTGAATAAAATTGTACTCGCACGTCCGGCGGTTGAAGCCGGCGAGAGCCTTGGATTTCTTCCCGGTGACCTAAAAGAGAAAGTTGACCCGTATCTTCGCCCGCTCTACGACGCACTTGATGATATGCTTCCCGCAGAAAAATTAAAAGCGTTCATGGAACGCCGGATTATTGAAATCGTACCTTTGGCATATATGCGCGGGCGGACGCTGAACAATTCGTTTCTTATCCTCGATGAGGCACAGAACGCCACCGCGATGCAGATGAAAATGTTTCTCACGCGCTTAGGCGACCACTCGAAAGCAATTATCACCGGTGACATTACTCAAATTGATCTGCCCTTGAAAACGACATCCGGTTTAGTGCAGATTCAGGAAGTCCTGCAAGGGATCGAAGGAATTTCGTTCGTCTATCTTGATCGCAACGACGTTGTGCGTCATCGGTTGGTGAAAGATATTATTGACGCTTACAGCAAATTCAACGGAAGGTTGGATGTTGGCAAAGGCAAAGACTGATTAGTGGCTGCTCGTTTTTGCTTCGTTCCATAATTGATCCATTTCGGCAAGCGATGTAGCATAAATATCTTTGCCCGCAGCGCGTAAATGATCTTCTATGTAGTTAAACCGCGCCTTAAATTTATTCGAAGTATTTCTCAAAGCATCTTCAGGATTCACGTTGACAAAGCGGCTGTAATTCACGATTGAAAAAAGAAGATCTCCCAGTTCTTCTTCAATGTGTTTTGGATTGCTTGCTGCAGAAGCGTCCCCCAACTCATTCAACTCTTCAATTATTTTTTTCCATACCAATTCCTTGTCGTTCCAATCAAAGCCGACTTTCGCCGCTTTTTCCTGAAGCCGCCGTGCGCGCAAGAGCGCCGGCAATTCGTACGGAACGCCGTCGACCACGGATGTCCGCCCTTCGCTCAATTTGATTTTCTCCCACGTTCGTGCCTGCGTTTCGGTGTCTGTTTCTTTTCTTTCTCCGAAAACATGTGGATGGCGGCGAATAAGTTTTTCATTGATGTGATGCAGAACTTCCGCAAGTGTAAATTCATTGCGTTCTTCTGCAATGAGCGTTTGCAGAGCAAGATGCAGAAAGACATCTCCCAATTCATTCCGGAGTTCGCTCCACTGCTCATGATCAATTGATTCAATCACTTCACACACTTCTTCCAGAAAACTGTGGCGCAGGCTTTGGTGCGTCTGTTCTCTATCCCACGGGCAGTCTTTTCGCAGTTGTTTGACAATCTCAATAAGCCGGTCGAATTCTTGATACACAGTTCCTCCTTTGTTATCGTAGAAAAACATAGGGAAAAAATTCAACGTGTGCAAATAAGAAATAGCTTTTGTAAATAGCCTTCGTTATATTTTTGCACAATCTGCTTTTTTCAATTTCTCACATATTTAAATGAGCCTATGAAAGAAACATTATTTTCTCTCATTGTTATCATTGGTGTTGCAGTGGCAACTTTTGTGTGGCTGACGATGACATCAAAACGAAGTGCCGATATGATGATCGTAAACGCAAAAGTCTATACGGTAGACGCTCACAACCGGATTGTTGAGGCTGTGGCAATTCGCGGTAGCAGAATTGTTGCTGCCGGAACAAGTGACGACATTATGAAACGGTACACATCTCGCTCGGTCATTGATGCGAAGGGGAAATTTCTTTTCCCGGGATTTATTGATTCGCATGTCCATGTTGCCGGTTATGGCGCAAGTTTGTTCGAACTGAATCTTGTCGGAACAAAATCGTCTGAGGAAATTCTTCGCATGGTTGCGGCAAAAGCTGCGACTTTGCAGCCGGGACAATGGGTACGAGGCAGAGGATGGGACCAAAATGACTGGCATTCGAAAGGAAATGCAAAGCCTTTTCCTGATGCGGCAATGTTAGATAGAGTTGCGCCGCACAATCCTGTTTTTTTATCGCGCGTTGATGGCCATGCAGTGTGGGTAAATTCACGTGCTATGGAAATGGCTGGACTTGTTCCTTCAAAACAAGTCGTTGATTATAGTGTTGACGGCGGACGAATTCTGCTTGATGGAAAAGGAGAGCCGACGGGAATTTTTATTGATAATGCAATTGATCGCGTTGCAAAAGTGTTGCCTGCGTACACGAAAGAAGAATCTCAACAAGCAATCTCTCTTGCGCTGCATGAATTTGTAAAAGTCGGTTTGACAAGCGTGCATGATATGGGGATTGATGAAGAAGATTTTGCATTGTATAAAGAAATGTCTTCTCATCAGCAATTGCCGGTACGCGTGTATGCGGCAATTGGAGGTGATGGTCCGTTGTGGCAAGCAATGCTCGTTAGCGGTCCGTATAGCGACGGCGCAAGTCAGCATTTTACAGTTCGCGCAGTGAAAATGTACATTGACGGAGCATTAGGCTCGCGCGGTGCAGCCTTGATTGAACCGTACAGCGATGAACCCGGCAATCGCGGTTTAACTGTGACAACGTTTGAACACATCCGCGCGATGGCGGAAGAAGCACTTGCACATGGATTTCAAATTTGCACGCACGCTATCGGCGACAGGGGAAATAATATTGTTCTCGACGCGTACGAAGAAGCGCTGAGAAAATTTCCCGATAAGGCGCACGATGCCCGTTTTCGCATCGAGCACGCACAGGTATTGCAAATGTCGGACATTTCGCGGTTCAAAAAGTTGGGCATTATTCCGAGTATGCAGCCGACACATTGTACATCAGATATGTATTGGGCACAAACACGATTAGGGCCAGCGAGAATTTTTGGTGCGTATGCCTGGCATTCATTACTTGAAGATGGAAATCATATTCCAAGCGGTTCTGATGTCCCGGTTGAAAGTCCAAATCCGTTACTTGGTTTTTATGCAGCGATTACGCGGCAGGATACAGCCGGTATTCCGCGTAATGCTGAAGACGTTGCAAAATATTTTCAACTCTCTCCTGACGGAATTAAAGATTCGTCGTATTTTGACGGCGGTTGGTATCCGGCACAGCGCATGACACGCGAAGAAGCATTGCGTTCGTTCACAATTTGGGGAGCCGAAGCGGAATTTGCTGAACATGAAAAAGGAAGCATAGAGCCGGGAAAACTTGCTGATCTTGTTCTGATTTCTGATGACATTATGACGGTTCCTCCGAAAGAAATTCTGAAAACAAAAGTAGTTACGACAATTGTCGGCGGAAAAATTGAATACGAAGAAGGAAAATAATACGCAACGTGAAACAGTGCAGTAGTGTTTTTCCATTTGACTTGTGTCGGTAGGTCAGACATTCTTGTCTGACCTTATAAACGACAGACAGGAATGTCTGTCCCACCAAAAAATTTTGTTCATTGCATTTCCTTTGCTCATTATTCATATTGAATAATAATACCAGTCGCGGAGATACGAATGACTTCAAAAGAGCGAATGCACATAGCGATGCACTTGAAAACTGCTGATCGTGTTCCCGTCATGTGTCAGCTTGCAGTGGGGCATTATTTTCTTCATTCTGGCATCAAGCCGCTGGAAATTTGGTACACTTCTGAAGGATTTGCAAACGCCTTGATGCGTCTTCGGGAGAAATATTCCTTCGATGGTATTTTGATTAATTTACCCGGACGCGATCCGAATTTTGAAAAGCACATTGATCGCATCGAGCGCGGAGATGGAGAAAATATTCTGCGCTGGAAGAATGGCAATTATACAGTGTTCCCTGACGACGACAATCCACATTACTATCAAGCTGACGGCTCACGTTTCTTCCCGACATTTGCCCAAATCAAGCCGGAAGAGTTATTTTATGTCGAGCCGTGGGATTTGACGGACATAACCTATCCGTTCACGTGGGGATTTGATCTTGAACCGCGGTCGTTCAACGACTTCTTCCCGCCATATCATCTTGATGCAATAAAAATAGTAAAAGCGAAAGTTGGAAATACCGTTTCCGTCCACTCAGAAATATTTTCTCCGTGGTCACAGTTCCTCGAACTGCTGAATTATGAAAGCGCATTGATGGCAATTCTTGACGATCCGGGAAAATCGAAAGCGTGTCTGGAGCGTTTTACATTAGGAGCCATTGCTTTGGGAAAACAGCAGGCGAAAGCGGGAGTTGATGCCATTCTCATTTCTTCAGCGTTTGCCGGCGCGGGACTTATTTCTCGTCCGCAATATGAAGAATTTGTTTTGCCTTATGAACGAATGATAGTAAAGGAAATTCAAAAAGAATTCTCTGTTCCCGTTTATACTCACACGTGCGGCAGTATCGGTGATCGTCTTGATTTAATGATTAACACTGGCACGAATGGCGTTGATACGCTCGATCCGCCGCCGCTTGGCACAGTTGAGTTGGACGAAGCGAAGAAAATTCTTAACGGAAAAACTTTCATCAAAGGAAATATTGATCCGGTCAACACACTTCTTTACGGCAATGAATCTGCGGTGAAAGAAGATGTAAAGCGTCGGATTGAGATCGGAAAGACAGGCGGAGGATACATTCTCAGTTCCGCATGTTCGGTTTCGCCGCACACGCCGCCGGAAAATATTGAAATGCTCGCGCTATTAGCGGAAGAGCTTGGAAGATACTAATCAAGCACGAAATCCGAAACACTGAACTCTAAACAAATTAAGAAAATATATTTTTTGGAAAGTTCATTGTTTATATGTGGGCTGCGGTTTTGAGCAACGGTACTCAGCCCTAAGGACATAATGGGAAATGGCTAAGATTGCAACAATCAAACAAATGTTTAGAAGTTCTATCAAGCGAGGCACTGGCGAAGCGCATTTGATAATGCAAAAATATCTAACCATTGACTTTTCTACTGATATTATTAAGGCATCACTGAAAAATTACGCTTATGACGGGCAGACAGAAGGAAGCAGGGTTTCGTATCTTTTTGAACTCATCGCACTTTCAAAACAACAGGATAAAATCCTTAAAGCAATTTTAAAAGGACTTGCAACCGAGCGAAAAGACACATGGTCTTTAGACCAACTTTTCGACCTTGCAGCAATCTTTGCGAAACAAGGAGACACTGAAGCGCGACGAGCTATTTACGAAAACTTCCAAAAGCGTCCTATTCCGCACTCGGATTGGCTTGGAGAAGAGGTGATAATGAATATTGACGGAATTGAAGGGCTGAAATATATAGCGAGCGTAAAAGGAAAGATACTAGCTGCTGACCCTGAACAGTGGGAAGATAGTTGGACTGTAGATTCTTTTCAGAAAAAGCACCCAACTATCAATGTTTATAAGGAGCTAGAACATGCCAGCAAGCATAACAAAAACATAAAAGTCTATCTTGACACAATTAAAAAAGACAAAGCAAAATTTCGAGAGTGGAAAAGACCAAGATACAACTACGAAATTGTAACGGAAAGAATACATAGCAATGTTTTTGTTCCCTTACCGCCTGTTGCAGTAAAAGAACTTAAATCATCGGACATTAGAAAACTTGCTGACGATTTTCTCAAAGAAAAGGACAGAGTAAAGCTAGAAAAATATATGAGAGTTTTTGATGTAGTAAAGTTTCCTTACGATTACCAACCAATACTGTCATTGGCAAAAAGTGAGAAGGAAAAAGACCGGCTTGTTAAATATGCTTGTGCATCACTTAAGTATTTTAAGGGCTCAGACATTCGCAAGTTTGCCGTTGATCGCTTAGCTCGGATTAGAATACCTGGTGACTATTTGGATTTATTAGTTTCCAATTACAAAAAAGGTGATGATAGGCTATTGACGGATATAGTCAATAGAAGTAGGAATGAAAACGATGTACATAATTTAGTTTGGAGTTACATCAACATCTACCAAACCAACAGGACCAAGGAATGTAGAAAACCATTGGAAGCAATTTATAAAAAGCTGACTTGCGGTATTCACCGAGCAGAAATCGTACAAATTCTTATTGACAACAAAGTATTGTCAAAGCAATTGCGGCGTGAAATAAAATTTGATAGCTACGAGGAAGTCAGGCAGCTATGCCAGTGTCTTTAGTTTGTTTTTTGTGTCAATATAATGCAAAGCCGTATTGTAGAATTGTTTTGGGGAAATTCAGGGTTAATAACATTAGGACTTGTTTAGAGTTTCGAAATTAGAATTTCGATTTTTTTTCAGTAATGCCCGAATACAAAGTTACATTTCTTCCCAACAGACGAACCGGTTTCTTTGAAGAAGGAACCTCGCTCCGCGATGCCGCGCTCGAATTGGGAATCGTCATCGAATCTACATGCGCGGGGATCGGCACCTGCGTGAAATGCAAAGTGAGTGCAAAAGAAGGTGTTACTCCGTTCGCTCCGGTTGAAGAAGAGTTGCTAACTCCGCAGGAACTTGCAAAAGGCGTTCGCTTATCGTGTCAGGCAAAAATTGTTGGCAGTTGTGCGTGCGTTGTTCCGCAGGAATCACAAACATTTGGCGATCAAATAGAAATCGAAGGAAGCAAAGGGCATTTCCCGCTTAATCCTGATGTTAGAAAAATTGCACTCGCGATTCCGGAGCCTCAACTCGGCGAAAAGTATTTTGATTTTGAGCGTGTACTCGCACAACTTCAAGAGCGTGGTATTCACATTTCTGATTATGATTTTTATGCCGCACGGGCACTTCCAGCCCTTTTGCGTGCAAATAGATTTTGCATGACCGCTGTAGTAGACGGCGAAAATCTTTTAACGGTGGAACCCGGTGACACAACCGCAGTATTATTTGGTATAGCGTTCGATATTGGGACGACAACTGTCGTTGCGAAACTGCTCGATTTAAAATCTGGCGATGTTGTCGCTGTTGCTTCGGCGCTCAATCCGCAAAAATCGTACGGAGCAGATGTTGTTTCCCGGATCAATTACATTGTAGAACATTCCGGTGGACTTGAATTATTACACCGCCTCATCATCAAACAGATGAATGAATTGATTGGCCAACTTTGTCACAAGGCGGAAATTGTTTCTGAAAATATCTACAAGATTTCCGTTGTCGGCAATACCGTGATGAATCATATTGTGCTCAACATTGATCCGCGTAACGTGGCGTACGTTCCGTACGCGCCGGCGTTTCAGGGACCGGCAACAATCTCCGCGAAAGAACTCGGCGTTAAGATCAATGAACATGGTGCTGTCTATTTTCCTCCGAACCTCGGTTGTTTTGTCGGCAGCGATATTACTTCAATGTTGACCGTGCTTGATATGGAAGAACAGGAGAATATTCAACTTGCTGTTGATATCGGCACCAACGGTGAAATGGTGCTCGGCTCGAAAAAGAAAATGGTGTGCAGTTCATCGCCTGCAGGTCCTGCGTGGGAAGGCGCGTACATCGCGTGGGGAATGCGCGCGGCGCGCGGCGCAATTGAGCGTGCGGAAATTGTGAATGGCGATTTGGAATTTCGTACGGTTGGGAATGCCGAGCCAATCGGTATTTGCGGTTCCGGATTGCTTGATCTTGTTTGTGAATTTGCGCGGACAGGAGTGGTGGATTTTTCCGGAAGAATTCCGGATGCGGAAATCCTTCCTGCATCAGTCAGTGAACAATTGAAGTCACGTATCGTTCATCGTGAGAACGGCGCGAATGATATTACTATTGCCCGCATTGACGATGAAAAGGCGATCATGCTCACACAAAAAGACATTCGGGAAGTGCAGCTTGCCAAAAGTGCTATTGCATCGGGAATTAAAATCTTGATGAAGGAGCTCAACATCGGGCCGAAAGATATCGGCACTGTTTATATCGCTGGTGGGTTTGGAAATCATGTGCGCGTGCAGCCGGGCAACCATTTC
>JAJYOI010000144.1 GCA_021796275.1 Bacteroidota bacterium
CGACTCGCGTATTCTATCAAGAAGAAAAATAATGGTTATTATACTCTGATCGAATTCAACGCTCCCGGCGAACTCATCGCAAAACTCGAACGGTCCTACCAACTCGACGAACAAATTCTGCGCTATCTCACCATCCAATTGGATAAGAAAGCATTAAAAGCAAAAGAGATGGCGAAAGCTGCCGCACTCATTCCGCCTGCAGAAAATGTGCCGGCACAAACACCGTCAGCGGTGTAATCATAATTTTTAATTTTTCAAATTGAAGGAGAATTATCGTGGCTTTTTTTAGAAATGGAAGATCGAAAGACGATTCCGAGCGCGGAAGAGAACGGCGTGAACGACGCGAAAATCAGGTGAAGAAAGTTCGCACCTGCCGATTTTGCGACGCTAAAGAAGTATACATTGATTATAAGGACGAAAAAAAACTTCACCGCTTTACTACGGAACAGGGGAAAATTATTCCCAAACGCATCACAGGAACGTGCGCGAAACATCAACGGCAGCTTGTCACGGCAATCAAACGCGCGCGGCATCTTGCACTGCTGCCCTTCGTTTCCGATGCCATTAAGTAATTCGTCAGAATTTCTATCGAACAGTTGGAGAACTTATGAAAGTTATTTTGCGTCAGGATTTTGAAACCTTAGGAAAGATCGGCGACGTTGTGGATGTCAAGGACGGTTACGCGCGCAACTACCTTATTCCGCGCAACATTGTCTTTCGCGCGACACCGAATAATTTGAACGCGCTGGAGGAAGAAAAAAAGCAGCATGTCCGTCAGGAACAAAAGCAGCTGAAGGAAGCGGATAAACTGCGCACGGAAATTGAAAAAGTATCGCTGACCATTACAATGAAAGTCGGCGAAGATGACAAACTCTTCGGCTCCGTCACATCGCAAATGATTGCCGATGCGCTGAAGGAAAAGAATTTTACCATCGACAAGCGCAGCATTGAACTCGACGAGCCGATCAAGACGCTTGGTATTTTTGAAATACCGGTGAAAATTCACAGCGACGTGGCAGCGAAAATCAAAGTGTGGGTTGTCCGCGAATAAAAATTTCCAATTGGTAAAGCGAACCCCGCTACGGCGGGGTATTTTTTTTTGCAGCCAGATCACTTTTGCCGGAAGGAATTTTTCCATGCCTCATTCAAAACCATTATGGAGCGGGCGCTTCAAAGAGCCGCTGTCGGAAATCGCACTGAAGTTTTCATCTTCCATTGATTTTGACAAGCAGTTATATCAGGAAGATATTGCGGGAAGCATCGCACACGTTGAGATGCTTGCTGCTGTGAAGATCATTACGGCGGAAGAAGGCAGGCGCATCCGCAAAGCTTTGAAAGAAATAACAAGGGAAATCGAAGGTGGGCATTTAGACCTGTCATGGGAAAAGGAAGATATTCATCTCGCCATCGAACGACGCTTGACACAAAAAATAGGTCCCGTTGGCGGAAAACTTCATACAGGCCGGAGCCGCAACGATCAAATTGCACTTGACGAGCGTCTTTACCTCCGTACGGCAATACATGAACTGCAAAAACTCATCGTCCAACTTCAGCGGGTGCTGCTCTATCATGCCGAAAAATACTTTCGCGTAATCGTGCCGGGTTACACACACCTGCAGCGCGCACAACCTGTTTACCTTTCTCATCATTTCCTTGCGTACGTGTCAATGCTTGAACGCGATTTTGAGCGGTTAAGCGATTGCCGAAAACGCGCCAATAAACTGCCTCTGGGCGCAGCGGCGTTAGCAGGAACATCATTTCCTATTGACCGGGCGATGGTTGCGAAAAAGTTAGGTTTTGACGGCATCGTAGAAAACAGCATGGATGCGGTGAGTGACCGCGACTATCTCATTGAATTTATTGCTGCGTGCAGCACAATTATGATCCACCTCAGCAGATTCGCTGAAGAGTTGGTGTTGTGGTCCTCACAGGAATTTTCTTTTGCAACAATTGATGATGCGTACACCACCGGCAGCAGCATCATGCCGCAAAAGAAAAATCCGGATATGGCAGAGCTTGTCCGCGGAAAGACGGGCAGAGTATTCGGCAGCCTCACAGCGATTTTGACCATCATGAAAGCACTGCCGCTCGCATACAATCGTGATATGCAGGAAGACAAGATTCCGTTTTTCGATGCCGTTACGACAACGCGCGAGTGCCTTTTTATCTTCTCTCATATTTTGGTGCACACGCATTTCAACAAAGATAGATTCGAAGAGGAATTGAAATACGACTTTCTTACGGCGACCGACGTTGCCGAATATCTTGTTCAAAAAGGCATTCCGTTCCGCGAAGCCCATTCAATCACGGGAAAAATTGTCGCATACGCCGCCGATCAAAAGAAAAGCATGAGTCAACTGACTCTTAAAGACCTCAAGCACTATTCAAAAGAATTTAGTGATGACGTCTTCGACTTGCTCGACCCACACACATCCGTTGAACGCAAGAAATCTGCCGGCAGCACCTCACCGAATGAAGTGAAGAAGCAAATTGTGCATTGGACCCGCGCTTTGAAAAACAAAAAACTCCAGTAACTACTTAGTGCAAAGTTCAAAGTCTAAAATTCCAAGTTCTTCGCTTGAATATGAAACTTGAAACATACAACTTTGAACCCTGAACTTAAACTTTTAACGTAAAAAAGGAGGAATATATGAAAACCATCGTCCGAGTTTCCACCTTCGGCGTTCTTGCCGCATTGTTCCTGTTCGCTCAGGATTCATTCTCTCAGGGAGCCATTGTTCCTGCTTTTCCCCGCATCAGCGAAGGGGCGTCCGTCTCGCAGATCATCGGCATTTCTGAAGTCACTGTTTCCTATCACCGCCCCGGCGTGAAAGGAAGAAAAATCTGGGGAGGACTTGTTCCATACAACACTGTCTGGCGCTCCGGAGCAAACGAAGCGACAACAGTCACCTTCAGCGACGATATGGAAATTGAAGGACACAAACTGCCAGCCGGAACCTACGGTTTCTTTACAATTCCGAGCGAAAAAGAATGGACAATTATTTTCAACGCGCAACCGAAACAGTGGGGCGCATTTACCTACGACTCAACAAAAGACGTCCTACGGTTTACAGTAAAGCCCGAGGAAGCGCCTTATCAGGAATGGATGTCGTACAGCTTCACCGATCTGACATTGAATTCTGCCCAGTTTGTTTTGTCGTGGGAAAAATTAGCAGTCGGTTTCACAATAAAAGTTGACACCGACGCCAAACTAGCATCGAACATGACATCACTCGTGAAAAATTCATGGCAGTCGTTAAACAGCTATGCGCGCTACTGTCTCGACAACAAAGTTCACTGGGATGATGCCATGCAGGATATTGAGAAATCAATTGCTCTGAACGAAAATTACACGAACCTGCGGACGAAAGCAGAGCTGCTTGCCCAAGGAGAGAAATATAAAGAAGCGGTTGCCGTTGGCGAAAAAGCAATTGAAGCGGGAAAGGGACGAACTGGCGGTGAAATGAGTGTCGGTTCGCTACAAAAGCTCGTTGCGGAGTGGAAAAAGAAATAAATTGAGATGGAGTCCACCTTTACGGTGGACTCCATCTTTACAAAAGAGATTTTTTAGCACTTAATTTTCACAATCTCCTGCTGAATCGGCTGACCGGGAATTACCACATTCCAATTCTCATCAACATACACATCAATTTCCAATCGAACGCCGAATTCACCCGGCAAATAAATTCCCGGCTCGATTGAAAAACACGTCTGCGGAATAATTTCTCTTTCATCCATCGTTTCGATGTTGTCAATGTTCGCGCCGTTGCCGTGCACTTCTTCACCGATAT
>JAJYOI010000080.1 GCA_021796275.1 Bacteroidota bacterium
TTGATGTGTATGTATTATGGAGTGAAAAAATACACAAGCGGTATATTGGACAAACAGAAGATATTTCACGGCGGCTCGGTGAACATAATTCCGGAAAGGATCGCTTTACATCAAGCGGTATTCCGTGGATTTTAATTCACCAAGAAAAATATACAACAAGAACAGAAGCACGAAAAAGAGAAAATTTTCTTAAAAGTGGTATTGGTAGAAACTGGTTAGATGAACAATATCCACAGTTTCGGAGAGGTGCCTGAGCGGTTGAAAGGGCTGGTCTCGAAAACCAGTGTACTCGTTAGGGTACCGTGGGTTCGAATCCCACCCTCTCCGCTTCTAAGTTTCTCAGTAGATAAATAAAATAAGGCATTGAGGGTTCTGAGCCGTAGGCTCATGCGCCTTTGGCGCAGAATCCCACCCTCTCCGCCAACAGCTATCATCGAGTTCAACAGAATACCAATCGATTTATGAGAGCGATTTTTTTTCTTCTCCTTATTCTTCTTTTCACTTTCACTCAAGCCGTGATGTGCCAAACAATCGCAGTAAGCGATAGTGCAAAAGCTGTTAATTCTTCTAAGCTTGCCAGCGACTCGTCGACTGCACTCAAACAAGTTTCCCATCCAATTGCCGATTCAATTCATTCAGTGAAAGAAGATACACTGCGCACAGCTCAAGATACGTCGGGATTGATCATTCCTGTGCAAGCGACTGCTGATACAACTGCACGAGACACATCAAACCTTATTGTGCCGTTGTCGGAAAAAGAAGAACGAATGTCACGATTAGATCCGAATGGCTATCGCGATATGCATTGGGGAATGACTTTGCAGGAAGTGCGCGACCATGTTCTTGACCGGGATAATGTGAATGAATATGATGTTCAGCCTTTGACAAATGGCTTTGAGTATCCAACAGATATCGGTGGCGTGAAAGCATACAGCGCGTATGAGTTCGACAGCGACCGTCTTTATGCTGTTCGGCTTAACATGCTTGTCAAAGCAAAAAATCGCTTTGACTATCTTGATGCTTACGAAAACTATCAGGAAATTCTTAAAGACAAATATGGAGAGCCGACAAAAACGGGCTTCGCGAAGGTTGACCCCGCTTATCTCAACACAATAGAAAGCATCATCCTCGGTTTTGCGAAGAAATATTCATTCTGGGAATTCCAACATACTTACCTTGCTCTTGTCCTCACCGGTGTAAACAAACGTCTCGAAATTCATATCACCTACGTTTCAAAAGAAATTTTTGATGAGCTGCGCGACAAGAAGACGACACTGAATCTTGAAGACTTTTAACATAGCGTGCCGCCTGTTCGTGCCGGCGCGTCATACTTCTTTTTTTATTTCTGAAAAACAGGCTCATCACGCAGCAATATTTTCCCGTTGTCTTTCCAGTAACTTTTGATTATATTTTTCCGCACATTTTCGGAAAGGTGCAGGAGTGTCCGCCACAGGCGGATGGCACGCCTGAAATATAAACTATTCTTCTCTAAACCATGTATTACACTTACGTCTTATGGAGCAATAAACTCAAGCGAAGATATACTGGTTCTACTGAAAATATAGCAATTCGATTTAACAAACATAATGCAGGTAAGAGCACATACACAAGTAAAGGTTGTCCGTGGATTATTATTCACAAAGAAGAATTTCAAACAAAAGCAGAAGCACTAGCAAGAGAAAAATATCTGAAAAGTGGAGTTGACCGAGGATGGCTGGACCAACAATTCCCACAATACAAACACAATAGCATACTGTAGAAATTCGGAAAGGTGCAGGAGTGGTTGAACTGGCACGCCTGGAAAGCGTGTGTGCGGGAAACCGCACCGTGGGTTCGAATCCCACCCTTTCCGCAATGGGTCCTCATTATGTGGTATATATTCTCCACTCAGCATCTCTTGACAGAACATACACCGGTTATACCAACAACATAAACCGGCGACTGAAGCAACATAACGCTGGTAAGACATTCTCAACGAAAGCCGGTTGTCCGTGGAAATTAGTGTACGTTGAAGCTTGCACAAACAGAGAAGAAGCACGACAGCGAGAAAAATGGTTCAAAAGCTCGACCGGACGAAGAAAGATTGCTGAAATTGTGAGAGATGGGAAACAGATCGCGTAGTGTCGTGGGTTCGCGCGCCTCGCTCCGCACAGCGGAGCGGGAATCCCAGCCTTTCCGCAACCAATGAAGCCGATTCAATGAATCGGCTTTTCTGTCTTTCCCTGCCATTGCTTTTCACTTCTTCCTTCTCTAATTTTCTTTTATGGAATCGCTTCTCTTCGGACATGATAAAGAGGAATATATTGTTTCAATCCACACATTGGATGATTCGACGGTGCGCATCTATCGGCGAGTGGACAATTCTGTTATTCAACGGGATGAGCCATTCTATCCGTTTTTCTACCTTTCCGATCAAAGCCTTATTGCCGATTTCCCGAAACCTTTTTGGTTGAAGCAGCTTAACGGAGAGAGCTTTTACCAGTTTGTCTGCGCGTTCAAACGGCTGTCCGATATGTGGGATGCAATTCATTTTATTCTCGACAAGGTAAATCAGGCCGCTCAAAAAAAATCTGAATCGTACACAGAAATCGAACAGATTTACCTTAAGACGGACACGAATACTCAGTATTTGATTCAATCCGGGAAAACGCTGTTCAAGGGAATGCATTTCAGCGGCATCTACCGTATGCAGCTCGATATTGAAACATATTCGCGCAGTTACAAATTCAGCAACGCAGAACGATCGGAAGACCGCATCATCCTTATCGCGCTTTCCGATAACCGCGGCTGGGAAAAAGTGCTTGGAGGTAAAAATGTTCCGGAGCGCACGTTGCTTGAAGAATGCATTCGGATTATCCGCGAAAAAAATCCTGACGTCATCGAAGGACACAACATTTTTAATTTTGATCTTCCGTATTTATTGAAGCGTTGCCAGTTGCACGAAATAGAATTCTCCATTGGGCGTGACGGCTCATCGCCGCGCGTATTCAGCTTGCGTTCACCGTTTGCGGAACGTGAAGTGGAATATCAAAATTTTGAAGTTGCCGGACGCCATATTATTGATACATGGCTTCTTCTTCAATCCTATGATGTTTCTCGGAGAAATCTTGAAAGCTACGGTTTGAAATATGCGGCGCGGTATTTCGGCATTGCGTCGCCTGACCGCGTTTATATTCCGGGAGATAAGATTTCTTGGTATTGGGATAACGAGCCGGAAACATTAAAGCGCTATGCAATTGATGACGTTCGGGAGACTCGCGCGCTAGCCGACCGGCTTTCTATGAGCACATTTTTTCTGACGCAAATGCTTCCGTTTAATTACGGCACACTCGCCCGCACCGGATCGACAGCGAAAATAGAATCTCTCTTCCTACGGGAATATTTGCGGAAGCGGCACTCTATTCCAAAACCTGAAACCGGAATTCAAACCACAGGAGGATTTACCGCCGTCTATTTCTCCGGCGTGTTGGGCCCGATTGTTCATGCAGACGTAGAATCGCTGTATCCTTCCATTATGCTTTCGAAAAAACTTTCGCCAACGAGTGACGCTCTGAATACGTTCCAGAAAACCTTGCGTCATCTTACAAAGCTGCGGCTTGATGCAAAACGCACAATGCAATCCGCTTCTAACGAGTTCGAGCGATTGCAGCTTGATGCGGTTCAATCGTCGTTCAAAATCCTAATCAATTCTTTTTATGGCTATTTAGGATACAGCAAGGGATTATTCAACGATTATGCAAAAGCGGATATTGTGACAACAACCGGGCAGGAACTGTTAAAACAACTCATTCAGGAAATAGAATTATTCAATGGTGTTGTCATTGAAGTTGATACCGATGGAATATATTTCCAGCCGCCAGACAATGTCAAAGGTGAAGAAGAAGAACGGCGGTTTGTCGAAAACCTTTCTTCTCATCTCCCGGAAGGAATTCATTTAGGATTTGCAGGCAGGTATAAAAAGATTTTAAGCTACAAGAAAAAGAATTATGCCTTGCTCGGCTATGATGACAAAATCATGATCAAAGGCTCTTCACTGGTCTCACGCAGCATTGAACGTTTCGGCCGAAGCTTCATTCAGCAGGCAATCGACTGTATCATGAATAATCGAATTCCGGAGCTCCATGCGCTTTATCTCGAAGTCGAGCGCTCTCTCCATGAACACTCGATTGACGTGCGGGATTTTGCCCGTACTGAAACACTGAAAGATTCTTTGCAAGAGTACGCGCGGGACATCGCCAATCAACGGCGAAACCGTACAGCAAGCTACGAGCTTGCGATGAACGCGCAGCAAAAATTTAAAATCGGCGACAGGATTTCCTACTATATTACCGGAAACGATGCGAACATTAAAGGCTTTGAAAATGCTAAGGAAGCTTCGGAGTGGGACCCGAACTTCCCCGATGAAAATGTTGCATATTATTTGAAGCGTCTCGACGAATTCGCCGCAAAGTTTAAACCGTTCTTTTCAGACCGGGATTTTTATGCTGTGTTTTCTTCAGAAGACTTGTTTGGTTTCGATCCCAAGACTATTTCGATTATCACAACGGCTGTGCAAACCGACGAAGAAGGAAAACGAGACTGGGAAAATCCAGAAGCGTCTATTTCGCTCGATAATTAAACTGTATAATGTTTTTCATGCCACAGCTGAAGATAACTCACTATTTCATACGTTGGCGCCCCGGGAGTGAACAATTCTCCAACTCCCAATGCTTTAAGTTTCTCAATATCTTGTTGGGGAATAATGCCGCCCCCGAACAACAGCACATCGTCCATTCCTTTTTCTTTCATAAGCGACTTCACTTTAGAAAAAATTGTCATATGTGCGCCGCTTAATGAACTGATGCCGATGGCGTCAACGTCCTCCTGCAATGCCGCTTCAACGATCATCTCCGGTGTTTTCCGAAGCCCGGTATAAATAACTTCCATGCCGGCGTCGCGTAACGCCGCCGCGATAACCTTAGCACCGCGGTCATGTCCATCTAATCCCGCTTTTGCTATCAGTACTCGAATTTTTTTTCCCATGAGACCCTTTTAGATCTTCATTATGGTAGAAGGAATTTTTGTAACGCAATATAAAATTTTGCCAGGGGAAATCCAACTACGGTGTAGTAGCAGCCGTCAATGCGTTCAACAAATACTGCGCCGTAATCGTCTTGAATGCCATAGGCGCCGGCTTTGTCCAATGGTGAGCCGGAGCGGACGTATTCTCGAATTTCTTTCGCGCCAAGATCACGAAAGGTCACTTTTGTTTTTTCAAAGTCAGCGAACGAACGCTTCGATTGTGCATCAACAAGAGCAAATCCTGTAAACACTGTGTGTGTACGCCCGCTGAGTTGATGAAGCATTGCGACAGCTTCTTTTTTAGTTTCTGGCTTTCCCAGAATTTCTCTTCCCAGCACAACAATCGTGTCCGACCCGATAACGATTCCGGAGCGAAAATGTGAGGCAACTGCAGATGCTTTTTGCAGTGAAAGCTGTTTCACATTTTCAGCCGGGCTTTTTGTTTCATCAATGATTTCGTCAATCGCGCTCTCGCGGACAGAAAAATTCATACCAATCTGACGAAGCAAATGAGCGCGTCGCGGAGAGCGTGACGCAAGTATGAATTTTTTTTTCCGGCTGATCATGAAGATAAAAAAAAAGCGTGGTGCCTCAGCGCCACGCTTTGTGTGCTTCACATTGTAATTATCGAAACATGGCTTTAAGGCTTCCCCATGTTCGCCGAACGCTGGAAACGCTGTGCGTTACGGATTTCACATCGGAAAAGCTGCTTGAACCGTCCTTCCCTTCAATTCTGATCTTGTAAAAATAAATTGACGCCGTTGTCTTAAAAGCAGAATAGTCGGTGAATTCGTACGTAGAGTAGCTTCCTTTCGGAGTAATTGCTGAACTGATATCTTGAAAGCCGTCGTTCGATGAAGTGCTTCGCTGAACGTAAAAATGTGCTACCTGAGATTCATCGGTAGTTCCCCACTGGACGATAATATTAGCGCCATTGCTGTAGGCGTTTAATGTTCCCTGTCTGATAATATCGCTGCCCAGTGCCAATCCAGCGAGAACCAACAAAACCACAACACTTCTTAATCGTTTCATTGTTGCCCCGAAAAAAAATTAGATATCCTGAATATTATTGTATCTCGTGCGGAAGGCGGGACTTGAACCCGCACGCCTTTTGGGCGCCACCCCCTCAAGATGGTGTGTCTGCCAGTTCCACCACTTCCGCATGTGGTGGGAAATATACAAAACAACCGAAATCAATGCAAGAGCATTAACAATCTAAAACAGAATTACAGGTGAGCGAAAATAGCAAGGACTGAAAGAATAATTTTCTTGCTTTTATCCTTTAAAAATGGTCTTGATACTCATTCTAGCAGATCTTTTCTTGATTTGAAAATTTCCTTGGCATGCCATCCTTCCACAATATACCATTGTGATGAAGTAGATGATTGAACATAATAACCGTCTTTTCCGTTTTCTGCAAAACGGAGCTGCAGTCCGGCGAAAGAAATCCGGGAAGAAGTTTTCGGAGCGGGCGTCACAGCCGAATCGAGAAAATCATCGGCTTGAAAATTTGAAAGTGAAGCGATCAGATCGTTTACGGCAGAAAGCTTCACACGCTTGCCGTCGAGCATCCACACGCTGTCTCTCAGCATCAACTGATAGGAATCTTTGCCATTCTGAACAGCAATGCTTTTGATTTCTTCACGAGAGACAGAAATAATTGTCCGATCCCTCCATTCTTTCAATTGACGATTGAACGTGTATTCTAAAACTCCACGTGCAAGCATGACCTGATTCGCACCAGCTTTGCGTACATATGAGTCGGTAAAATTTGGTGATGTTTTCCCGACAATAAAAGCAGACGTTGCTTTCCCCCCTTGGAATAAAGAAATCCGTGTGCCGGTGGAATCAACCTGAAAGATGGAAAATTTTTCCGGCTTGTCGGATACAAGATTTAGCACAGAAAGTATTTTGCATTGATGAATGGCATCTTCCACTGACTTTTGATCGGCACGATAATGTACCGGTGCAGTAACATACCACGTATTGCCTTTTCGTTCCAGCTTAACATCTGTCGAAGGGCTTTTAATTTCAATTCCATCAGTCGCGGCAGAATCGACCGAAAGAAAAATCGTCGAATGTTCAGAATTTGAATCACTCTCCCCGGGCATTTTCAAAACATAGTATGCGGCAATAAGCAGCACCACCAGCAAAGCGATAAGGATGTAAACATTTTTGTTCATATAGCAATAAATAAATTAAAAAAACACTGTGAAATTTTCCGGACTGGCATCAAGAACTTGCTTGCTTCAAGCTTAAACCTCGCCTTTCATAAATCAGAGCGCAATTCTTTTTCTGGCACGACGGGAGCGCCAACGCAATAAACCGTAGACAATAACAATCATTGGCGGGGCAAGCAAATTTCCATACTTCACCGTTTCTTTTGTTCCGTCAGAAACTTCTTCCAGAGACGGCAATGCAACATTTTTCGAGCGAATGGTAATTAACCCGGCGTCATCAGTTAAATAATCTATCATGTTGGCAAAGAAGGCGAGGTTATCCGGATTGCGCGCCACATCGTCACGCATAAAATCCCCATCGCCAACAACCACAATACGTGTATCCGGGCTTTTATCGCTGACGTTGCCCGCCAGCGAATCTGTAGCAAGTCCTTTTCCGGCAAAGAAACTTTTAAACGAACCGTCAATCACAACGGCAAGGGGAATATTCGATTCCGATAATTCTTCCACTGTGTAGCGATGCATTGGGTCAATCGGAAAAAATCCCGTTTGCCGTCCGCTGTGTTTTGAGGAACGGACAAGCACTTCTGCTTTCAGCCCTTTCGAAGCCGCTGTACTTGTATCGATTGAACTGACAAATGGAAAGATGACGTTGTGCAAGTCCTTCACAATCATATTTGAAGGGCTGAAGTTTGATGCTGCCACCATGTAAGGAAATGGAATCTGGCTTTGAATAGTGAATCCCATTTGTTGCTGCATCAAATTGACATTTGCACACTGTGCGTCTCGCACTAAATCCTGATTGATGCGAACGCCATATTGCGCAAGAAGGTCATCAAGCCCGAGCGACAACGGCTGAGCCATTTGCTGCTGAAGGCTTGCATTGATCGCGTTCAGCAAAAAAGCAATTTTCCCGCCGTGCATCAGATATTGATCGATTTGAAATTTCACCGAGTCGCTGAAACTTTTCGTCGGTGCAATCATCAGCAAAGCCGAGATGTCTGAAGAAATTGAAATGGGCTTCGATAAATCTACCGGAGCTACCGTGTATTGTTTTGAAAGCCCCTGATAGGCTTGCTGCAGTGAAGTAAGATCGGTTTCTCCGTGCCCGGTCGTGTAACCGATTTTCTTTTTTACTCTCGTTGTCAAGCGGTGCAGCGCGCTGCTGATATCATATTCCAACGAACGTACATTTTGAATGACCGGCAAAACTTCCTTTCGGTCTTCATACATCATTACCAAACCCAAATAGGCACGCTTCACTTCCAACTTATCATTATTGACAACTTGAACCTGCACAGGCGGAATTCCTTGCTGTTGCGCTTCCTGCTCGCCTTTACTTCCTGTCGGATTAAAAAACTCATATTGAAGATTGCCGTGCGAATACGCCTTATAGTCATTGAGCATATCAAGAACTTCGCGCCGATTGTTGTTGTATGGCGCGGGAAGGTCTTCCGTAAAATATGCTTTGACAATCACGCGGTCATCCAACGAACCGACAAGCTTCTTGCTTGCATCGGTAAGCGTGTATAGCTTTTGACCAGTGAGATCAAATCTGGTAAAGACGCGAATGGAAATGATATTGACAACAATAAGGATGGCAAGAATGAGAAGCGCTTTTGTAATTGCCTGAGATTTTTTTGATAAGGTATTCATAGCCACAGCGAATTTCCTTCACCAATTTCTGCGTTGTAATGAAAGGACTGACAAATACAAAGAAAATAATAATGCCGAAAAGAAATAAATGATATCCCGTGTATCAATAATGCCGCGGGATATATTGGAGAGATGGTAATCAATTCCTAAAAACTCAACTGTCGATGCCAGCCATCCGGGAAGATAGTACAGAATTTTATCAAGCATGTAGAGCGCGAACACAAACACAAAACCTAAAATGAAAGCAACAACCTGATTATCAGTGAGACTTGAAGCAAAAATTCCAATCGCCACGTACACGCCCGCCATGAGGAGCAAACCGACGTACCCGCCGATAACAGGCCCGTTGTCAACGTTTCCAAGAAAAGAGATCGTAATGTAATACAACAGCGTGGGAATCAATGCGATGCCGACCAGCGCCCACGCTGCAAGAAATTTTCCGGCGATGATTTCAGCATCGGTAAGCGGTTTTGTCGTAAGCAACTCAATCGTGCCGGATTTTTTTTCTTCCGACAACAAGCGCATAGTAATTGCCGGAATAACAAAGAGAAATACTGCAGGAATAATCTCGAACATCATTCGGAGCGACGCGATGTTCATCAAAAAAAGGTCGCTGGTGAAAAACCATCCGACGATGGCAAGAAACACGACAATAACAACATACGCAACCGCTGAATTGAAGTATGAACGCAGCTCTTTTAGGAAAATCGGCATAACGTTTTTGAAGTTCGATGTCATAGCTTCCATGTTGTTTTGATATGATGATTTTTAGTGTACCGCGGGCGCGTATTTTTCATTTTTGTCTGCCGGCGCCATGGTCAATTTGTGGAACACTTCCTCGAGGCTTGTTACCTTGCGATGCATTTCCAGCACTACCCATCCTTCCGCGACGGCCTGTCGAAAAATATTTTCTCGAATATCGTTCCCTTGATTCAACCTCACAGCGAAACGATGAAGCCCATCGCCTATCGGTTGATATTCTGCAGAGACTACGCCATTATGGCTTTTGATTTTTGGGAGTATTTCTTCCAGTCCGTTTGGAACCGACGCTTTAAGCTCGATAATCAGAAGCTCAGAGCCTTGAAAATCTTGCTGAAGTTGATCGGGTGTTCCATCGGCAACTATTTTCCCTTCATTGATAATCACGACGCGGTCGCATGTTGCCTGAACTTCAGGCAGAATATGTGTTGAAAGAATCACCGTCTTTGCACGCCCAAGCTGGCGGATGAGATTACGAATTTCAATTATTTGATTCGGATCAAGCCCGCTTGTCGGTTCGTCAAGGATCAAAACATCAGGGTCGTGAATCATCGCTTGAGCCAAGCCAACGCGCTGACGGTATCCTTTCGAAAGTTCGCCGATATCCTTATGTTTGACATCGTGAAGTCCGCATACTTCGATCATTTCTTTCAATTGATGATTAATGCGAGATTTTTCCAAGCCATGAAGCTGTGCGGCATATTCCAAATATTCCACAACATTCATATCGAGATACAGCGGATTCAGTTCCGGCAGGTAGCCGATTTTTTTCCGGACGGCAAGAGAATGGTCTGCAATATTTACATGATCAACTGTGACAGAGCCGGAAGTTGCAGGCATGTAACAGGTGATAATTTTCATCGTTGTCGTTTTGCCCGCCCCGTTCGGACCGAGGAACCCGAGAATTTCACCTGTTTTAACTTCAAAGGAAATATCGTCAATGGCTTTTTCATCGCCATAGAATTTGGTCAAATTGCTGACTGTAATTGCCATGAATGATTTGAAAAAAGTGAGAGGATTTTCACCGACATAGTATGTGCTTCGGAGAAAAAATGATTCTTAGTATGAATTGAAAATATGCTGCCGTTTTCCATACCGCATTTCAAAACAGCGGACTTTAAAAAAAAATTCCCGAATATTGCTCCTTCGGAAATTTTTTCAAAATAACACCATCCAAACATATTTTATAATTTCGTGCCTCCAATGCCGGGCTTATCGGTAAGAGCAACTTTTCCATCAACTATTTTTGTACCGGTAAACACGTCGTTTTTAATCAATAAATTTCCATCAAGGTCTGCCCAATCAACCATTGGAGAAAAATGCGAGGCGGCTGAGATCGCACACGAAGTTTCTGTCATGCAGCCGATCATCACTTTCATATCGAGCGCGCGTGCTAAAGTCAGCATCTTGTATGCTTCGCGCATACCGGTAGATTTCATCAATTTAATATTGATGCCGGAATAGACACCCTGCGCTTTTCTGACATCGGCAAGTCGTTGCACACCTTCATCGCCGATAGTGGGAATCGGGCTGTGCGCTGTAACGTATGCATTGCCTTCAACATCTTCTTTGGGCATCGGTTGTTCAAGATAAATGACCCCTTTCTCTTTGAGATAATGCGTCATTTCGACAGCATAGTTTCTATCCTTCCATCCTTGATTTGCATCCGCAGTTAGCGGTTTATCGGTTACAGAACGGATGGTCTCAATCATTTGCTTGTCGGTATCTTTCCCTAATTTTACTTTTATAATTTTGTATTCTTCCCCTTCCTTCACTTTCTGACGCACAACGTCCGGTGTATCTATGCCGATGGTATACGAAATGTACGGCGTTTTATTTTTGTTGAATCCCCAAATATTGTACCACGGCTGATTCATCAGCTTGCCGATAAGATCATGCAAGGCAATGTCAACAGAAGCTTTCGCCGCAGGATTTCCCGGAGCAATCGCATCAACTTCGGTAAGAATAGTTTCAAGGTCGAACGGGTTTTCGTATTTGCTCAGATCAACCTTCGAAAGAAATTCAGCGGCGGTTTGCTGCGATTCACCTAAATACGGCGGCATCGAAGCTTCGCCGTAACCGGTGATTCCATCATATTCAATCTCAGTGAGCATTACGGGTGTCGTCGAGCGAGACATTTCGGCAACGGTGAATACATGTTTAAGTTCCAGTGTGTACGGACGGAATGAAAAGTTCATGCGTGCAGATTTCATAGAGGGAAATTTACGTTTATCAAAATTATATGGTGATGTTCCCATCAATAACGCTGAGCCAGCCGCGGCTGCGGAAGTTTTTAAAAAATCTCGTCTGTCTTGCTTCATTGCTCTTCGATTTTTGAACAATTGATGCGGAACATTGAAGCCGTGATAAAAACAATGATGTGGGCCCTGCAGGACTTGAACCTGCGACCCGTTGATTATGAGTCAACTGCTCTGACCAACTGAGCTAAGGGCCCTTTTTCATCTTGTAAAGTCTGAACAAATATAGAAAAATGGCTCCCCGTTTGCAATGCTGTTTCAGCGATTAACAGTCAGCGGTGGAGAAGTAAATCGGAATACGATTCTGCAATCGTCTGGTTTTCACGGATGTCGAATCGAGCGACTAATTCTTTGTAAAGACGAAGCGCCTGCGCTTTTCCTTTGATGACCATGACTTCGAACTCGATGAAATGTCCCAAGCCGGAAACTTCATCTAAATGAATCCTGGCATTTTTGTACATCCACAATGTACGTTTCTTTTTCACCTCGACAAGAACGCCCAAGGCGCTGCCCAACATCCGTTTCATGCGCTTCGGAGATTGAATCGGATATACCTCATACATACTCCAGCGGCGTTTTCCACCTTCATTCCGTTGATAAAAAATCAATTCGGATTCTGCACCGTTAATAACCCGAAGTTTCAGCCTGCCGTGCGAAACACGAAAATAGGTGTCTGTTTGTTTCAGTTCGTCTTTCCGCTGTGCAAATGAACGTGCGACTGCTTCCGTTTTTACACGTGATAAAATTCTGGCTTTAAGTTCGAGATTTATCGGCATGGTCTCCCCGTTTCAGCGCCACAATGTTTAAAAAGCGTCATCGTGATATTTCTAAAATCTCGTACGTCAGCACACCGGCAGGAACTGAGATTGTAACTGTCTCGCCGACTTTCTTGCCCATCAGCCCTTTACCGATCGGCGATGTCACTGAAATTTTGTTCTGTTCGAAATTTGCTTCTTCCGGAGAAACAAGTTTATATTGCAGAATTTTTTTCGTCTTGAGATCTTTTAACTTTACATTGGAAAGAATATACACTTTATCGTTCGGCAAATCTTTACCTTCAAGAATCCGCGCACGCGAAAGCGTCATCTCCAGTTTTGCGATCTTCAGCTCTAAGTGCTGCTGGGCTTCCTTCGCCGCATCGTATTCTGCATTCTCGCTAAGATCGCCATGGGCACGCGCCTCAGCGATTTTCGCTGCAATTTCATTCCTCCCTTTCAGCTTCAATTCATGAAGTTCGTGCTCAAGTTCAACAAGCCGCTCCCGCGTGAGATAGACAATTCCGTTGTTATTTGTTTCGCTCATAATAGTGCTGCGACAATTAGTGATTGATAAAAACAAAAGCCATCGTTCATTTGAACAATGGCTAAAGTAACTACAAGGAAAATAGATGATTTTTACAGTAGATGCAAGTGGCGCAGAGCGCCATGGCGCTCACAAAAAATTTTTACTGCAGGTGCAGAGGATCCTTTTCTCATTTTAAAGACTGTTTCTTGTCAACCAAAATCAAGTGGCCTAGCTTATCGCGTTTGGTTTTAAGATAGCGTTCGTTGACTTTATTCGCTTCGATTTCAATTGGAACGCGCTCGATAATTTCCAATCCGTAGGCATCAAGTCCGACAATTTTTTTCGGATTGTTGGTCATAAGCCGCATTTTCTTGACCCCTAAATCGCGGAGAATCTGCGCGCCAATACCGTAATCACGCAAGTCCGCACGAAAGCCGAGCGCTTCATTCGCTTCAACGGTATCTTTGCCTTCATCTTGCAGCTTGTACGCTTTCAGTTTATTCATCAAACCGATTCCCCGTCCTTCCTGCCGCATGTACAAAACGACGCCGTTTCCTTCCTTTTCGATTCGACGCATTGCTGCAATCAGTTGATCGTTGCAGTCGCAGCGCAATGAGCCGAACACATCTCCCGTCAAACATTCCGAATGAACACGAACAAGCGTCGGCACTTCAGAAGAGATCGCACCTTTCACCAACGCAATGTGCTCTTTTTGATCGGTGGCAGAAGTATACAGATGAACTTCAAATGTCCCATATCGTGTCGGCAAATTTGTGCTGACAACTTTTTTCACGAGTTTTTCCCGGTGCATGCGATATTCAATTAAATCTTTCACCGTGATCATCTTCATTTTGTGTGCTGACGCAATTTTTTCCAGCTCTGGAACACGAGCCATCGTGCCATCTTCGCTCATAATTTCTACCAACACACCTGCAGGATAGAGCCCCGCTATTTTGCAGAGATCAACGACAGCTTCCGTATGTCCGGCACGCCGCAGAACTCCGCCTTCGGAAGCTTTTAATGGAAAAATGTGTCCTGGGCGCGCAAGATCGCTGGGCTTTGTTGCAGGATCGATCAGCGCTTTTACCGTTGACGCACGGTCTGCAGCGGAAACACCCGTGGTGGTCCCATGAACAAAATCAATTGAAACTGTAAACGGTGTTTCATGGAGACTCGTGTTGGCATCCACCATCAGATCAAGCCCGAGTTCTTGAGCACGCTGCGGCGTCAGCGGAGCGCAAACGATCCCGCGTCCAACTTTTGTGAAAAAGTTAATCACCTCCGGCGTAACAAATTGTGCGGGAATTATAAAATCGCCTTCGTTTTCTCTGTCTTCGTCGTCTACAACGATGACGATACGTCCGTTTTTCAGATCGTGAACCGCATCTTCGATAGAACTGAATATGTTCATCGCATCCTCATTCATTAAGTCGTCGGCGTTTCCACTTCTCCGACTTTATTGACAACTGACACAGAGGCTTTCTCGATTTTGAGTTTCACGGTATCTGTTACTTGCACAAGAACGGTCTTGTCTTCTATTCCGACAACCGTACCGTGAATTCCGCCCGCCGTTATCACTTTATCGCCTTTCTTTAAAGCATCTAACAACTTCTGGCGCTGCTTTTGTTTCTTTTGCTGAGGCCGCAAAATCAGGAAATAAAAAATAAAAATAATAAGAGCAAACATGATCACAGTGCCGAAAATATCTCCACCGCCCTGACCATTTTGCGCGGGTGCCATTGCAAGAAGCATGACTTTCATAATTAAAAGCTCCGAATAATATTAAGTTAAGAATTAGTGTTATTTATGCAGTAACGACAGAACTTTGTATCGTGTTAATGTTTCTTTCTTCCAAGAAGAGAATTCATTTAAGAGAATTCTTTTGCGCGCTTCTTTCATAAGCCAGAGGTAGAACGTAAGATTGTGTAATGAAGCAAGCTGAAGTGCCAAAATTTCTTTCGCCAAAAAAAGGTGCCGCAAATATGCACGCGAAAAATTTTTACACAAATAACATTCACATTCTTCGTCCACTGCCGACTCATCTGTACGATAGTGCGCATTGCGAAGATTCATTCTTCCGTTGCGTGTGAACACCATGCCATTACGGCCGTTGCGCGTTGGTAGAACACAATCAAACATATCTACTCCGCGCTCCACGCTCTCGAGTAAATTCTCCGGTGTTCCGACGCCCATCAAATACCGCGGCTTATCAACCGGAAGCAACTCTGCGCAAAATTCCGTCAGTTCATACATGGCCTCAACAGGTTCGCCTACCGCTAATCCGCCGATCGCATAGCCGTCGAATTCCAGAGACGTAAGCGCATCCGCACTTTCTTTTCGAATATCTTTGAAAACACTTCCCTGTACTATTCCGAACAACGCCTGTGTGTGTTCATATAACGGGTCTGTGGAGTGAAATTCTTTTTGACATCGCTGCGCCCACTGCACCGTCAACTTGTTTGAAACTTTCGCGTACTCGTGTTCGCAC